>CAISEE010000056.1 GCA_903884345.1 Candidatus Adlerbacteria bacterium | reverse complement strand
GACGTGGTAGTGCGTGTCATAGACGCAGTGGTTGCTTCGGGTGACGCCCATGTGCCTATCATATCTGAAAACCGAGGGTTTTCAGACTTTCCTACAGGGAACCCGCGGCAAGCCGCGGGGTAAGGGCTGGCGCCAATATATCATCGCAGACCCGTGGGTACAGGTGGATGGCAAATCAAGAAAAGCTATTCAGATAAGAAAACGCTTGCTACCAAAAAAGAAGCGCTCGCGAGCGTGATGAAACTCGACCCCGCCCACGTTGGCGGGGTTATTTTTTACATAGGTCCGTCCTATGCGTTGGCGATCGAGTACTTTTTACCTATTTTTGTGAGCACGTTTTCTTTCACCAATTTAGCGAGTTCATGTTCGACCTCTGTAATCGGGCGCGCGGTCGCCTTCTCGAGTGCGTTCGGCGTTGCTGCGGATTTGAGGAGTTCGCGCAAGATCATGCCGCGCAGTTGGCGAGCCGAGCCTTTGAAGGTGGATTGCTTGGCGTAGTGCGCACTTCGGTTATTGATGCGCAAACCCTGGCGTTTGAGGTGCGAGCCAAAGTCCATCAGCGCCCCGTACCACTCCCGCGGCGAGAGTCCGGCCTGCTTTGCGAGCGCCAGAGCGTCTGCAACAAGCGGCAGCAGCTCTGCATCCCCGACCCGCTGCGCCGCCGAGTCTGCGGAGGACAGTCCTCCGCAAAAGAGGTAATGCGTGAAAATTGTGCGGATGTTCGTTTCGATGAAGACCTCATCGCTATCGTACGCAAAGGTCATGACGGCGCGCGCGGTGTAGGTGCCGACGCCGGGCAGAGACTCAAGAAATTCAAGATTCAAGAGCGGAGAAAAAACACTTCGCGGAGGAGTTGGGGTCGTGTTTATCTCTCCTCCGCGAAGTGTTTTTGCGGAGCGAATCATCTTCGCCGCCTCATGCAAATATTTGGCACGGCGATTGTATCCAAGCCCGCTCCAAAGCGCCAAGACCTGCGGAAAGCTCGCGTGAGCAAGAGTTGCCGCATCGGGGAACGCCGCGGTGAACGCCTCGTACTTGGGGATTACGCGGTCGACTTGGGTCTGCTGAAGCATCACCTCAGAGACCAAGATGCGGTACGGGTCGCGGGTTTTGCGCCATGGCAAATGGTCGCGGCCGTGCGTTTCGTGATACGCAATCACGTCGCGCACCAATTGCTTGAGTTCCCATTTGTGCGGTTGCATCGCACCCAGCATACCAAAAAATCCCCCGACCCGAAGGCTGAGGGATTTTTTGTCGAACCTCTGTGCGATTACTCGCGCGGAGACTTCGGGCGTGCGTCAGAGACAGTGAGCATGCGGCCACCGAACTCCTTGCCATTCCACATGGAAATAGCAGCGTCGGCGCCAGCGTCATCCGCCATCTCGACGAAACCAAAGCCGCGTGAGCGACCGGTCTCGCGATCGGTGACGATCGAAGCTGTTGCAACTTCACCAGCCTTTGCGAATGCGTCGCGAAGCTCATCCCCCGTGGTGCGGTACGGAAGGCCGCCGACGAACAATTTGCGTGCCATAGTGTGCGTATACAATGAATTAATCGGGTGTAACACCCCCGTTCTTTGTAAGGCGACCCTCCTGACACCGCAAATGGGCACATGGAGAACTTACTCGAACGCCCCGATTATAGCACATGGGTCATAAAAGACAATTTGCTGATTATGCACATTTAGCGTGCCGCGAGCCGCGCGTAGACCACTAAACGATTGGTGTAGGAGTGCGCCGATGCGTCCCACGTCCCATCGCAGGTTATCAAAACAAGTTGTGAGCTGGTGCCTCCCGTCGCGAAAATCGACGAGGCCGGAGCCTGGTCTGCCGGGTAGGTGTCGACTTCACGAACGACGTAGAGGAGCGTTTTGCCCGAGGCATCCGAGACGCTGATGTAGTCGCCCATTGTGAGGTCGGAGAGGTGCTCGAAGACACCCGCCTTCGTGAGCGCATTGTTGACGTGCCCCGCGATGACCGCGTTCCCCGCCTCGCCCGGGCGACTACCCAATGAGTACCACCCGACGTTTGAAAATACCTTCGGCGTCGCCATCGAGCCGTCTGTCTTCTCGGCGACCGACTCGACCGTGGCATCAACCCCGATCGCGGGGATTTTGATGTGCGCGGGCGTAATCGGTGTGGTCGTCGCGACGAGTGGGATGAGCGAGTACGCGTTGGTGCCCGTCGACTGCGCCGCCTCGACCGGATCCGCGCCCATACGAACGAGCCCCGCGATGCGTGTGGTCACATCGAAGGCACCGTAGAGCACCGCAAAAATACCGACGACCGCGAAGACCATTTGCGAAGTCTTCGGCATGGTGCTGGTCGGTATCGCTACGGCCGTATTAGAGCGTTGCGACAATTCGGCGGACATATGGGTAGGCCATGATTCCCGCGCTGATAAGAAGGACGACCGCGAAGGTCATCGCTGCCGCGTCGTGCGGCTCAAAACCGGTGTTCGGAAGTTTAGGGATGAAGGTCGAGATGACCGCAGGCGTCACACCCGAGCCCGTCATCGTGCCGGCGATACCGCTGACGTTGACGACGCACGAGGCGGTCTGGATGCCATTGCTGACGACGACCGTCTGCGTGCCCGAGTTCTGCAAAATAGTCGAGAGGGTCGGCGAGACGTTGAGGAAGGTGCGATCAGCCGTGGTCCAGTTGTAGCCCGCCCCACCCGTGCCACCCGTAGCATAGAAGGTCGCCGGGCGTCCTGCCTGGACCGTCTGGTAGGACGGCGAGCAGGTCAGCTGGTTTTGGACCAAGGGGCCCGAGTAGGTCGTGACCGGCATGCCGCAGCTGTTGCTCGAGCCGTACCAGACCATCCCCGCAGGGCAGGTCGTGGGTGACGCAGACGGCGTGTTGGTGAGCGTGATGACGCAGCTCTGGACGGTGCCGCGAAGCGGTGTAAACCCGGCGCAGCCCGTGGAGTACGTCATGTAGTTGCCCGGTGCCGATGCGGTGACCGCGTAGCTACCCGGCACGAAGGTGACCGTGCGCGTGTCGTTTACGAAATTGGAGGTGAAATTGAGCGTCGACGACTGGCCGTTAGGCGTGCCGTAGAGCGACGGCTGGGTCGCCGTGACCGTCACGACGGGCGTCGTTACAGGCGCCGATACGCCGCTTGCGAGCTGCGTCGTAATCATGACCTGAGAGACCGGGGTGCTCTGCGCAAACGCGAACAAAGGCGCGGCTGCGAGCGCGACTGAGGCGACCAAAACGGCGACCGTGCGTGAATTCGTCATAAGCTCAAGGTTAATCGTACGGCCCTAAAATAAAGATGAATCGGACCGAATCGCTCGAATCCTACCACATCTTTACCTATAACGCAATAGCTACACCCCGGTCGGCAAGGACCCGCTCACCGACGACATAAATGCCGGGAGAAACAGCGGAATAAGCAGCACAGGTATCGCGATTGCCGCCACGGTGATGACGCCCGTCCACCAGAGAATCTTTCGTGTCTTTTCGGCCGCGGCGTAGGTCAGCGCGACCCGGGTTTCAAGTTCTGCGAGCTTCGCTTCGATGCGATCGAGCTGTTCGTTCATATACCGTCTAGTGTACACCCAATGCCCTACCCGTTATACACAGGCGTTGACGCCGAAGCGGCGCAGGTATATACTTAGCCTCTCTAACTATTAGTATGACACACAAAGACGACAGCACGTTCGTGCGCATGTTCGCGCTCGGCAAGCTCATTCGCAGCCGCGCAGAGCTTGGCGGCTCGCTCCCCTTGGGGCAGCTTGAGACCCTGCGCTTCGTGGTCGAGGCCAAAAGCCCCACCATGCAAGAGGTCGCCGAGTACCACCGCATCACGGCGCCCTCGGCCACGGCGCTTATCGCCGAACTCGTGGCCCCGGGGTACCTCACCCGCGAGCACGACCAAAGCGACCGCCGCATCGTGCGATTGGCGCCCACGGCGCTCGGCAAAAAGATCCTCCGCACCAACATGGAGCGTCGCCGAAAGATCATCGATGAACTCTTGGCGGGACTCTCGCCGAATGAGCGTGCGCAGTTCAATACCCTGCTCGATAAGATTCTTATAACGAAAAAATAAACATCTTCATGAAGGCATTTTTCAAAAAAGAGATACTCGCTCACCCCATCGTGCTCTCGTCGCTCGCCGCGGTCGCAGTCATTAGCGTCGGCAGCGGGACGTACTACATCGTCGCCTCGCAGGCCCCTAAAACGACCACCGCGTCGGCGCTCCAACAGACTCTCGCCGCTACCGTCACCGGCACCGGCGTCGTGACCCCGGCTCAAAATCCGAACCTGGCCTTCGCTGCCGGTGGTCGCGTCGCCAGCGTGTCGGTTGCGGTCGGGCAATCGGTCGCCGCGGGGCAACTCTTGGCGTCGCTTGACCTCGCCAGCCTCTCGGCACAAAAGACGCAGGCCGAAGCATCGCTCGCCGCAGCGCAGGCCAAACTCGACGGGATGCAGGCGGGCCCGCGCGACACGGATGTCAGCGTCAAAAAGACGGCGGTAGCGCAGGCACAACTCGCGCTCAATAACCTCTACGCTAACGTCCCGGATGTAGTCACCAACACGTACCAAAACGCGTTCAACCAGGTTCGCAGCACCACCGACACGCTTTTCTCGCAGCCAAACTCCAGCAATCCGGCACTTCTCTTTCAGACGAGCAACAGCCAGGCGGGTATCAACGTCGCCAATGACCGCGTGACGCTCAACAGCAAGTTGGCCGATTGGGGCACGAAGGTCGCCGCACTCTCGGCGCAGAGCTCGCCCGACGCCGCGGATGCCGCGCTGCAAAACGCAATCGACGAGCTGGTCATGACGCGACAGTACACGGGCGATTTGCTCGTGGCACTCGCCAGCGCCGTCCCCTCCGGCGCCTTCCCGCAGGCAAGCATCACTGCCACCCAAGCCTCGATCGGCGGCCTGAACACCAGCGTCAACGCACTCATCCTCTCGCTCCAAGGGACGCAGCAGCAGATTGCCTCGGCTAAACTCGCGGTTGAGTCGGCACAAGACGTGCTCAATCAAACGCTCGCGGGCGCTGCCCCGCAAGATATTGAAGCCCAGCAGGCGCAAGTTCGCGCCGCAGAGGCACAGGTCGAGTCGGTCAACGCGCAAATTGCCAACGCCGTCATCGTGGCACCCTTCTCGGGCACGGTCTCGAGTGTCGCGGTCAAGACCGGGCAGATCGTCGCACCGAACACCGTCGGCGTGTCGCTCACACCCGAGAGCGCGCTCCAAGTCGAGATCTTCGTCAGCGAAATCGACGTCGCCAAACTACTTGTGGGCAACAGCGCCTCGGTCACGCTCGACGCGTACGGCAGCGCTCGCACATTCGCCGCGACAGTGGTCACCATCGACCGCTCGCCCACCATGCAAAACGGTATCCCTGCCTACAAAGTGACGCTCCAGTTTGCACACAACGACCCGGCCATCACCCAAGGGCAAACGGCCAACGCAACCATCAGTATCACCAACCCAACTAACTAGTATGCCTACCGAACACACACAACCTACGCAAAAACCGTTCGACCGACGCGTGCTCGTCGCCGCGGCCTTCCTCTTGGTCGTCGTAGGTGGCGGAATCGCGGGCGCCGCGTACTTTGCGGTCGCGCAAAAGACCGTCTACATCGAGAAGGCGCACGTCTCGGCACCCACCGTCGATTTGGGCCCCACCGTCCCCGGCGTCCTTCGCTCGGTCTTCGTTTCGCCGAACGAAGTCGTGCCTCCAAACACCGTCGTGGCACAGGTCGGCAACGAACTCATCAAGTCAATCGACGGTGGCCTCGTCATCTCGACCAACGACAACCTTGGCAAAATCGTGAACCCGGGCGAAACCGTCGTCGAGATGATCGACCCCGCGCAACTTCGCGTCGTCGGTGAAGTCGAAGAAGACAAGGGTCTCACTTCAATCAAGCCGGGCCAGCCCGCGGCCTTCACCGTCGATGCGTTCGGGGGGAAGACCTTCGTCGGCACCGTCGACGAAGTATCACCCACCGCCGAGAGCGGCGACGTCGTCTTCAGCATCTCTGACAAGCGCGAGCAGCAGAGCTTCGACGTCAAAGTACGCTTCGACACGATCGCCGACTCGCAACTGCGAAACGGCATGTCCGCAAAAATCTGGGTCTACAAGAACTAACCTCCCCTCCCGCCCCATGCAACCGACCAAAGAAAAAAATCCACTCCGCTGGATGGTGCTCTTCACGGTCATCGTGGGCACCTTCCTTGGGCGACTCGACCAGACCATCGTCAACCTGGCGCTGCCCAAGATCATCAACGATTTCTCGATCACCGTCTCGGCGGCCGGGTGGATCGCGACCGCCTATATCCTCGCCAACGCGGTCTTCGTGCCGGTATGGGGCAAACTCGGCGACACCATCGGCCGCAAGAAGGTCTACATCATCGGCTTCAGCGTCTTCATCCTGGGCTCGGCCATGGCGGGCTTCGCGTGGAACCTCGACAGCATGATCGTCTTTCGCATCATTCAGGCAATTGCGGGCTCGGCCGACTACCCGACCGCGATGGCCATCATCGCGGTGACCTTTGCCGAGGGGCGCGAACGGGCACAGGCGCTCGGCATCTGGTCGTCGTCGTTCGCGGCGGCTGCCGTGTTTGGCCCGCTCATCGGCGGCCCGCTGATTGATAACTTCGGTTGGCGATCGGTCTTTCTGGTGAACATCCCCGTCGGCATCGTGGGGCTCCTCTTGGCGCTCGCATACGTGTCGGAGTCTAAAATTGCGTACGACCCCAACCGCCGCTTCGACTGGTGGGGCGCCATCATCCTCGGTGGCGCACTCTCGGCCCTCGTCCTAGTACTCGACCAAGGCTCGACCTGGGGCTGGACATCGCTTGAGAGCAGCCTGTGCTACCTCGCGGTCTTGGTCTTCGGCACCATCTTCTACAACATCGAGCAGCATCACAAAGAGCCGATCGTCGACCTCAAATTCTTCAAAAATCCCGTCTTCGTCAACACGCTCGCCAACAATTTCGTCGTCTTCATGGGCATGATGGGCAGCGTCTTTTTGATCCCCGTCTTCGCGCAGACCTTCCTCGGCTACGACGCGACGCAGTCGGGCTACCTCTTCATGCCGATGGCCTTCGGCATGCTCTTGGCCGCACCGATCGGCGGTGCACTGACCGGCAAAGTACAGACGCGCTACGTCATCGCCGCCTCGACCTTCGTCGCCGCGCTCGGGCTCTTTCTCTTTTCCTTCCTCGACGTGCGCTCGTCACCCGTCGACATCATGTTCCCGCTCTTCGTCATGGCCTTCGGCCTGGGCTTTGGCATGGCGCAGCGCACCAACGCGATCGCGGGCGCCGTCCCACCCAAAGAGATCGGCATCGCCTCGTCTATCTTGGCCCTGGCCCGCAACATCGCCGGCGCCTTCGGCATCGCACTCTTTGGCACCTTGCTGAAGAATTTCACCGAAAGCAACGTCCTCTCGATCACCCAAAACAGCGTCTACCACGGCGCTACGAGGCAGGCCTACATGGAGTTCGTGGCACTCATCGAACTGAAAGCCCAAATCGACGCGTACGTCTCGATCTTCATCGTCGCCTCGGTGCTGGTAGCGCTGGGTGGCGTGGCGGCACTCTGGCTCAAAGTCCCTGAGCGCAAACTCGAGCAACCCATCATCGTCGAGGCATAACGGTGCCGAACCGTTGACGTGCGTGTGATTTGCCTGTATATACAGCTCAGACTGCCGCGTTTTGACACCAACATGAAGGAGTATCGACATGGACTGCACCGTTCTTGAATCGCCAATCTTGCGCCAGCCGATGGTACAGATGGTACAGAGAGGTAGATTCAAGATCTACGAAGGGCCTGTGGAAATCTATTTTGCCGGCACATACGTGCGCATGCCACGGACCCAAGCTGCGTTCTTTGCGATCCTGTTTGAAGCCGACGGGAAGAACCTTCCCCACGAGGCACTGTGGCTTGCAGCGTACCCGGGTCGCCCCGTAAAGAGGCACCGCCTCGCCACAGAACTGCACCGACTCAAGAAGATGCTGCCGCCGTGGGCCGGCCTGAACGATGGTTGCCTAGGCAGCCGTTCGCTGCAGCTTAGCCCCGGAGACAGGGAGAACATCGAGATCCGTCGATTGAGCGGCGAGGTGCACTGCGACGATGTGCCGCTCATCAGCCCAACCGAGCTTGCGCTCGCGCACCTGTTCGCATACCTCCTCGATCGTGGCAATACGCCGTCGAGGAAACACGAGATCATGGCGGCGGTGTGGCCGCACACCTCCCCTAACGCACGTACGCACACGTTGGAAACACACATGACCCGACTGCGTAAACGCATCGAACCCACGGTAGCCACAATTACAAACAAGAACGGGTACATACTGCACCTGCTGGACTGAACGCCTACTCGGCACCGCCACACGAAACGCCCGCCCACATATCTTGTGGACGGGCGTTGCTACGTTATTTATTGCTATTTAGTGCACCGCAGTCATCACGGTCGACATTGCGGCCCAACGATCCTTCGTCGCCGCCTCGATATCCACACAGGACTCATTGACGATGCATGTCTCGTCACGTATATACAACTCAGACGTAGCTTTTTAACAACACAGGACGAAGGAGTACTCGACATGAACTGCGCTGTACTCGCGCTTCCTCCTACGCGCGAGCATCTTTGGACAAAAGGAAGGTTCAAAATCTACAAAGGATTGGAGGAAGTTTTCTACGACAACACGTCCTTGCGTTTGTCTCCCGCCGCGACCACCCTATTTATCACTCTGTTTAATGCGAGGGGAGAAAGTTTGCCCGACGAGGTGTTGTGGAAAGAAATGTACCCGGATCATCCCGTAGATTTGCATGACGTAAGCTCGGAACTGTTCCGATTCGGGCTCGTACTGCCGGTGTGGAGAGTCCTGACAACTCCTCATAAACGCCGTAGGTCACTGCATCTGACCCCGGAAGACAGGAACAAAATCGACATCCGACGGCGAAGTTTCGAAGTACACTTCGACGACAGAGTTCTCATCGGCTCCCGCGAGGTACGTAGGTCCAATCTGTTCGCGTTCTTCTTCCATCACCAGAACGTCTTCTCATCGCGAAACCAAATCATGGCAAAGGTATGGCCGGATATCCACCCCGAGATGCTATCGCGCACGATGGACGTAGGCTTGCACAACCTTAAAGAGCGTCTTGAAACTACCGACGCGTCGATTGTACGAAGCGTTCACGGTTACAAACTAGTCATCCCGGAGTGAAGGAGAGTAATCTCGACCTCGGGACAAAAAATCGCCCGACCACGTACTCTGTGGGACGGGCAATTTTTTTACCGTAACGAAACTTTTCTTAAAGCGACGCGGGCGCACTCGTCGGAGCGGTGCTGGTCGCGGAGCCCGTGGCCTTCGGGAGCTTCTTGAGGCCCGCGAGGATGGTCTGAACGTCCTTGCGTGCGGCCTGAAGATCCTTCGTCGCCGTCTGGATATCACCCTTCGCCGCTTTGAGTGACGCAGTGTTGGCTGCGGCTTTGGTCTTGTCGCCGTTGTCGGGCGTGAGCGGCGCAGTCGTCGAGACGGCCTTTTGTGCCTGTGCCACGGCGTCGGTGAGCTTCGACGTCACATCGTTGAGTGCCGCCGTGAGCGCAGTCACATCGGTGCCCGCCCCCTGTGCCGCCGCGATGCGGGTCTGGAGCTTGGCTCCCAAAGTCGTCATCATGCCCGCAATCGTCACGACGCGGTCTGCGGCCGCGGCGATGCGCGACTGCGGGAGCACGAGCAGGTAGACGCGGTAGGAGTCGGCAATCGCCTTGATGTCGGTCTTAAGCGTCGCAACGTCGGTGTCGGCGTCGATCTTGGCTTTAAGTGCGGTAAGTCCCGCGATCTGCGCCTGCACATTGGTGCTGAGACTCTGCTTGAAGGCGTCGGTCACCTTCTGCATCGCCTGGACGCGCGTATTGAGGTCGTTGAGCGACGCGATGCGGCGCGTGATTTCTTGGTCGGCTTTGGCCTGCGCATTGGCAATCGCCTTGGTGGCCGCGGTCGAGGTGGCAAGTGCGCGTGCCGCCATGCGCGCCTCAAGTTTGGGATGCGCGACGGTCGTGGTTGAAGCGGTCTGTGCCGACGCGAGCGCCGGGACGAGCGCGCCCCCGAAAAGCGCGAGCGAGATACTCCATCGAAGCAATGAGTTCGTTTTCATAGTCATGATCAATGTGATTAGTACGCCTGCGTCACAGGCTTGTCATTGAGGCTGGCATCGATGTTCGACGCGTCGCTCGAGAGACCTTGCGCCTGCGCGTCGATTGCGGCCGCATCCTGTGCGAGCCCCGCGTCGCTGGCGTCGTTTTGTGCGCTCATGCCGTTTGTCGGCGCGGCTTGCGGCGTCGCATTCGCGGTCGACGTGGCCGCCTGATTTATCGCCGCTGACTGGTCGGTCGATTGCCCAAGGGGAAGCTTGACCCACCCGCTGTACCACAACAACCAGACGGCTGCCACGACGACGAGCAGGGCGATGACCCATTTTACTGCCGAAGACATAGATAGACTTATTTTTATTTAGAAACTACTAAAAAGCCCGAACCTCTTAATAGTACACCCATGCGGAGAGCGCTATCCACACGAGAGACCATGCATTTTCAGATTTTGAAGTAGTTACCCTGCAACTTGGGCCCGACCCAGGTGTCACTCCCATCGCCCGAGACCGGGTACTGCGCGCCCAGGTACTTGGGCAGGCGGCCGTCATAGACGTCGAAGAGCGCTTTGACCGAGGCCGGAATCTCGCGCAGAAAGTTGTCGAGGTAGTGCTCGTTGCCGCCCGCATCGATACCGTACGCCACAAGCCCCAGGCGGTGCGCGATGTAGAGCGCGCGCGGCAGGTGGAATCGCTGCGAGACCACGATGATCGAGGGCGCGTCGAAAACCGTCTTGGCCCGGTACATGCTGCTGAAGGTATCGAACCCCGCGTAGTCGAGGAAGATGTCGCTTTCGGGGATGCCGACCGCGCGCAGGTACTTGCCGACCGGGTACACCTCGTCGTACTGTTGCGTCCCGTTGTCGCCCGACACGAGAATCTTTTTGACCTTGCCTGCGCGATAGAGGTCGATCGCCTTGTCGGCGCGCTCTTTCAGCACCACCGAAGGCGTCCCGTCGGCGCTGATTGACGCACCCAGCAAAAGTGCCACCTGCGCCTCGGGCACGGCCGCGACCGAGGAGTACATGCTGCGGTAGGTCACGGCAACAAAGTAGAGTGAGACCGCGAGCGACGCCACGGCCAGCCACAGCGCCAGAAGCACGGCCACGCGCAGGAAGGACAAACCGATGATACGCATCCTGGTAAAGGTTGCCATAGGTCTAGTGTAGCATCGCCGCGTGGCCTACCACTCGGACTCCTCCTGCAGCGGCACGACCTCAGTCACTTCCATCTGCGGCGCAGGAATGACGCACAGCACCTTGCCCGCGATTTTGAAGTTCTCGCGCAAAATGATGGGTTTAAACTTTGGATCCTTGGACTCGGGCCAAAGGATGGTCATCCCATCGCGACGCTCGAGGCGCTTGACCGTGACCATGTCGTTGACGATGGCCGCCACGCGGTCGCCGTTCTCGGCCTGCTCGGTGAAGCGAATGAGCACGTAGTCGCCGGTATTAATACCCGCGTCGTTCATACTGTCGCCGATGGCACGCACCGCCACAATGTCGCCGCCCGCGTCTTCGACGATTTGCTTGTCGACCTCCATGAACTCGTCATAGTTTTGCTGCGCAAAAAGGCTCAAGTCGTCGCAGCCCACATTGGCCACGACCGGGATGCTCACGGTGCCCCACGCCCCGTCGACGTTGCGCAACTCGATGTTGCGCTTCATCCCCGGATGCCGAACGAGGTAGCCCTTGCGCTCCAGCACGTCGAGGTACTGCGTCACCGTGCGCAGCGACTTACACGCTAACCGTAGCCGCAACTGCTTGAGCGTCGGCGACTCCAACCCCTGCCTCTCGAAATCTCGTAAAATGTCTAAAACGCACTTTTGCTTGAACGTGAGTGGTGTGATGTGCATATACACATATTACCGCGCCATTCGCGTCCGCAATACACAAGATACACAAATTACTGTGGACAGCAGTTTAGAAAAGAATCCGCGCGAGTTGTCTACAACCAAACTCCACGCGGAGGTCCGTCCTCCGTAGTTTGGAAAAGCAAAAAGACCGTTCCTCCGGGTCGGCTCTTTGCCAGACGAAGTCACAGTCTTGTTTTTGCGGTTCACCGAACCCTCTAATGGTTCGGACAGTCGCCGCCTCCAAACGCTCCGCACCACGCGAGATGGTCCGGATCGTTGCTGTAGTGCGATGCCCACGGGTCTCTGAATTTCCCATACTTGGGGCATTCGGGGTACCGGTGGTAGTTACTGTTGCACCACACTCGGTGCTCATCCTCCCTCTGAGCAATTTGCTCAGGGCTTAGACGCCCGACAGCCTCACAAATTGCAACCAGCGCTAGGATAATGGCGCACCCAATCAAAACATCCAAGATTCGCATCATTACTTGTACCCTCCGTTCCGAGCTTTATTGTACACCTGATTGACTATTTGTCAACGGCTACACCCAGATAATCACATCCCCAATACTAAAGATTGGCGAATTTTGTCGAACTCGATTATGAGCGCGGCGTGGTCGAATGGGGTGACGGTGCCGGGGGTGTAGTTGCCGATGTTGGTCGAGTGGACGAAGTAGCGCACACCGACGCACGGGCGACTGTTGGGGATGGCGTAGACCGTTTCTTCGTAAAAGTTCCCTGCCCCGGCGCCGCTGGTGCTGGCAACCGAGTAGGTCACGCCGTTGTCGGTTATGGTGCGCATGTTTTGCGGATTATCGAGAAAGAGGTCGGCCGAGCAGGTCGATGTGGCGATCTGCTCGACGCCCACGTACGTGTCGCCACCAAGGTTGGTGCCGGCGCTTTCAGTCGGCGGGATGGTGAATTTCACGCCGGGGATCGCGGGTACCGTGGGGCCAAGATTGGTGTAGAGGTACTGCGCCACGGCGTACTTCTGCGGGTAGCGGACCGAGAAACCCAGCGTCGATGACGCGTAGCTGCTCCAACCCTGCGTCCCATCTTGCGTACCCGTGCCGGTGGTGCAGTTAGTGTACGTTTGCGTTTGATCGGCACCCTCCTCGACGAAGGCGGTCTCGCCCTTGTTCCAAAAGATGAATGACTCGCCCGCGTTGGCGTAGCGCGCACCCGATCCCGAGACGGTCTGGGGCAGAATCATCTTGCGGCCGTCGCTTAACGTGAGCGAGACGCTGCCGGTCGGCGTGGGCAACTCGTCGGGCGTTTGCGGCTGAGGCGCTTTGGTGACACCGGCGTAGTAGGCGGCCGAGATGGTTTTGCCGCCATCGCACGAGTACGTCGCAGTGCTCACCAACTGCCCCTGATGATTATCGGTACCTAAAAATTGGGCGAGCAAGACCGAGTTGCGATACTTCCATACACAAAACGCGGCGAGTGCGAGGATGATAATGATGATGAGAATCACACCGACGCGCACGAACCCCGAGCGCGGCGGGCGATCAAATAGCGAGTCCATAGGCATATCCTGAATGATAATCGCCTTTCATGAAGAATCAAAGAAGCGCCGCAGCACAACATGAACCACTACTCGCGCAAGGAGGTAAAGACCACCAAGCGGTGGTCATAGGTACGATCTTTCGGCACCCATTTGCCCTCGCAGGTAATGAGGTTGAGGCGCGACACGTCGCTCTGAGCAAAGACGTCGGCCGGCACGTCCTCGTAGGAGTACACCTTGACCGCGTCGACCACGAAGTGGAGCCGCTTGCCCGTCACCGTGACGACGTACACCGAATCGCCGACGGCAAGATCGGGCAAGTGCTTGAAGACGCCGCTTAATCCCAAGCCGTTGTCGACGTGCCCATCGATGACCGCGCTCCCATACTGGCCGGGCGTCACGCCGTCGCGATACCACGCGACGTCGGTAAAGTTGCTCGGCACACCCATGCTCCCCTTTTTGGTGATGCCGACTCGCTGCACGGCCGCATCGATCGCCAAGGTGGGCACGACGAGGCGCACCGGATAGTCATCGGCGGTTGAGTCGACGGCCGGGGTCGCAGTCACGACGGCAGGCGTGGCACCCGAGTCGTCGGGCGCGTACCACAGCGCATGCACCAGCGTGGTCGCCATGACGAAGACGGCAACCGAACCGACCGCGGCTGCGATGACGATTCGCGTTCTATCAGACATAAAGAGACGAGAGACGGCCCCGATTATATGCCTCGGAGCCGTTCGTCCCGTGGTTAAGAGTTAGTGCGCTCGTAATTTTCGTGCGATATAGACACCGCTCGCCACGGCAATGACTGCCGACACGCCGATGAGCAGCACGTTCGCCTCTGCATCTCCGCCAGCGCCGGTGTTCGGCGCAGTCGGGACCGTCGTCGTGGTATAGGTCCCGACACCACCCATCCCCGAGGTCGAGGTTGCAACCTGCATGGTGCTGGTCGCGCCCGTCTGGGCAAATGCCACGAACGCACCTCCACCGAACAGAGCAGCCGCTAGCGCGGCACCGCCCGCAATCTTTCGTAAAACCATTTTCGTAAGTGATTATTCATAATCGTGCACACCGACCCGATTCGACCGATACTCATAGGACTATAGAGACGACCTACTGAAGCGAATATGAAACGAGTGCCGTTAGAGCGCGTCGTCCTCGTCGGTTTCGACATCGGCCATCTCCAGGTCGAGCTCGTCGATCTCATCCTCGACATCGGCGTCTTCGCGCTCGACGAACTTGTGGAAGTAACTCTCGCCACCCGTCGCCGTCTGCTCGGTGTACAGGAAGGCCAGATCATGCTCCTCGAATAGTTTGAAGAACTCGTCCCAAGACACCTCCTCGAGATCTTCCTCGTGATCGCCGAAGTCGACGCGTAAGACGCCGCCTTCCTCGCCGTCGCGCGTGCCTGCCACGACCGCGGGAAGGCCGCCACGCTCCTCGACCCACGCTCGGATGACCTCATGTTCGGTCGTACGTTTCGCTTGCACCGCCATAATACTGGTTGTATCGTGTTATCTGATAGTTCTTGCTTGGTCGGGAGCGTTCGCGCCGCAGGCGCTCCCCTTGCACCACAACGTAGAGCACCGAGCATGAAGTTTTGATAAAGACGCGCCGCAAGCGGGTGTTAATGGCGGCGACAGCGGCGAGCGGTATGATGAGGGCACACATGGCACACACTCTGCAACAAATCGACGACGACCCCACGACGATTGCCTTCGGCGTCCACGAGACGTCGCTCGGGACGTGCGTCGTGGGCGTCACCGATACACACATCTGCTACCTCGCACTCATCGAACCCGCCGAGGAGGGGCGAGCGGAGCGTCAGTTGGCGCGCGTCTGGGCACGGGCCAGACTCGTTCGAGACGACGCCAAAACGAGGCTCGTCGCGGCACTCCTCAACGATGCCGCGCGCGACGGCTTGTCGCTCTCGCTCCTCGTGCGCGGGACCGATTTTGAGTTGGCGGTCTGGCAGGCGCTCATGGAGGTGCCCCACGGGAGCACCGTGACATACGCCGAGCTGGCTCGCCGGGTGGGGCGGCCGAGCGCCGTGCGCGCCGTGGGGAACGCCTGCAATAAAAACCACATCGCGGTGCTGATTCCCTGCCATCGCGCCGTGCGCAGCGACGGCAGGTCGGGCAACTACCGCTTCGGCGCGTCCAAAAAAGCCCTGTTGCTTGCCGGGGAGGCACGCCGGATCGCGATGGAGGCGCGCGTTTCGGCGGCACGTATTCCCTCCGGCGCGTAATCGAGTACAATGGCGATATGCGACTGCCGCGCTATTTTGCACTGACCCTCGCGGTCGGCGTCTGTTCCCTCGGTACCCTGGGTGCCGTTTTTAGTGTGCAGGTCAACACGACGCAAGGTCAGGCGATCGTCCACGACGCCGAGATGGATGCGGCGCTCGACGATGCCGCCGCAATACCGGTGACCCAACCAGAGGCCACCAGCACGGAAGAGAAGATTCGCGTCCCCATCCTCATCTACCACACCGCCTCGCCCGACCGCCCCGGCATCACCAATGAGCAGATCGCCTTCAGCGTGACGCCGCAGATCCTCGAGGCGCAACTCGCCTACCTCAGCGACCACGGGTACACCGCCATCTCGATGGACGAACTCGTGCATGACATCGCCGTCGGCACCACCTCACCGGTCGCGAAACCCATTGTGCTGACCTTCGACGACGGGTGGGAGAGTCAGTACGCGTACGCCTTCCCGCTCCTCAAGAAGTACCACATGACGGCGACGTTCTTCATCTACCCCAACCCCATCGGCCGCGACCCGCGCTTCATGACGTGGGATCAGGTACGCGAGTTGCGTGACGGGGGGATGACCATCGGCGACCACACCTACACCCACCCCTACCTCTCGAAACTCACACCCGCGCAACTCACGCACGAGGTTGTGGGTAGCAAGACCGTGCTCGAGCAGGAGCTAGGGCAACCCGTCACCCACTTCGCCTCACCCTTTGGCTACACCAGTGACGCGCTCGTCTCGTTACTCAAAAGTGCGGGCTACGTCAGCGGCCGCACGACCTACCCCGGTGCCTCGCACTCGCAAGAGGACCAGTTCGCACTCACCGGGTTTCTCGTCCATCGTGATTTGCGCGACTTCGAGTGGATGGTCGCCTTCGCTAAATAGCCGCGCGCAAAACTTCAGCGCCCATTCAGTTCGTGAGACGTATACTGCCCACGTGCGAGCCCTAGCGTACGCGCGACTTAGCAGTTAACGCGACTAGTTATGACGGTGAAAAACATCGATCTCAATCGAGCGAGTGCCGAGGAGATAGTGCGGGCTAACATTCAACACATGAGTCCCGATCGAGTACGCGACCTCATAGAGTATCGCGAAGAGAACGGGCCATTCGAAAGTTGGGATGAGGTTAAGACCGTACCGGGGTTCAATCAGCAGATGGTGGACGACCTTCTTGAGGCAGGCGTGATACTCGGCCAAGAGGAGGACGAGGACCTTGAGGATCTCGAGACGTGATAGCAGGACCAACGACTATTTTCTGGCGTATATGAAATGACGCGCGGCACCCTCGGGACCGCGCGTCATTTCGATATGTTCGCTCGATACGACTGCCAAAGCGCATACGCGACGTACGAAACCACAACGAGGAGCAGCAAGCTCGGCACCCGCAGATCGACGCCGCGAACGGGTGCCAGAAGTGGTGTTTGATTGCCGAGGTACGGCAGGTACGACAAGAGCGACGCCACAACGACCGCGACCGCAATGAACCACTCGCGAGGGCTGAGGAGTGCGTACAAAACCGCAAACAGGTCGGCCAGGTAGAAATAGCGCTCGTGCATGCGCGGCAAAAGGTACGGCAACAAAAGCACGCTGGCGAGACTGATGAACACCCACTGCCGCGGCGCAAGTACCTGTGGCGCGTGCTTGATGTACACGATGACGAGCATGGCTGCGGCGAGGGCTGCGAGTATCCCCATCCAAAAGAGCACCGAGGTGGCGCCAGGTGTAAGTGCCACGCCGTTTGCGAAGGCAAAGATGCTCTGGGCCGAGACCGAGAGGTAGGGATACTCACCCGATTCGCGCAGGTACACGAACAACAAATCACCGAACGAGCCGCCGCCCATCCACGCAGGGATGATGAGCAGCACATAGACGAGCGGCACCAGTGCGAGGTAGCGCCACCCGCCCGACTTTTGCAGTAGGTACCCCGCCAGGATCGGCAGAAAGAAGACCGCCTGCACTTTGACACAGATGCCAAGGGCGAATGCGAGCGTTGCCGCAAGCGGTCGATCAAGGATGAGAAAATAGAGCGACGCAATAACGCCCGCCGCATAGAGCGCGTCGGCCTGACCCCACAGCGAACTGTTGAGGAGGAGTGTCGGCACGCACAAAAAAAGCGCGAAGGCAACGAAGCGCCGCTCGGGCCGCTCGTACACCTCGGGTCGAGCATGTCGCAACAGCCGCACCGCAATCGCAGCCGCAAGAATTTCAAAGAGGACCGACACCGTCTTGGTCGAATAGAGCGTCGAGACCGGCACGAACGCGAGCGGTTTCAGGAGGTATAAATACAGCGGCGCGTAATCCGAGAACGGATGCAAAAATGCGGTGAGCCCGGGAGTACTTTTCAGCATCGTGCACCACTTGCTTACGTAGTAGATGTAATCGGAGGTTTGGACCGAGTATGAGAGCGCCCGCACGACGAGCGAGACAAGCAACAGTAAAGAGCCCGCCACCCAGTATGCTCGGGGCGACACAGGCAGCCACGCCATGAATGTGTCCTTCATAGTGTCTCCCCATTGTTTCGTGTGCGGCGTATGATTTATATGAAGCTCACGACGCGCGCTTGCGCATCCCCGTCTTGGGGTAGGTTAGATAAAACACGGTGCCGGCCGCCTCGCGCGATTGAAACCACACTTGGCCGCCGGACTGATCGACGATCGATTTGATGATGTAGAGCCCGAGCCCCGTCCCGTTAAATTCCATCTGGCGCGCGTTCTTGGCGCGAAAGAGCTTGCTGAAGATCTTCCCCTGCTCGGATGCCGGGATGCCTATGCCCGAGTCGGCAATCGAGAAGGTCACACTATCCTCGGCGAGCCGGCGACCACCAAACCACGCACCGCGACTCGCCTGCGAAACATCGATCGCAATCACACCATCGTCGTGCGAGTACTTCACGGCATTGGATATCAAATTTTGAAAGAGCACCCGCATGAGTTTTGGATCGACAGGAAGCCGCGGTATCGACGAATCGAACTCGCCCGCGAGGGTTATGTGCTTGCGCAAAATCTCCGACTCGTGCTCGGTAAGCACGCTTTGCATGAGGTCAAAGATGTCGGTCGGCACGAGTTCGAGGATGAAGGTCCCTAGCTCGAGCCGCGACGCATCAAGGAGCGAGTCGATCAACGAGCCCATACGCTGCACGATCGCGTGAAGCTCGGTCATGGTCGACCGTTGTTCCTCTAGGAGTTCTCCCTGCCCACCCGAGAGGAGCCCCTCGACGCTCCAGCTGATGGCCGAGAGCGGAGCGCGCAGCTGGTGCGAAGCGAACGACACGAACTCGGACTTTGCCTGATCGACCCGCTTCTCGAGCGTGACGTCCCACACGGCACCGTACATGGTTAGCACTCCCTCATCCTCCTCCAGCCGCGCGATGCAGCGGACGAACCGCTCGCCATCGGTGTGCGGGATGCGAAACGACGTATTGAGCACACATGTGCGATCGATCGCCGCCGACAGTTCTGCCGCGACGCGCGGGACGTCCTCGGGGTGGATGCACGACATCCACTCGTGGTAGGCGATGCGCTGCGGGCCACCCGGCGCGCCGTAGAGCGTCGCCACCGTCTCGTCGGCGAAGACCATCCCCGTCGCGATATCGTACTCGAAGATGCCGACGCCGGCCGAGCGAGTCGCCATCGTGAAGCGTTCGTTCAATCGACGGATGCGCCGCTCATTGTGCCGGATCTTCGTGACGTCCTCCTCGGTACCGATGAAGCCGATGACGTCACCGTCATCACCGAGGATGGGCGAGATATGGACGATGGCGAAGTAGATCTCACCGTTCTTGCGACGGTTGGCAACCTCGCCGTCGAAGGCTTCGCCGGTCAACTTCTTCTGCCAAAACTCCCGATAGAAGCGCGGACTCATCATGCCGCCCCACAGGCGCGGCGTGTTGCCGAGCATCTCCTCGGCGCTGTACCCCGTGATGCGTTCGGCGGCGCGATTGGCGAAGAGGATGATCCCGTTGGCGTCGGTGATGATGGTGTGGTTCGTGGAGTTTTGAATCGTTTGTGTGAGCATCCCTTCCAAACGCATGTGCTCGGTGATGGTCTCGTGGGTCAGCTGGCGCAGGTTGCTCGGGTAGCGATGCTCGAAGGCGATGTCGCGAACCGAGACGCCGTTTCGAATGAGCACGGCAAATACCTCGTCGACCAATGCCTGGGACCCCGAGACCCACCACGAGACGCCCGGCCCCATGCGCTCGTATGCATCCCGCACATCATCCCAGCAAAACGGCCCCGGCGCGGCATTGTACGAAAATGCTGATGCGGTTGCGGCCCGCTCGATTTCCCTCACGAAAGGTGCCGCGCCCGACGGATCGGTGAGGTAGCGCAGAAACATGGGAGCAGGCCGCGCCGCGGCCGTCTTGGCGATCGAGAGGAACGTCGTCACGCCAAGCCCCCCGGCGATCATAATGAGCCTCTTCGGCTGTGCGAACTCGGGCACGAACGCGCTCCCGAAGGGCCCGTGGATAACCGCACGGTCGCCTACCGCGAGTGCGGCGAGACCCTGCTTGTAGTCGCCCGCGCGTATCTTCGTCGCGATCGAGACGTGCATCTCGTCGACGCCCGGTACATCGCAAATTGAAAAGGCGCGACGCATCGACACCCGACCCTCACCCTTCTTCGGCATAATCTCGACCCACACATACTGGCCCGAGAAAAACGCGAACGGCCGCTGCAATTTGAACGTATAGCGAGCGACGTCAACCGATAGCTGTTCGATTGAAAAGAGAGACGCCGCGTATTCCTTTCGGTGGTATCGTTGCATTCTATAAAGACTCGCCTGGCCCCGAAACGTCGGGCAATACTTTACATAGTACCATTGTGCCGCGGAAGCACGAATTCACCGAAATAGCATGCGCGCTATAGATTTTTGAGGAAGCGCACCTGAGACAAATCCATCGCGTTAGCGTTGAAATCGGCCGCGAACGGGCGTGGCAAAATTCGTGCGTTGTCAGTGGGCGCGACCCACGCCACTTCGGCCAATTCGAACGAGTGCGTGCCGGTCAGCTTCGCCACGTCGGCATAGTCGCCACCGTTGGTGACCTCGAAGAAAAATTCAAACGGCTGCGTCCCGCGCGCCGCATCGATGAACGTATTAACGTAGAGCAGTCGCCCGATTGTGGGGCGCACACCGAGCTCCTCGACGATCTCGCGCTCGAGGCACTGCTTGGCATCCTCGCCCCACTCCAGGTGCCCACCCGGGAGCGCGTAGTAACTGGCGTCGTGTGCGTGACGCACCACCAACAACTTCCCTTCGTGCAAAATAACTGCACGCACGCGTATCACAAATTTATTTGAATCTGACATACACGCAGTCTAGCACGCGAGGCTCGCGGGTGAAAAAAAGAAAAGGGCCGCCGGAGTAATCCAGCGGCCCATAATCGCTGCCGTCACGTACGATAGTGCTCCCAGTACTCCTGTGGTATGGGCACACGAAAGTCGCGGATCACAAGCATTACTTCAAAGTGCGCCTGCACATCATGGCAATGATTTTCACGCTTGAACGCGTCCTGTGCATCTATCATCGTCTGTTCAAGAGATGGACCCCGCAGTGACACAACCCTCTCTCCCTCGAAGGCAGCGAGCGGCTTCAGCGTGACCTCGTATAGACCTGCCGCTCCTTTGGAAGCCTGCAACACAAACCGTGCACTCCGCACAGCCGTAAGCGCGGCCTTAAGGTGCGACTCATGTTCGTCGAGCAGCATCTCAGCACGTTTAAGATCAGTATCCACGTAGAACCTCCTCCTACTATCCTGGAGGCGAGTCTACCGCCTTGTCCTTGCCCTGTCGAGCGGTCTATTTTTTGCTCGGATCAAACCACACCGCCTCGATGTTGTTGCCATCAAGGTCGTGCACAAACGCGGCGAAGTAGCCGTGGGCGTACGACGTGCGATAGCCGGGTTCGCCGTTGTCTTTGGCGCCGGCGGCGAGTGCCGCGGCGTAAAATGCCTCAACCTCGTCGGCACTTTGCGCGGCGAAGGCCACGTGAGTGCCCACGGGCGACTCGCTTTGACTCACCCAAAAATCCTGCGCCTTCGCATCTTTAAAGCCGACCGCTTTGTGTTCGGTCGCATCCATGCCGATTGAATAGCCAAGCGGCGCAAGCATTCGCGCGTACAATTCCTTGGATTTTTCGTAATCTTTTACCGCGACCGACGTGTGTGCAATCATGGTGTGGTTTCGTATTACGGCTAATGTGCCGAGTATAGCAAAACAAACCTGCACATTAGCTGATGAAAAAGCGCGGCTACTTGTCGAGGTCGAGCACCTCGTCGATGCGAATCTGCGAGACGAAGTCCGGCACGTGCGAGACGACGATCATGGCGCCCTCGTAATCGCTCAAAGCTTTGGCAATGACCGGCAGGTGGCGGAAGTTGATGTGGTTGGTCGGCTCGTCGAGGATGAGCAGGCCGGGTTTCAGCAGCATGAGTCGCACGAACGCAACGAGCCCCTTCTGCCCCTCCGAGAGGTGGCCGATTTTGGTCGTGATGAGCTCGCCCGCGATGAGGAACGAGGCCGCAGCGGCGCGCACCGCGTGCTCGGTCGGGCGATCGATGACCGCAGCCAACTCGTCGTACACGGTCTTGTCGAAATCGAGGTTGGAGAAATCTTGGCGGTAGTATCCCACGGTGACACCCTTGGCGATCTCGGTCCCCTTGGCGGTACCGTTGGCAATCGACTCGAGCAAGGTTGATTTGCCGATGCCGTTGGGGCCCTGCAAGAGCAGGTGCTGGTTTTTGCGCAGCACGACCTTCACCTTCTTCTCGACTGCCTTGTGCCCTTTGATGACGAGGCAGCTAGTGATGGTGATGACGTCGCCCGAGAGGCCTTCTTGTGCGGGGATGGTAAAGGCGCGGATGGTCTTGTCTTCGCGGCGCACGTCGACCTTCTCTTCCTCGAGTTCTTCGGCCTTCTCGCGCATGCGCTTGGCGACCATACGCATCTGACCGCCCTTGTTGGCGAAGAAGTTCGCCTTGTCTTTGTTCTCCTGAATCTCTTTGGCGAGGAGTGCGTTCTTGCGGTTCTCCTTTTCAATACGAACCGCGATCTCTTTGACCACGTCGAGGTAGTCGCCGACGTACTGCTCGACCTTGTGCGTGTTCACATCCAAATAGAGGACGCCGTGCGTGAAGGCATTCAAAAACTCCGCATCGTGGGAGATGACGATGACCGTCTTCTTGTAGTCGACCAAGAACTTGGTGAGGTGCGCGATACCCGCCTTGTCGAGGTTGTTCGTCGGCTCGTCCAAAAGAAGCAGGTCGGGATTTTGGATGAGCGCGTACGCCAAAAGCAAGCGTGCCTGCTGGCCGCCCGAAAACGCACCGATTTTCTTGTCGTGATCGGCAATCGCCAAGTTGACCACGTCGAGGACCTTGTCGATACGCGGGTCGATGTCGTAGACCTTTTGCGGGAAGGCCTGCTGAAAGAATTCGCGCACGGTCAATTCCATCTCATTGCGCGGAATGACCTGGCGACCCAAGGCCACCGTGAGGCCGTTGACCTTATTGATGATGCCCGACTCCTGCTCGTGGGCGCCGGTGATGAGCCCGAAGATGGTGCTCTTGCCTGCGCCGTTTTGCCCCATGATGGTGATCTTCTTGCCGCGACGCACGGTGAAGGACACCTCATCGAGGATGGGTTTCTTGATGCCGAAGCCGAACGACACCTTCTCGAACCGTAAAATAGTCTCTTCTTTCGCCATGTACTACACCGTACGCTATTTTCGCGAAAATAGAAAGGGACACACAAACATAAAAAAGCGAAACACCGGCACATTGGCCGGTGTCGCTTAGGCTGCTGATTCGTCTGGGATGACGAGCCCATCGGTATCCTCGTCGCTTTGGGTCGCGGGCGCGATCTCCGAAACTGCCTCTTCGATGATCACATCATCGTCTGCGGCCTCGGGTGCCGCGTCGATATTCAATTCGTCTGCCATAGATGTCGTCGTTAGCGCACGCGAGTAAACACCTCACCGTCTTAGACTAGCACGCACACGCGCGTGGCACCACATTACTCGAGCGCTTGTGCGATGCGGGCGAGCACGTCTTTGGCGCCATGCACTTTCGTGGCCGCAGTGAGAATCAGTTCGGCGTCGCCTGCCGCCTCGCGAATATGTTTCAATTGCGACGCCAAGTCCTTCTGCCCCAGCTTGTCGGTCTTGTTGACGACGATCGAGAACGGGTGGCGCTCGTCGCGCAAAATCTCGAGCATCTGCTCGTCGAAGGGAGTGATGCCGACCTTGCAGTCGATGACGAGGAAGACGCGCGTCGGTTTGATCGAGCGGTCGGTCAAATACCAGATGATGAGCTTCTGGAGCTTCTCCTTCTCCTGGGGACTCACCTTGGCGTAGCCGTAGCCGGGCAGGTCAACGAGCATCCACGAATGGTTGATGCGAAAGAAGTTGATCTCGCGCGTCTTGCCCGGCGTGTTGCTCACCTTCACCAACTGCTTGTTGTTGGTGAGCGAGACGATGAGCGAGGACTTGCCGACGTTGGAGCGACCCACGAATGCAAACTGGGCCACGCCGTCTTGCGTGACCCCGTCTGTGCCCCGAATACCTTTGATGAATTCAGCGGACGTTATTTTCACAGTAGATTTATTTCTTGCCCTTGCTCTTCGCCACCTTCTTGGCGACTTTGACCGGGGACTTTGCGAGCACCTGTGCCGGCTTTACAGCCGGCTTCTTGGCGACCGCGACCGCCTTCTTGACCTCGGGCGCCGCGACCTTCTTTACCTCGGGAGCCTTTGCGGCGACCGGTGCGAGGGCGAGACCTTCGATCATCGAGACGATGGTGTCGAGCTTGCGACCCATCGACTCGACCTGACGCTTGAGGTCGTCGATGCGATTGTCGTGCGCGACCGGAGCAGCCTTCGGCGCGAATGCCGGAGCGTCGGTGCGCGGCGTGAACTCGCGCTTGGTGAACTCGCGCGTCTGCGGCTCGCGGCGCGTATCTGCGCCGTCGAACGAACCACGCTTCTCTCCGAAGCAATCCTTGCAATAGACAGGGCGCTCGCCATTGGGGCGAAACGGCACCTCGCAAGGCTTCTGGCATTCTGCGCACGTCGCTGCGTGCATCTTCACCGGTCCGCGATCATCGCGGCCGCGATTACCCTGACCACCGAATCCTTTGGTTGCGAATCGCGGGCGGTCACCTCCTCCAAACCCTCCACGGCGGTCGTTGCCTCCGCGAAATCCTCCTGAACGTTCAAATGCCATAATGGTTCTTCGTTTTTCGTACTATTTGACTAATGAATATTATTATAGTCTTTTATTTAGAAAAAGCAAGGGGTAGCCATCGACGAAGCAGTTTTTCGCCACGAGACCTGCGTCGCACACGGAGCGTCTCCTGAATCGTGGGCATCATCGCCAGCGCCGCCCGGTAGCCCGCCGCGACCAACTCCTCGGCCCGCGAGAAGTCGCCGGAGGAGAAATCCTCGACGTCGGGCTCGATTACTATCCCCGCCCGCGCGCCGTGCGCCTCGGTCTGCACGTTGGTCATGATGCTCATGGTGTTGAGCATGACATCGAGCACATGCCGCGGTTTTTTGAAGGCGCGCTTTGAAAGCAGCGTGACCCCGATCGTCAGTTCGGCACCCATGGTAAGGAGCGGCGAGACCGGCAGATTCTCGACGACGCCGCCGTCAACCAACAGTTTGCCTTCGTGCGCGACCGGCGCGAAGTACCCGGGTATGCAGCAGCTTGCCATGACCGCACGCGAAAGACTCCCCTCGCGAAAGACGACCGGCTTGCCCGACTCGATATCGGTCGCGACAATCGCCAGAGGGATCTTCGCGTCCTCGATGTTGACGCTCCCGATCGAGCTCTCGATGAGTGCGCCGATGCCCGCGGTGCTCGCCCAGCCCATGCGCGAGTACGCAGGTTTGGAGAGTGCGCGCCACTGAAGACTCTTTGCTCGATCGAGCATCGCCTCGACCGGCACACCAAAAGCCAGACACGCCGCCGCGACCGACCCCGCACTCGTCCCCGAGATGCAATCGATCGCGATGCCGCTTTCTTGAAAGGCCCGCAGCACCCCGATGTGCGCGATCCCCAACGCGCTCCCACCCGAGAGCGCCAACCCCACCCGCGGCCCCACGCTTTTGGAGAAGAATCTCATGGAGTCATTGTAACAAATGTGGTATACCTAGCCTCTATGAAGCCAACCGAGCAAGACGAGCAGCCGGTCTTCCCTATGCGGATCAACAAGTATCTGGCGTGGAAGAAGTACAGCACCAGACGCGAGGCGGATACGCTGATCGAGAAGCGTCGTGTCTATATCAACGGCGCGCTCGCACAACTCGGCGACAAGGTCTACGAGCGCGACTCGGTCGAGGTGCGCTTTCATCCCAAGAAGTATCGCTACCTCGCGTACAACAAACCACGCGGAGTCATCACGCACTCGGCGCAGGCGGGCGAAGAATCGATCGAGGACATCTCACCCGTCAAAGGCGTCTTCCCCATGGGCCGACTCGACAAAGATTCCTACGGCCTGATTATCCTCACCGACGATGGCCGCGTCACCGACGCACTCCTCAACCCCAAGTACGCGCACGAAAAGGAGTACGTCGTCACCTGCCTCGACGCGCTGCCTGCGGACTTCAAACACAAGATGGAGCGCGGCGTCGACATCGGCGACTACGTGACCAAACCGTGCCGCGTCGAGATTCTTGGCAAAAAGAATTTCTCGATCACCCTGACCGAGGGCAAGAAACATCAGATTCGTCGCATGTGCGGCGCCTTCGGCCAGAGTGCCGAGGACCTCAAGCGCGTGCGCATCATGAACATCACACTCGGCCACATCGCCCCCGGCGAGTACCGCACAATTGAAGGTGCCGAATTGCAGTCATTTCTTAAATCAATCGGTATCCCAAGCGGGACTGGACAAAAGTAGGTTTTGGTGTATAATTCACTCAAAGCTCATTAAACCTGTATTAAGAAAGGACTCTCGATGCCTGTCACGATAGTTCGACCGGACCCCACAACACATCTGTGGACCGGCGAGACCGAGGACGGCACACACATCGTATGCCGCCCAATCGCCCTCACCGACACAAAGGCACTCGCAGCAATGCATACGCGCATTAGCTCTGAGACGGTGAGACACCGCTACGGTGGCTACCTCTCACTCGAGTCGCGCACCGAAAGCGGACGCTTGAAAGAGCGTTGCACAATCAGTGATACGGAATTCGCACTCGTAGTTGAGATTGCTGAGGAAATAGTCGGCGTCGGGCGACTGAGTATCATACACCAAAGAGATGACGCGGAAGTCGCCTTCCTCGTCGTCGACCACGAACAAGGTCACGGCATCGGCCACATGCTGGTCGAGACTATCCTGTGCGTCGCGCAAGAGATGGAGCTCCGCCTTTTGCGCGCTGATTTCGCAGTCGCGCCCGATCCGCGGATGCTTAAGCTGCTCCTGAACAAGAAATTCAGGTCAATACCAGACGCCATGACGCTCGACCTCGCCGACACACACATCGCCGCCTAAGCGGCACGCAACAAACCCCCGGGACTAGGTCCCCGGGGGTTTCTCATTTTTTAACAGGATCTCACGCAACCATGTATTCGTGGGCGTCGGGGTAGGAGTTGTAGCCGCGGGTGCGCATCGAGGCGCAGTAGGCGCCGGTGTCATAGATGCGCACCTCGTCGCCGATTGAGGCCATACGCAAAGTGCGCGGCGCGATTTCTTCGGGGTTGCCGGGGACGGGCGTAAAGAGGTCGCCCGACTCGCAGTTGTGGCCGACGACGACATACTCCCCCGTTTCGGCCGAATCGTTCATGACTTCGATGCGATGCTGCGCGCCATAGATGGCACTACGCAAAAAGTCGTTCATGCCGGTGTTCAGCCGCAGAAAGATGTGGCCGGTCTCCCCCGTGTCGACGATGTCATCGATCGTTGCCACGAGCACGCCCGCATGTGCGACAAAATAGGTGCCCGGCTCGATTTCAAGTCGCAGTGCGCGCCCTGTCTGCGTTTCAAACGCGCGCAACTTTTCGGAAAAAATAGTGGCAATCGAGACCATGTCGGCCTCGACCTCGGTGCCGTAGCGGTGCACCTTGAAGCCGCCACCAAGGTCAAGCGAGGTCACGTCGGGGAAACGCGCGACAACCTCGAGCGCGCGATCCATAACACTACCCCACACGCTGGGGTCGGCACCCGACCCGATGTGGAGGTGCAATCGATCGATGGTGAGGCCGGCCTCTTTCGCGGCAGCGAGAACCTCGGGGATGTACTCGTGCCAGATGCCGAAGCTCGCACTCGTCCCGCCCGTTGACGTGCGTTTGTTGTGCCCGTGCCCCATGTCGGGATTGATGCGCACACCGACGCTCGCGGGTCGCCCCGGTGTTGCGACAAACAACCGAAGCTGCTTTAACGATGTGGCGACGAAGAGGACACCCTGCCTCAGCAGCGCCTCGAGGTTGTGGGCCGACTGCTGTGACGAGAGCGAGATGCGCTCGCCCGGCACGCCCTGTGCTAGGAGTTCGGTCGCCTCGTAACTTGAACTCGCATCAAAGTGGATGCCCGCGCCGTGCATCATCGAAATAATTTCGGGGAATGGATTGGCTTTGACAGCGTAGCGCACCACCAACCCAAACGGCAGCGAGAGCTCGAGTAAATAATCGATCCGCTCCTGAATCCCCGCACGGCTGTACTCGTAGCGCGGAGTTTGCATACGATAATGATACAACGCCACACCGCGACGGCAATCGCGCCACAAAAAAAGAGCCCGGCATACGCACGCCGGGCTCCGATAGTCTCACACGAACAGGTTAGTTCGAACGCTCAGCGAGCCACGCGACCATTTCTGGCCACACTTTCTGCTGCGCCTGGGGACCAACGATCCCGCCGATGTGACCGCCTTCCACTTCTGCAAGACTCACGTCGGGACTGCCGGTCATCTTTTTGACCCCAATCCTCGTCTGCCAGTCTGGCGTGATGCGGTCCCCTTTCGCGACGATAGCCCGGACCGACGCCTGCACGTTGCGAAGATCGACGACGCGACCCGCCATGACGAGTCTATCGGTAGTGAGCAGGTTGTCGCGATACAGCGATGCGAGTTGCCGGAATGCACCTCCTGCCATCGGCACCTTCAACCGAAGCCAGGTATCCATCGCGTGCCACCGATCAACGGCGTCCGGATTACCAAGACTACGCACCAAGGCCAGGAGGCTGCCGTACGTGTTGTCGACTGGACTCAATCCCTGAGCCCCCTCATTGATGAGCCAGGCCGGCATGTTGCCGCCGTACGCGCGAAGCACTTTCTCGACGTCGACGCGCTCGAGCAAGTTTTTGAACGTAAGCCCCTCGCACGAAAAGTCGAGCGGTGCCGTAAGTATGATGAGGTTTCTGAGTCCCTCGTCCGGCAACATCGACGCATAGATGACGCTGATCAGCGCACCCAGGCACCACCCAAGGATGGAAAGCTCCTTACTATTGGAGAGTTCCTTTACCCGGGCGACGATCTTCGGGAGAAGTTCGAGCGCGTAGGTTTCGAAGGACCAACCGCTCTCACTGGCTGTGGGATGACCCCAGTCGATGAGATACACGATGAAGCCCTCGCGGACCAAGCGCTCGATCAACGAGCCGCCACGCCGGAGATCGAGAATGCCTGGCGTGTTCATGATGGCGTACGACAGCAGCAGTGGGATACCCCCGCTGATGACGCCGGGCATCGGCAGATAGCGATACAGTTTCACGATTCCGAACTGCGCGACGCACTCGCGCGGAGTCTGCGCAATCGGGAACGGCGTCGTCGTAACGCGTTGAAACTCTTCGAGATGCTGCAACGCCAACCTACCCGCCGCAGGGTCGCGGCTCAGCAAGTCACAGAGCAACATCCACGAGCTTACCGCTTGATGGGTAACCTCACCGTTCAGCGCCGCGAAACGTTCGAAATCGAAGCGCGGCGCAAACGGGAAAAACATTTCTTGAGCAGCCTTGTAGTCCAACATTTTGTCGAGCATGAAAGCCGACAAAAGCGAGGACAACTTGCCCGTCGCGGAACGTCGCGCCACGCCGGCGTATACCGGCAGCATCGTCCTTTCAGCCTGCAGCAGAAAACTGCGGGGGTCGAATGCATTCTGCATACCATCGTAAGGCATCGAATTCTTCCCTTCTCTTCAAGGATCTCCGGCGTGGGAGGCGCCGGGTTGGTCCAGCGGCAGCATAGTTCAAACCACGAAAAATGCAACCTGTCTGCTTTTCAATCAATAAAAAGAGCCGCCCCCACGAAGGAGGGCGGCTGCACGGTTTGGAAGCGGCTTTGCATTACAGGGTCGGGCCCTTACCCAACACGACGTTTTGGATCAGGACGTAGCACTCTTACATCACCCGCGAGTCGTAGGCCCAGTGAAGGAGCGCTTGGCGTTGGCGAGGGCGGCAGAAGATGTCGCCTGCGCGGCAGTTGTTTTTGATTTGCGAAATGTGGCGACGCATCGCGAGCCAGCGGTTGATCTGCCGGGCATCGTCGTCGGTGCGCCGCCCCAAGTAGTAGCGGCAGTACCACTGAAACCATCCCCGCGGATCTTGTGGGTGAATCCATCCCTTGGCCTGCCAAACCCGCAGTGGCTGCGAGGCGTTGACCTTAAAGTAGTTCAACTCCGCATGTCGCTTTTTATCGGGCGACAACTTCGCATGCGCAAACCACGCGCGCGGAAATTCTTTGGGCTTGTCTGAAAAGTAGAGCCCGCCGAACACCCCCAGCTCGAGCATCTCTTTGGGCGTGAGCTCGGGCTTGAAAAGCGCCTCGAGCGCGCCAGAGTTCGTGACATTCTTTCTCATGTTTAAAAACGTCGCGCGCCGGCTGCCAACTTGGCGCACACCTCCGCAATCCGCGCTGCGCGTGCCTCGACGTCTTTAACTTTGTCGACCCAATCGACGACGTCTCGCTTCTCGTCGGGCGAGAGCCCCTTCCATACCGCCTGTGCCTTGGGATTTTCTTTGAGCGCGGTATACACATGCATCGGCACCACCGCAAAGCAGCAGGGTCGGCGCTTGCCCGACTTCAGCCGACTCGCCAAGCTGTCGATGCGTCGCTTGCGCGTCTCGGCCTGTTTTGCCGAATCAATCCACAGCATAAAATCCCGCCGCCCGATCGGCGTAAGAGTATCCCACAGTGCCTTGGCCTTGGGGTCGCCCACCAGTGCCGCCCGTACATCGGCCGGCAGTTTGGGTTCTGAATCTGTGCGCATATACGACAATTATACCAGCATCACCTTAAGAATCACCGCCGCGGCTTCAAGGCAGAGTATCGAGCCGCCCGCCATGATGAGCGACTTCGTCACCACCCACTCGGGCTTGGTGCCACCAAATAAAACCGCGCTGATTTGCGTCGGGACGACAAAGCCAATCCAAAAGAATCCCGCGAGCGCGTAGACGTTCCAGTTGGTCGGCAGGTTGGCGATGAAAATCGCGAGCACCACTGTCGTCACAATCGTCGCCACAAACTGCACCCCAAGCAAGGGCGGCATCTTCTTTTGCATCTCCTTTTGCATGTCGGGACTCACCGCATCAAAGCCATGAATCGTGCCCCAGAGCTTCCCAAACACCGGCATGTACCACACCGCCCCGATAAAAAACTGCGCGAGCGTCGCAACCAGTATCGCGATGTACGTCATTGTCATACGTGTAACGTTTATTTATCTAGGTAATCAAACCCCTAACCATCCTGCGGAGGACCGACCTCCGCATGTCGCTTACTAGTACATCACCCTTTCTGGGGCCCGGCCCCGTTTCCGGAGGTTTTTCTATACAGGATAACGCTTTTATGTTACCGTCGAGTCAGGTGTGATAGGAGGGTAACTAATGTCGACCGAAATTTGGCGCGGGGCTATTATTGTCGTATTTCGACAAGGCACTACCGCCGAACGGATACGTGAACTTGTTACCGCACAAACTTGCAGGTTGCAAGTCGGGTTTGATGGCTCAAGCACGGTCAATGTCGTTGTCGTCAAACCAGGCGACGACGAAGCTATGGTCGCCAATTTCGAAGCCTTGCCCGAGGTCGAGAACGCGTGGCTCAACGATCAAATCATCAGCCTGCCCTGACTCTTCCGATTGTTTTCGCAGGTACTCCTCCGGCCCAGTGCCGGAGGTTTTTCTTACGGCCAGCGCACAACTTCTCTACCGCAGGTTAAACCTGCGGGTCACAACACTATCAGCAATGGCTATTTAGTTACCTTGTATGTTAACTCAATCTCACTGCGAAATGTTTCGATTTCACCTTCATTAAACACGCCAGTGACCTGTAGTATTGTAAAAACCCGATCGAGCATACCACTCGGCGCGTTCTTTGCGACCAAATGTTTGAAATTTACGGCTTTGATTTTGTCTTTTTTACCGTCTTCAATCAATCCTAAAACAGCATTCATTGCGAATAGCGCCAAACATACTGCGTCATTAGCAGGCATGTTTGGAACCGTAAATTCTTGACCTTCAACTGCTTTAGTAGTGTCCCACGAATCTCTCAAAAAGGCGTAATGGCTTTCGTTTTTCTCATTATAGTCGTCCAATACTTCTTGTAAGTATGCCGAGAGTTGACTTTTTATTTCTTCGAAGTTCTCTGGCGGCCGACTTTCGAGGGTATTCGTGTGACGATTAAATTGCGAGCCAGAGCCCATGCCTTCACTATTCATATATATGATCACTACTTAAGAATAAAACACACTCTCAGCCGAGCGAATTAAGTGTATCATAGCGGAGGACAGTCCTCCGCATGTCGTTTATGGGGTCGCCTAGGAAGATTACGCCACAGATTTTACAAAAGTTGGGGGTCTGACCCCGATTCCGCAGTAGGCATTTATAGTGGTATCACGGTTGCTGTGGCATACTCTGGCTGTATGTCCATGGAAAATCCCGGCAGCAGCCGACAGGAAAAGAGCATCGAGCAATTCCCTACCAAACAGGAGGTGCTGGCTTTTCTCTTCGAAATCGATAAAGACTGCGAACGCGCGACCATAAAGCGCGAGCTGCGAGATGAGGACGGGCTGTACCTTTTGGAAGTCGAGAAGAAGGACGCTGTGCCGGGTGATACGACCGAATATATCTACCAACGAAAAGGCACACGGCCGGATGGCAGCGTGAGAAACCACACGAATATAAACGTCACCTACTTGGAGAACGGCATGCCAGTTAGCGGAACCTCTGTGGCTGAATTTAACGAAACAACGAAAACGTGGAAGAAGTGCGAATAACCGTAAACCTGCACAGTAATCGAGACCCAATCGCAAAAAAGCGTTAGCGAAATGCTAGCGCTTTTTTATATGGGATTCGGATTCTCCGCCGCCACGGGCTACACAATATTACACCACAGATTTTACAAATGTTGGGGGTCTGACCCCGATTCCGGAAGCGTGGTCACCGTCGGGGTGCGTAGAGATGACAGCGTCTACTGCTCTTGTGCCACAGAACGCCGGGATGTGTTGTACGAGCATCTTGCCTGCATCCTTTGTGCCCCCGTCGATAACAAACACCTGCTGGTTGAGGTTATTCCAGATACGCAACGCGATGGCATCGCCGCTCTTTTCACCGGTGCCAACCGGAAGGAAGTCAATCTCGTAGTTGATGGTTTGCGGGGGCATAAAATCGTCTTGATTGTAGCTCTAAAGCGCCGCTGTTGCGATGGCAAAGAAGTCCTTATTTTAGGCCACCTTGACTACTTGACAAGGGCGTGTTGTAAGGTGTATAATGAAATGTAGTTTCAACCGGGTTCAACCAAGGGGGTTCCCCATGTTCGCTCGCATGTTCCTTGTCACTTCACTACTTCTGGCCACCATCGCTGGCGCTTCCGCTGCCGACCGCAAGGTCTGGTACGAGAAGGGCTTCGAAGGGCCGGTTCCGACCACGCTGCGTGCCGCGATTGCGGCCGAGAAGGACTTCCTCGGGGCAACCAACCCCTACTGGAAGCCCGTCAACACGCCGGGTCTCAGGAAGGTGTGCACGGCTCTCAAGGCCATCAAGCTGACCTGCGACTACAACACGCGCATCACGGTGTCTATGTTTCTGACCGTCAACGGTAAGGGGCTCTTCCCGGCCAGTGGCGGCACGAACCCGTATTACACCGAGCGTCGCGCCGACGATGTCTTCCCGGACGATGGCTTCATCGGCCATCCGTCCCAGAACGACATGCTGGCGGCGGCCATCCTGAAGAACGTCAAACTGTTCAAGAACGATGATCTGACGGCCGAAGCAGTGAAGACGCAGTGGCGCTAACACCGCCGGCCGATTTGGGAGCACGGCTAAATGCTCCCCTCTACTGAGACCACAACTTCGGTTGCTGTCTCTGAGAGCAAACTGCACATTCACATCAGCAAGGGAGAATAGCCATGTTTGTCGATTACCCGCCAGTGCCGAACTGCCCTGCCCGTCAGGCCATCGTCATCGAGGAAAAAGACAAGCCCTACAACATCCTCTTCGTCGATCAGGTGATCGAGAAGGCCCGTGCGTTCGACGACACCTCGCGTGACGGCGACAACGACGAGATCTTCTGGATCGTCTTCGCCAACGAGCCGAGGCGTGTGTGGGACATGACCCAGTCGGCCTTACGCAGCTCGCTGCGTCGTCCGAAGTCGGAACGTCTGCCTAAGGAGCAGCTCATCGCAATGGGCGACGATGCTCCGATCGGCGAGATCCTCGAGACCTTCGACTACGGCGGCCTCATCTCGTTCGCTCAGCGCGACATGCCGCGGGTCTGCCGGGAACTCGAAGTGACGACGCTCGGCGACATCGCCAAGCTGAAACGCTCCGAGATCACGGGCCCGCAGAGCCGGTTCGCCGGCAACAAGACGCTGTCGTATCTCGACGCCGTCTTGCGCGAGTTCGGCAAGCCCGAGCTGCGCTACTTCGAGAACGCCTGACGCCAACCCAAGGAGGTGGCAATGACGCTCATTCGTGCCCCGCCCACTTCGAGACCCGCCCCGCAAAGGTGGGTCTCTTTTTTTGTATTGTTACAAACCGACTGCGTCAGCTCCGTACTCGAGGAAATTGGCATAAGCCCGATATTTTGGCAATTTCTATGTTCAAATTACAACACATCTTTCTGCTATAAATCGGACGTCTCCCCATTACCTCAAGTTTTTGGCTAAAATTATTGATCGAACGACCGAAAAGATTTTTAAGAATTCGCCGTCGTCGACCTTAATACCTCCACTTTCGACGAGTTCCGCGAAATGATTTTTTGAGAGCGCGCAGTTCTCATTTGCTCGATTGAAAACATCGGCATCGATAATATGGAACTTGTTCTTCTTGATTTTATTTGGGTAAGAATAATGAAGGAAAGAGTCGCTAAAAATTATTTCAAAATCTCCGTCAAATGCTTGTGTATTAGCGTTGCTTTTCATGACCAATTATTATCGCCAATATGTACTTGCTGGCCGACTCGTGCTCGAATCGTCGTCGGCCAAGCTCTGCAAGGCGCTGTAGCTATATTCTACACGACCCAAACGACGCGACTTGAGCGTTATTAAAACCAAAATTTAAAGTAAAGATTTATTAATAAAGATAGGCTTGTAAACACGAGACCTGCCCGACCTAAAAAGTGTGGAGACAATCGACCTTGAGTAAGTCGGTAGGTATAATAACTGGCATAAGTAAAATCATAGGAAGTGTTTGAATCTACCTTCTTCCTCAAGTCAAATTCCCATTTGCTTAAGATACAGTAATTCCAAATGATTTCCGAAATGAGCGTCCCCGCTAGGACAACCATATACGGGTACCATAAAACCGGAAAAAGCCACCCGAACAATACAAGAGCGACAACAAGAAAATGTATTAACCAGATACTATCTGCACCCACTCTGTAAAAAAATTTCATGAATTAATTAACGCGTCTTGAGCGCACAATTAATTATTTAACTCTGCAATATTTGTCCAAAAACGAATCGTCTTAGGCTTCTCCATAATAGTAAAATGCTCTGGCGCATCAATAAGAAATTCGTGGAGGAAGTAATTTGTTAAATTGTTACCATAATAAATAATATCTGTCTGGTGCACAGAAAATATAGGGTTACCAGCGTCAGTTGGTTCTGATGGAATGTATCGGTGAGAATAAATTGGAATCAATACTGGATACGTTTTATATTTTTCCTTTACAAGCTCTGTTTGCTTCTCAAAGCTTTCTGGCTTCGCACCCCATTCATCAAACCAAAAATTATTGTGCTCGACATCAAACAATATTCCGTCAAGCGGACCCTCAATCCAAGAAGAAACTTCTTTTGCGTATTCGCTTGAAGCAAGAGCTTTGCGCCAATCAAGAACCCCGCCGCAAGCGGACGGGGTATAAAAGGAACACAGGCTCACTGCCACAGTGTGAGTTGCGTGGTGCTCGACGTCGTCTTTCCTTGGTTTGCGACGTAGCGTTCGACGGTCTTCCAATTCCCGCG
>CAISEE010000055.1 GCA_903884345.1 Candidatus Adlerbacteria bacterium | reverse complement strand
GGCTGCTCTATTGCCAAATGGAACGCAGCGTAGCTATGTCGGGATTGGATAAGCGCTGAAAGCATCTAAGCGCGAAGCCGACTCTAAGATGAGGAATCATTAAGATCCGTAAGAGATGATTACGTTGATAGGCTTTAGGTGTAAGCGCGGCAACGCGTTGAGCCGAGAAGTACTAATTGATCGTGTTTCCATTCTCTTTCTTTTGAGGGAATTGGGAGCTTGAGTATCGCAATAATTTGTTGTTCGTTTATTTTCACCGCATCATTTAGACGTTTTGTTCTGGTGGTTTGACGGCGGGGCCACACCCGTTCTCATTCCGAACACGGAAGTTAAGCTCGCTAGTGGCGATGGTACTTGCTGTTACAGGCAGGGAGAGTAGTTAGCCGCCAGAACAAAGAGTCTAAATGACACATTCTCAACACAAAATCAGCCTCCCAAAATGGAGGCGTTTTCTGGTACAATGGCTGCATGAATCTGTCGTGGGGGTTTCGCCGCAAGTTGCTGTACACGTCGGTCGCGGCCGGCGTCTTGTTCTTCGTGCTCCTCGTCGTGTGGCGTACGTACTTTGTCACGGTACCGACCTGCACCGACGGCATACATAACCAAGACGAGCGCGGTATCGACTGTGGCGGCTCGTGCGCCTTGGTGTGTCAAAGTGACACGCATGCGCCGGTGGTCTTGTGGGCGCGCGCGTTTCAAAACGGGTCGGGGACGTACTCGGCGACCGCGTACATACGAAACGACAACCTTGATGCGGGTGCGCGGTCGGTGCGCTACATGTTTCAACTCTTCGATAAGGATAATAGCCTCATCGCCGAGCGCGACGGCGTGGCCGACCTTCCGCCGATCGAGATCATCCCGCTGATTGAATCCAATATCGAGGTAGGGAACCGCACGGTCGAGCACACACTCTTTTCCTTTGCCGAAGCGCCCGTCTGGTACACCATCTCGACGTCATCCATCCCCGCGCTCAGCGTCGACAAACAGGTACTCGAGGCGAGCGAGCCGCGGCTGTCAGCAACGATTACCAACGACACCATTACCGATGCGTCGAACGTGAGCGTCGTCGCGGTGCTGTTTGACAGTGCGGGTGTCGCGCGCGCGTCGTCGAAGAGTTTTCTTAAATCGGTACCGCACCTCTCGGCAAAAGACGTCGTCTTTACCTGGCCCTCGACCATCCCCGACATCGTACGCGCCGAGATTACCGTCGTCCCGTCGTTCTAACCCCGCCCTTACACCTTCTGCATGACCCTGCTTCGATTCGTCACTACCAAAACCGACTCCCTTGATTGGGTGTTGCTCGTGCCCGCGCTCCTCTTGTCCTTTTTGGGGCTCATGACCATGAGCTCGTTCACGGGGCAGGATCCGTTTTTGGTGCGCCAGCTGGTGTGGATCGCGCTCGGCGTCCTCGTCTTTGTCGGAGCCAATACCGTTGATTGGCGATTTCTGCGCCGAAGTGCGGTCGCGGCGTGGCTCTACGGCATCCTCATCATCCCGATGGTGCTCCTCATCATCGTCGGTCACTCGGTCATGGGCGCCAAAAGCTGGGTGGCCATCGGGAGTTTCGGCATCGAGCCGGTCGAGTATGTGAAGTTGGCGCTCATCATCGCGCTGGCGAAATATTTCTCGCGCCGGCACATCGAGATTCGCAACATCCGCCACGTCTTCGTCTCGGGGGCCTACGGCGCGATCGTCGCGGTATTGGTGGCATTGCAGCCGGACTTCGGCGGCGCCATCATCATCTTCCTTATTTGGTTCGGGATGATTCTCTTTTCGGGCATCTCGCGCAAGCACGTCCTCACGGTCATCGCGGTCGGCACGGTCGCGTTCCTGGGGTTGTGGTTCTTCGGCTTTCACCAGTACCAGAAGGATCGCATCAAAACGTTTATTAACCCCACCGGCGACATCCACGGCATCGGTTACAACGCCTACCAGGCGACGATCGCGTTCGGCTCGGGCCAACTCTTGGGCAAGGGCATCGGCTACGGGACGCAGTCGAAACTGCGCTTCCTGCCCGAGTACCAGACCGACTTCATCTTCGCGGCCTTCGCCGAAGAGTGGGGATTCGTCGGCATCCTCATCGTGTGCACGCTCTTTGGCGTCATTTTCTTTCAAATTTTGCACATCGCCGCGCGCGGCGCCACAAACTTCGAGACGCTCTTCGCGATCGGTGTTCTTTCATACCTGGCGGCGCACTTCATCTTGCATGCCGGCATCAACATGGGCATCCTCCCGGTGACGGGGACGACGATACCTTTCATGAGTTACGGCGGCTCGCACATGATGGCCGAGTATCTCTCGCTTGGGATGCTCTCGGGCATGCGCAAGTACGGCCGCGCGGCGCACCGCGACCTGCTTGAAAAAGAATTCAGCGGCGGCTACGACCGGTAGAGGTGAACAGTCTCGTCGACCATCCTCACTAGCGAGAAGTCGCGCGTGACCTTGTCGCACAGAGCGGCGGCGAGGCGGCGGCGCTCGGGAACGTCGTCGATGAGTCGTGCTACATTCGCGGCCAAGTCGCGCGGATCCTTCGGCGCGGCGAGGAGTCCCGTCTCACTATCTGATACGATTTCGGCGTTGCCGGGGATGTTGCTTGCCACGACCGCACAGCCCGCTTGACCGGCTTCCAAGAGGACGGTGGGGAGACCTTCTTTAATCGAGGTCAACGTGAAGATGTCAAAGGCGCGGTCGTAGCGATAGGCGTCGGGGACGAAGCCTAAGAGGCGCACGCAGTCATCAAGATCTGACTCGGCGATTTGATCGCGCAAAGCTTCTTCCTCTTCGCCGCCGCCGAGGATGAACAGCTGAAAGCGCTTCCCTTGGGCGCAGAGAATCGCCGCGGCCTCAATGAGCGAGGGGAGTGCCTTGTTGGGGGTCAGCTCCGCGATGGTACCGATCCACACATCGTCGCCACCGTCCAGAAGCCCGGCTTTGAGTGCCAGCGACAGGCGCGCCCGCTCGCGCGACTCGAAGGTGAGTGCGGGCAGGCCGTTTCGAACGAGCACGATTTTTTTGTTGCAAAAGGGGAGTGCTCGCGCCCGATCGAAGTTGTCTTTTGTAATGGTGATGACGTGCGTACAGAGAAGGAAGGTCAGCCACGAGAACAGTTTGATTGTTTTTTTTGCGTTGCGTGAGCGGTCTTCGTCCCACGCGAGTCCGTGCGAGGTGAAGATAATTTTTTTGACGCCGGCCAAACGTGCCGCAAGGGCACCTACGCCGCCCGCCTTGGATGAGTTGAGGTGCACGACGTCGGGTCGCTCGCGGCGCATCAGTCGCACGAGTTCAACGAGTGCGCCGAGTTCGCGCGTGAGCGAGACGTCGCGCATGAACGACGGCACGAACATCGTGCGAATGCCCGCGCCACGCAGCTTTTGCTCGAGCATGCCGCTGTGGGCACCTGCTTCGCCGGTCCCGCCGAAGGCCACGGCGACCTCGAATTGCTCCTCGGGGAGCGACGTCGCCAGGTTATAGACGTAGCGCTGGGCGCCGCCCCAGTTGGATTTGGTGATGATAAATAAGACTTTTTTGCGTGTTTGGGTCATAGATGTAACTTGAGAATCGCGGTATTTGTTGTAGTATATAACGAAATATATGGCAACCACGTTTCGCCCTCGGACGCTCGTCCTCTTTATCGGTGACCTCTTCTTCTTTCTGTGGGCACTCTGGCTCTCGCTGTTTTTGCGTTCGTTCGAACTTCCCTCCGAGCCGCTCTTTCTCGCGCACCTCTCGGCGTTCTCGTTTCTCTTCGTCATCTGGATCGGCGTCTTCTTCATCGCCGGCCTCTACGAGAGTCGCTCGATCATCCTCGCGCGCCGCACCTTTTCGAGCGCGGTCTTGATCGCGCAGACCATCAACATCGTCATCGCCGCGATCTTCTTCTTCCTCGTGCCGCTCTTTGGTATCGCGCCGAAGACCATCCTCTTCATCTACCTCGTGGTCTCGTTCCTCGCGATTTTATTCTGGCGCACGGTGCTGTTTCCGTGGTTGGGGATTCAAAAGCCCGAGGGCGCGATCGTGGTGGGCAAACGCAAAGAAGTCGACGAGCTGGTCGCGGCGCTGGGTGCCGCACGCTGGGCGCCCACCAAGGTGCTCGCGACCATCGACCCGGCCGATCCCAAACTTGCCGAAACGGTCGCGCAGTCGGTGGCGACGCTTCGCCCGCGCTTCATCATCGCCGACTGGAGCGACGCGCGCGTCTCGGCCGCTTTTCCCGAACTCTACAGCTTCCTGCTGCAAGGCATCCGCTTCTTTGATGTGGCGTACCTCTATGAAGAAGTCTTCGGTCGCGCGCCGCTCTCGCTTGTCGACGAGCGCTGGCTGGCACGCAACGTCTCACGCTCGGCGTACCTGTTGTATGACCCGCTTAAGCGCATAATCGACATCGTCTTCGGCCTCTCGCTCGGTATCGTCTCGCTCGCTCTCTACCCGTTCATCTGTGCTGCGATAAAATTGGAGGATGGCGGGGAGGTCTTCATTTCGCAAGATCGCATCGGCGAAGGCGGCCGCGTCTTTCGTATTCGCAAGTTTCGCAGCATGTCGGGCAACGACGGCGGCAACTACGGCGCAAGCGGCGTCTCCAAACTGTTCGTAACGAAAGTCGGGCGGCTTTTGCGCGTCTCGCGGCTGGATGAGTTGCCGCAACTCTGGAACGTCGTCGCGGGCAGCATGTCGCTCATCGGGCCGCGCCCCGAGGTGCCGACCTTGGTCAAAACATACGAGCAGGCCATCCCGTTTTATGGCGTGCGGCACCTCATCAAGCCCGGCCTCTCGGGCTCGGCGCAGCTCTACTACCACGGCGACCCGCACCACGGTGCCGACGTCAGTGCCACGCAAGAGAAGCTCTCGTACGACCTCTTCTATCTCAAGCACCGATCGCTCACGCTCGATCTCTCGATCGGCGTCAAAACCGTCCGTCGACTGTTAATCAAAAGTAACGCCTAACCCAACATGACAACGAAGCAATCGGTCGTAGTGACGGGCGGTGCGGGGTTTCTGGGATCGCACCTGTGCCCCGAGCTTATTGCACAGGGCTACGACGTTCACGTCATCGATAACTTCGCCGCGGGCAAGCGCGAGAACGTGCCCGAGGGTGCCACGCTCCACGAGGTCGACATTCGCGATCGCGCGGCGCTCTCGGCGGTCTTTGCCATGGTGCCGGGTTGCGTCGGCGTCTTTCACCTGGCGGCACTGCCGCGGGTTCAGTTCTCGATCGATCATCCCGAGGAGTCGCACGACGTCAACATCAATGGGACGCTCAACGTGCTGCTTGCCGCGCATGCGGCCAAGGTGGGGAAGGTCGTGTACTCAGCCTCAAGCTCGGCCTATGGCGACCAAGCGGTCTTGCCGCTGGTCGAGACCATGCTGCCGCAGCCCAAGAGCCCATACGCCCTCCACAAGTTCGTGGGCGAGCACTACTGCCGCATCTGGAGCGAGGTCTATGGGCTGAAGACGGTGTCGCTGCGCTACTTTAATTTGTACGGCCCCAATGCCGACCCCAACGGTCCGTACGCGCAAGCTATCATCAAATTTTTGCATCTGCGCGCCGCAGGGAAGCCCATGACCATCTTCGGCGATGGTGAGCAGACCCGCGACTGTGTGCATGTGCGGGACGTCGTGCGGGCAAATATCTTGGCACTGCGCGGCGAGCTCGGGCACGGCGAGGTCCTCAACATCGGCTCGGGTCGCGACTACTCGGTCAACCAAATCGCGGCGATGATTGGTGGCGAGACGGTGCACTTGCCGCCGCGCCTGGAGCCGCGACACACCCGCGCCGACATCACCCTCGTCAAGCGATTGCTCGGCTGGGAACCCACCATCTCGCTTGAAGCGGGTATTGCCGAGTTGAAGGAGCTGCTACACATTCACTAATACATTCATGATCATCGACGGAAAAAAGATTGCCGAGGATGTCGTCGCGAAACTCAATATCGAGCGACCGCTCTTACCAAAAGACGTGCGACTCGGCATCGTCTTGACCGACGGGGACATGGCGACCGCCTCGTTCGTGCGCATCAAAGAGCGCGTCGCCGAGCGCCTCGGCATCGTGGTGGTGCGCGAGACGCTTTCGCCCGATGCGACGACCGAGGAGGCTATCGCCTGCGTCGAGCGACTTGCAAAGATGACCGACGGCGTGGTCGTGCAGCTGCCGCTCCCCAAATCGATTGATACGGAGGCGGTGCTTGCGGCGATTCCACTCTCGCAGGATCCCGACGTCATCAATCCCGACCCCCGTGTGCGCATGGTGCGCCCGCCGATTGCCGAGGCGATCTCGGAGATTTTTCTGCAGAGCGATGTCGCGGCCAAGCAGAAGAAGGCGGTGGTCGTGGGGATGGGGCGGCTCGTGGGCGCGCCCGCGTTTGAACTCCTCTCGGACCTTGGCGCCGAGGTGTCGGCGGTGACGCTCGAGCAGGGCTCGCTCGAGGAATTGCAGGACGCTGACATTGTCATCCTTGGCGCCGGCAAGCCCGCGCTCGTGACACCCGATCTTTTGAAGCCGGGGGTGGTCTTGATTGACGCTGGTACCAGCGAAGCCTCGGGCAAGTTGGTGGGGGATGCCGACCCGCGCTGCGCCGAGGTTGCCGCCGTGTTTACGCCGGTCCCCGGCGGCGTAGGCCCCATCGCCGTTGCCATGCTCTTTCGCAACCTCTACGCCCTCGTCAAAAGCCGGGGGTAGGGGCAGGCGTCGTTCAACGGGAAACGAAACAAACCGCTGTCAACCCCTTTGAATAGCGTCATTAGTCTGGTATTCTGCTGCCATGTTTGCAATACGATACACCACGGTTCTCATCCTTATTGTTTCGGCGATTATTGGCTTTTTTGTATACACGACGACGGTTCACCCGAGTCGGTTCGCGTTCAAGTTGGGTCTCGATCTCTCGGGCGGTACGCACTTGGTCTATAACGCGGACACGAGCAAGGTGCCTGCGGGCGAGGTCGCAGACTCGATGTCGGCGCTCCAGCAGGTCATCGAGCGTCGCGTCAACGCATTCGGCGTGGGCGAGCCGGTCGTCCAGACCGAGCAGAGTGGCGCACTAAGCAACGGCGACTATCGCCTCATCGTCGAGCTCCCGGGCGTGACCGATGTTAATCAGGCGGTCGCCATGATCGGGCAGACCCCGACGTTGGAATTCAAGTTACTCAAGCAGGGCATGGAGGCATCGACGACGCTGGCCGATGGCACACCAAACCCCGACGCCTTTGTGGACACCGGCCTTACCGGCAAGTACCTCTCGGGCGCCGCGATCCAGTTTGGCAACAGTGCGGCAACCGCCGCTTCGGGCCCGATGGTTGAGGTGACCTTCAACTCCGAAGGCACCGAGCTCTTCTCGAAGATCACCAACGACAACGTTGGCCACCAGCTCGCCATCTTCCTTGATGGCAAGATGATTTCGGCTCCGACCATCGAAGAGAAGATCGACGGTGGCAGCGCGGTCATCCACGGCAACTTTACCGCAGCGCAAGCCAAGCAGTTGGTCACCGACCTTAACCTCGGTGCGCTCCCGGTCCCGATTACGCTCGCCAGCACCCAGTCGATTGGCGCGGTCTTGGGCGACCAGGCGGCGCACGCGGGTGTCGTGGCGGGTGTCATCGGCTTCCTGCTCCTCTCGCTCTTCCTCATCCTTTGGTACCGCGTCCCCGGTATCGTCGCCGTCGCCTCGCTCATGATCTACGTGGTGATCATGCTGGCACTCTTCAAGCTCGTGCCGGTGGTTTTGACCGCCGCAGGCATCGCCGGGTTCATCCTCTCGGTCGGTCTTGCGGTCGATGCCAACATCCTCATCGCGGAGCGTATGAAAGAGGAAATCAGCGCCGGGCACACCATCGATGCCTCGATTCGCGAGGGCTTCGCACGCGCATGGAACGCGATTCGCGACAGCAACATCGCGCACGTCATCGCGGCCGTCATCCTCTTCTGGTTTGGCACCTCGCTCATCAAGGGCTTCGCGCTGGTCTTCGGGCTCGGCGTCATCATCTCACTGCTGTCGGCCATCACCATCTCGCGCACCTTCCTTTTGGCGCTGGGGCTCAAGGGCAACACACGCGTGACTCGCTTCCTTATGCGCTCGGGCATTAACTTCTAACTCGTATGAACATCGGAAAAAATCTCACGTATTTCTTCATTCTGCCGGCGATCTTCTCGATCTTGGCCATCGTCTCGATCGGCGTGTATGGCCTCAAGCCAGGCATCGATTTGGCGGGCGGCTCGCTGCTCCAGGTCTCGTACCCCGATGGTCGCCCGAGTGTCGAGGCGGTCTCGACCGAGGTCTCGAAGTTGGGATTGGGCGAGGTGCGCATCCAGCCGACCGGCACCACGGGCTTCATCCTGCGCCAGCGCGACCTCTCGACCGTCGAGAAGAATACGCTCGAGCAGTCGTTGGGGAACCTCGGGACAATCCACGAAGAGCAGTTCACCTCGGTCGGCCCCATCCTCGGCCACGAGTTGCTGCAAAAGGCGTGGATCGCGCTCACCTTGGTGACGCTCTGCATCATCCTCTTCATCGCCTTCGCCTTTCGCCACGTCTCAAAGCCCGTCGCGTCGTGGAAGTACGGCGTCGTCGCCATCGTCACGCTCTTGCATGACATCCTGATTCCGGCCGGCCTCTTTGCCTTCCTCGGGCACTACAACGGCGCCGAAGTCGACTCGCTCTTCATCGTGGCGCTCCTCACCATTCTTGGTATCTCGATCAATGACACCATCGTCGTCTTCGACCGCATCCGCGAGAACCTGCGCCAGAACGAGGAGCACCGCAAGCGCGAGGAGTTTCAGAACGTCGTGGGTATGAGCATCCGCCAAACGCTGGCCCGCTCGATCAACACCTCGCTCACAGTGGTCATCATGCTCTTGGCGCTCTACCTCGTGGGGCCCGTCTCGACCAAGGATTTCTCGCTGACGCTTATCATCGGTATGATCGCCGGCACCTACTCGTCGATCTTCCTCGCCGCACCGCTCCTGGTCGTCTGGGAGAAGTGGCAGCGCCGAGGCGACGCGACGCTCGCGACCTCCCGCAAATAAGCCGATGACTCAGACTGTCGGCATCATCGGATACGGCAGTTTCGGCGCTCTCACCCGCACCCTCATCTCGCGCTTCGCGCCCGAGATTGAGGTGCGGGTGTTTTCGTCGCGTCAGGAACCTGATGGCGAGACTTTCTTCTCGTTTGACGAGGTAGCGACCTGTGGCATCGTCATTCCCTGCGTGCCGATTGCGGCCTTCGAGGAGACCATCCAAAAGCTTTTGCCCCTGATGCGCCCCGAGGGCATCATCGTCGACGTGGCTACCGTCAAAGTGCACACCAGCGAGGTGCTGACGCGACTCGCCGCGGGGCGCCCGTGGCTGGCGACCCACCCCATGTTCGGTCCCGAGAGCTACCAGAAGCGCCACGAGGATGTCTCGGGCTTTCGCATCGTCCTGACCGCGCACACGCTGCCCCAGGAGCTCTACGCGGGGGTTGCGGAGCGGCTACGCGCCTGCGGCTTTACGGTCGTCGAGATGACGCCCGAGCAGCACGACAAACATTTGGCCGAGACGCTCTTTTTGACCCACCTCATGGGGCAGATCGTCGCGCGCGGCGCCTTCAACCGCACCGAAATTGATACGGTCTCGTTCGGCTTCCTCATGGACGCAGTCGAGAGCGTCAAACACGATACCGCACTCTTTCAAGATGTCTTTCGGTATAATCCATACTGCAGGCAGGTCTTGGAGCGTGTCGGCGTCGCCGAGGCAGAAGTGCGCACATTACTCGAGGGTAAACGAGACAACTAATTACATGATCATCGGCATCACGGGAACCAACGGCGCGGGGAAGGGGACGGTGGTCGACTACCTGCGCGACCACAAAGGCTTCGCGCACTTCTCGGCGCGCACGTTCATCGTCGAAGAAATCGAGGCCCGCGGACTCCAAGCCAATCGCGACACCATGCGTGAGGTGGCCAACGATGTGCGTAAAAACCACGGTCCGGCCTTCGTCATCGAGTCGCTGTTTGCCAAGGCAATCGCCCGCGGCGGCAACGCCGTCATCGAGTCGGTGCGCACTATCGGCGAGGCGGAGTTTTTGAAATCCTGTGGCGCCCACATTTGGGCCGTCGACGCCGACCGCAAGACCCGCTATGAGCGCATCACGCTTCGCGGCAGCGTCACCGACCACATCAGCTTCGAGACCTTCTGCGCGCAGGAGGATCGAGAACTCTCGGGTACGGAAAAATATGATATGAACGTGGCCGGCGTCATGGCGATGGCCGATGCCACACTTTTGAATAACGGCACGCAAGAAGAGTTGTTTGCACAGGTGGAGGTGGTGCTCCAACAGGTCGCGTAGCGCTACTTTGCTGCCACCGCGTGCGTGGGTGCGGTTTGAGCGAAGAGCGCATGCGCCGCGTCGGCGGTCACGGCAATGTCGTAGATGCGCACGTCGTCGATGTCGCCGTTAAACCAGTGCTCGGCACCCGGCTGGTAGCTCCCGCCGATGCGCACCGACGAGCCGTCGGTATCGTACGTGACGGGCGGCGAGGCGGTGTTGTCGAGTTGCCCGTCGACGTAGAACTTGAGCACGTTGACGCCGTCGTAGACCACGCCGACGAAATGCCACTTGCCGTCCGAGAGGGTCGCGCCACTGGTGGGGTAGACATCGTCGGAATCGGCGCCGAGCCCCAAGACCCCCGGCGTCGTGTAGCCATAGACGAGGTTGAACGCTCGTCGGTAGAGCTGATTGCCCATCGAGACGATGCAGCCGCTTTGCGCGGTGGTCTTAATCCACGCGAAGACCGAGCGCGCCTTGTTGCCGCTGGGTACCGCGGTGCGCGAATTGGCGTCGACGCTGGTGTTTTGCCCGTTGAATTGGATCGAGCAGCCGGTGCCAAGCGGCGTGTCGGTCGACCAGGTCGGGGCGCCGCTCAGCGTCCCGGTGCCGCCGGCGTCCTCGTCGTCCTGGGCCACGGCGCCGCCGCATTCGTCGAAGCGCCATTCGGCGCGCAGCTGGTCGCTCTGGCTTTTGCGCAGCAGCGAGTCCTGGTTGAGGGCGCTCGAAATTCGACCGTGGTCGGCGATGTAGGGCCACACCTTCACGACACCAAAGGCAAGCAGCAAAATCAGGGCGAGTGTGGCTAAGAAGTCGGTGAGAGCGCTGGCCCGCGTATATCGTGGTGGGGTGCTCCGCGGCAACATATGCACTCAGTATATACCCATATAATGGGGGCTTTATGTCTCGATTGCGCCCATATTGGCCAAACGCTTGACTCTTTGAGGGATTCGACTATACTGTCTTCACTGCCTTAGAGGCGGTTTTTATTTCGCGAAATAACCATATTTTGCGGGGTGGAAACAGGGCCCGGGGCCGGACTTTGATAACTGAATAAAAATCTCTTCGAGGCGCCAGCGTGTGTCCCGAGAGAAAGCATCAAATCAATGTATCGAAAGAAAAATTGATCACACACAAATGCAAGTTACAAAGTCCTTCCAATTATTCCACTGGAAGGCACCCTCGATCTACCCACGAAGGTAGACATGAGGGCAGCGGGAACAAGAGCATCTTCTCAACCTCGGTTGGGCACTTTTCTCTTGTTCCGTTCATCTGTTGAGACACGGTAACGTGTCTTTAATTTAGAGTTTGATCCTAGCTCAGGATGAATGCTGGCGGCGTGGATAAGGCATGCAAGTCGAACGCACCGCAAGGTGAGTGGCAGACGAGGTAGTAATACGCAGGTACGTACCGAAGAGTCGGGCATAGCTAGCCGAAAGGTTAGGTAATTCCCGATGGTATGGAGACATTAAAGGAGTAATCCGCTCTTTGAACGGCCTGCGCAGTATCAGCTAGTTGGTAAGGTAACGGCTTACCAAGGCTATGACACTTAGGGGAGCTGAGAGGCTGACCCCCACCGATAGCACTGAGACACGGGCTATACATCTACGGATGGCTGCAGTCGAGAATCTTCCACAATGGACGAAAGT
>CAISEE010000054.1 GCA_903884345.1 Candidatus Adlerbacteria bacterium | reverse complement strand
CTCTAAAATTGCCATTCTTTTTGGTGCGCACAGACGCACACCTGGGACACTTTTTTTGTAGTCATACCTTGATTGTAGCTGTTGCGTTGTGGTTGGGCCATGGTGTGGCAAAACAGCCTCACATTTTCCCATTAAGCCTCCTTTTATACCCCGTCCGCTTGCGGCGGGGTTCTTGATTGTTCCGAGTGTCGCGCGACGTAACTTTGCATACTCTCGACACGATGGTCGCCGATCTTGAATTCATCGGGTACAATCACGAGCTCGTTCTTCTTTTCCTGCAGCATTTTCAGGAGACGTACTTCGTGTTCCTTCAAATCGAGGCTAAAGATTGTTTGCCAGTCTTCCTCTGTAAGCTCTATCGTAAACAGTTGAGACAGAAACTTTATATTAACACGTACCTGCTCGGAATACTGGACTAGCCCATTCACTTTTGCCCAGGCTGCAACGATTTCTTGCACTTCAATCTGTTTTGCGCGAAGCAGGGTTTCGGCTTCAACATCGGTCATGGAGACACTCCCATCTCAGAACGGAACCACTGCCGCGTATTATACATACAGATTTAGAAATGTCCATACATTTTCATTGTACACTCGTGCAAAGGACCGACCTGTGTAAAAAGAAACCCCGCCAATCTGGGCGGGGCTTTTGCTTACGTTATCAGTCTGTGCATAACGGGACGCGTATCCTAATGTCGACGAAGCGGCCTTTGAAGTTCTTGCCGATGGTGCTGTTGCAACAGTCTGCGACTTGCTGTTTGCGCCGCATGTAGAACGTCGAGAAGACGGGTTCTTCCATCACATGCCAGTTGGGGAGTATCAGCATCTCGCGGATATGATCTAGCGATTCTGCCATCGCACTCGATTTGGAAAGCGCCCGAAAGCGCGGGCGCTGCCTCCTAAACCTTTCTCGTTCTTCCGGCACGAACAGACGGGCCTCAAACAGAAACTCGTAGACGTGTTTTCGCCTGGGGTCGTAGGATGGCCGAAGGCTCTGGTTTTGCGCGATGACGAAACCGACGTCTTCGAGACTCAGGTATCGTCGTCGCATCGCACGGATGCCGGCAAGGGTCGTTTGTTGCAACGCCGCCTGCCGAACGCTTTTAAATGTACTCATCCAGCAGTCTCCACTAGTGTTCGTGTGCAAGGTTCTCTCGCACTATAGCCGAGCAAAGCGGCGCGGTCAAAGGTTAATGCCTACGCAACAGAAAACCCGCCGCGATCGCATATCGCGGCGGGTTTTCGGCTTGTGTGCGGTCTTGTCTTATACGCCGAGGACGACCGGGATTACGATCGGGCGCTTATTGGTCTTCTCGAAGAGGAAGCGGGCGACGGCGTCGGTGACGTTGTTTTTGACGTAGTCGAAGTTGACCGGCTGCATGCCCTTGGTCGTGTCCTCGATGGTCTTCTTGATGATGATGCGGGTCTGCGAGAGGAGGTCTTGCGATTCGCGAAGGTAGACGAAGCCGCGCGAGATGATGTCGGGCGATTTGCGTAGGCGGCCGGTTTTCGGGTTGACCGTCGCGATGATGACGAACATACCTTCCTGGGCCAGGACGTTGCGGTCACGGATGACGACCTCTTGGATGTCGCCGATTGCGAAGCCGTCAACGAGGCGAAGCGAGTTCGGTGCGCTCTCTTTGAGGCGGACGATCTTCTGGCCCTCGTCTTGAATCTCGATGATCGAGCCGTTGTCGGGGATGACGATCTCATCTTCGCTGCGACCGCAGGCTTTGGCGATGTCGGCGTGGACGCGCAGCATGTAGTGGTAGCCGTGCATCGGCATGAAGAAACGCGGATTGATCTTGGAGTGAATCCAGAAGGTCTCGTCGCGGTTGGCGTGACCCGAGGAGTGCACGTCCATGGTGTCGCGGTGGATGATGCGTGCACCCTGGCGCGAGAGGTTGTCTTTGAGCTTCTGCACCGAGCGCTCGTTGCCCGGGACGATCGATGACGAGAGGACGATGGTGTCGCCCTTCTGGATTTTGACGTACTTGTGGGTCTTGGTGGCGATGCGCATGAGTGCCGCGAATTCGTCGCCCTGTGCGCCGGTTGCCAAGACGATGGTCTTGCTCGGCGGGATGGATGAGAGTTCTTCAGACGAGATGAAGGTCTTCTCGCTCACCTTGAGCATGCCGAGGTGTTTGACGATTTCGATGTTGACCTTCATCGAGCGGCCCTCGACGAGGATCTTCTTGCCGCAGCGCTCGGCCGACTCGACCATGCGCATGATGCGCTCGAGCTGCGACGAGAACGTGCCGATGATGAGGCGCCCGTTGGTGTTTCGGATGATGTCGTCCATGTTTTTGGTGACGACGCTCTCGGGGATCGAGAAGCCGGACTTCTCGACGTTGGTCGAGTCGGCCGCCAGGAAGAGGACCTTCTTGTCATTAAAGTAGGCGAACTCTTTCTCTTCTTCCTCGGTCGGGACGCCGTCGACGTGGTCGAGTTTGAGGTCACCGGTGAAGACCACTTGGCCGTACGGTGTCTCGATGATGACGCCCATGGCGTCGGGGATGGTGTGGGTGACCGAGAAGAACGAGACGCGCAAGTCGCCGACGCGGATGGTGTCGCGCTTCTCGACCTCGTGCACGGTCAAGGGCTTGAGGTTGGGGAACTCCTCTTGGCGCTTCTTGATCATGACCGCCGTGAGGCCGCGGGTATAAATCGGCGGGTAGCCGATGCGGTCGATGACGTAGGGGATGCCGCCGATGTGGTCGAGGTGGCCGTGTGTGATGAACATGCCGCGGATTTTCGCGCGACGATCTTCGAGGTATTTGGTGTTGGGCAGGATGTAGTCGATGCCCGGCGTCTCGGCCTCGCGGAACTGGAAGCCGCAGTCGATGATGACGATGTCGTTACCGTACTCGACCGCTGTCATGTTCTTGCCGATTTCTTCGACGCCGCCAAGCGGGATGATGCGGACGTTCCCGGCTTCGAGTGCGGGGATGAACTTCTCCTCGCCATTGCCGTTTTGGTCAAATGACTTGGTGTCGACTATCTCGCGCGGCGGGTGCACCTGGTGTGGGCGCGGGCCTCCGGTTCGGCCGCCACGGCGATTGAGCTGTTTGCCGCGCCCACCTCCGGCGTGGAACGGGCGATGACCACCATGCGGCTTTTGGCCCTGGCCGCCGCGGTTAGTAAAAGGTTTTTTTGGCTGATCCATAGATACGATACGTGATTGCTAATTGTTAGTACTAAATTTATTTCTTCGCGAATATCGGCCACACATGGTCAGTCTCGCGATACCACTGTGCAGCGCCCAAAAATCTATCGCTGGGAGTCTCAATAAGCCCGAGAGTAAGCCCGTGGACGTCTTTAGGTACAATATACACGAAATCGGGCGCATAGAGAAATACGGCTGGCGTGTCCTTGGCAAGCTCGCCGGTGAATTGCTGATAGAGCCCTGTGCGTTGATTTTCGTCTGCGGTGCCTCGAAGTTGTTCGAGAATCTTGTCGGCCGTCGAGTTGGCATAGAGCGCGATGTTAAGCCCCGGGTCGATGCGCTGACTCGAATCCCAAAAGGCGAAGAGGTCAACCTCGCGGCCGATGACCTCGCCGAAGAGGAGCGCATCGTACTTGCGCGGGCGGATGACGTTTTGCGAGAGGTCGCCCTGGTCATAGACCTGCACGTCGACTTTGGCGCCGACTTTCTCCCACGTTGTGCGCAGGTACTCGGCCGCGTCGCGAAGCTCTGGTACGTTGCCGGTTGCCAGCGAGAAGGCGAGTGTGACGGTCTTGGCGCTCTTGCCCGAGCCGGTCGTCTTTTGGAGTATCCCGTTTTGCCCGATCTGCCAACCCGAGGCGAGCAGCTGGTTTCGCGCAGCGAGTGCGAGGTCGGTGTTCGTTGCGACGGTGCTCGTGGCAAACGCAGAGATGGCGCTCGTTGCGGCGCTGGGCGAGCCCAAGACCCCCGGCGGCACCGGGCCCGTGACTGCCGTGCCGTAGCCGTGCAAGACCTGCGTGATCAGTTGGTTGCGGTCGATCGACTTGTTGAGTGCGTCGCGCACGCCGGCGTCGCGCAGCACCTCGGATTGATTTTGATTGAAGAAGACGGCGAAGACGCGGTCGAGCGTCGAGCGGTCGATGGTGTCGCTCGCGACGCTTGGGAGCGCTGCGGGCGAGATGCCGCTGGCCGACTCGATCTCGCCGCTCTTGAGGCCATCGACGAGGTCACTCTCGTTTTGGTAGAAGTGGAGCGACAGGGTATCGAGGTAGGGTCGGCCGAGTGCGTACGTGGAGAATGCGCTGAGGTCGTACGAAGACGGCACGCCCGACGAGGTGCGCGAGATCGAGCTCACGCGAAACGGTCCCGAACCCACCGGGTCGGTGTTGAGCTCGGAGAGTGCAAAGTCGCTGTCGGAGACGTTGCCCCACAAGCGCTTGGGGAGGATGCCGAGGGTCAGGTTTTCGATGAAGGGCGCGTAGGCTTGGCCCAAGGTGAACTGAATCGTGCGGTCATCGATTTTTTGCACGTTCACGCCGCTCCAGTTGGCGCGCTCGGGGCTTTTGATGATGGGGTCCTGTGTCTTTGCAATCGTAAACACGACGTCATCGGCCGAGATGGGCGTGCCGTCCTGAAAGGTCGCGTTTTTGCGCAGCACAAACGTGTACGTCTTGCCGTCGCCCGAGACGGTGTAGCTCTCGGCCAAGTCGGGCGCGTAACCGCCGTCGGGAGTCGCCTTAAGCAATCCCGAGTAGACCAGCTGCGAGAGATCGTGGTCGGCGTCAGAGACCGCGAGGACAGGGTTAATGAAGCGCGGCGTGCCGATGATCCCTTCAGAAAGCGAGCCGCCGTGGGCGGGAATCACCACCTGCATGCTGTTGTTTAGGATAAGCAAAAGGGCGCAGGTGCTGAAGACCAGCGTCCCCGAGAAGAATACGAAGAGGACTCGGCCGCTTGCCGAGAAGGAGTGGAGAGTTTCCTCGAGAGTATCGATGAACGGCACATGTACCGACGAAGCGACGGTACGCCAAAGAGTACGCATATGTAAGAGAGCCAAAAGTGGTTATTGGATGATGAGCGCGATGAACGCCGACACGGCGAACAAGATGCCAACCACTGCACTTGTGTAGAACAAGTATTTTTCGAGGCCGCGGCGGGTGTGGTAGGTTGCGCTGAAATTGTCACCGCCGAACGCGCCGCCAAGCGACGCCCCCGTTTGTTGCAGAAGAATAGACGCGATGAGGACCACCGCGAGAATCAGTTGTATGTATGGCAAGAGACCGTGTAGGGTCATTACTCGGTACAGTACCACAAGCAGGGTTTAGGTGCAACGGCGTGAATCGCTCACCTAAAAATAGGCAAGCCTCGATGCTGGGGCATCGAGGCTTCGGTGGAACAACGACTGAGAGGGCCGACCGTCAAAGCGGAACAATGTTCCGCACATAAACGACGTACACAATCAGACTTCCTGTGAAGATGGCACTGAGCACCATCCCCACAAATAACGCCCAGCTTCGGTCACGCAGACCGACTTCGGCGAATGTTACCTGAATGAACAGGAAGGCGAGATACATCCTGATGGAGACACTATCCGTGTTTTGTGCAGTCAGGACGGCCTGGAGGCCCTGGGCCATTGCCCAGGCGTTTATTAAGCTCGCAGCCCATGCGCGACTGCTCAGGGATAGGGCTCTTTTCACAACCTTGATGGTTGTAGCCCAAACCTGGCCGTTAGAAAGAACCGTAGTCATTCGAGGCTTAATGGGAAAATGTGAGGCTATGCAGGCGGCGAAAGCAGTGTCGTGATAAGTTTCATCCGCCGCGCATGCGTGAGCCCCGAATGCACGGCAACCGCAAGCTTCACCTTCTTGAACGAACCATCGAGTGAGTTG
>CAISEE010000053.1 GCA_903884345.1 Candidatus Adlerbacteria bacterium | reverse complement strand
TCCTCTAAAATTGCCATTCTTTTTGGTGCGCACAGACGCACACCTGGGACACTTTTTTTGTAGTCATACCTTGATTGTAGCTGTTGCGTTGTGGTTGGGCCATGGTGTGGCAAAACAGCCTCACATTTTCCCATTAAGCCCGGTATGTCGGGCGAGCCACCGAGCACGGGGTACAGGCACTCTGGCTCATCAAGGCCTTTCAGGCGTGGGTCGATTCAGCTAACGACGTGCTGGGGCTGGATTAGCTACTTATCGGGCGGTCATCCTTGTGGTGGCCGCTCGTGACTGTGTAGGCCTCATGTTTTTGGTTGTGGTATCGACTCGTTTTTCTATAATAGGTTGCTATGCATCCCATGGGGCCATTGCAACTTGGCGATCGTTTGGCAGAGCTGTTGTCGACGCGCTACGGGCTGGCGAATCCGATACTGGTCGGCCGCGACGTGCGCGGTATGTCGTCTGCAAACTGCGTCATCGCCGACGGCGACGCGTCGTATTTTTTGAAGGTCTACAACCCCAAGCGATTTCGCGAACGCATCCTCGAGATACATGCCGCCGAGGAATATTTTTTTCATCACGGCGTGCCCGCCATCGTGCCGCTCAAATGCCTCGACGGCGAAAGTGTCTTCGAGTTCGAGGATCGCTTTTACTCGCTGTTCCCATTCGTCCACGGGCGCGTGCTCGACCGACTGCCAAACGAGCGGGGAGCCGCATCGATGGGAGATATGCTCGCACGCATCCATTTGGCCAGTCGCACCGACGACTCGCTCGAGGTCGTGCGCCAGATGCGCGGGTGGGATAGGGAGCGATTTCTTGATGATGCCAACGCGCTACTGTTGCGACTCACGCACGTGGTGCACCCGCCAGTCCATCCGTTGGCGTTGGTGATGCTTCGAAAAAAAATCGCACTCGCCGAGACCACTGCGCTGCGCTTCGAGGATATGGGATTTCGAAACGATTCGATTTTGCACGGCGACTATCACTACGGCAACGTCTTTTTTGACCGTGATGACCACGTGACGCACGTCTTCGATTTTGAGCGGGTGCGTCGCGGTGCGCGGGCTGCCGAAGTGGCCGAGGGAATCTTTCTCAATTGCTTCGGCATGAATCTTGAGGGTGATGACCCGATTACCGATTCGCACATCAGACTCGCCGAGCGATTCATCGCGGGATACACGCAGGCATACCCCATGATGCACTCCGAAATCGCGCAGGGCCTCTGGTGGTATTTTTATGCGCAGATGGTGCACGACGTGTGGCCGCTGAATGAGCACTATTTAGCGGGGGACAGGCGCGCCGATCGCATTTTGGCCAAGCGCTACGACCGGCTTACCTATTTTGCGCATCATCTCGATGAGGTGGTCGCCAAACTGTGCCACGTATAGCTATTTTACTTATTCACAACAGCGTATGGACATTGCTACCGATATATGGCAGTATGGAGGGGCTGAAGAGTAAGAAACTAGGTCGGCTTTCTCGGAGCAAAACATATAACGCAAATCAACATGACAGGAACCATCAAAACTTTGACTGATCGCGGATTCGGATTCATCTCTCGCGAAGGCGAGGCGAAGGATCTCTTCTTCCACTCGAAGGATCTCCAGGGTGTCACTTTCGAGGAGCTCAAGGAAGGCGATACGCTTTCGTTCGAGGTCCAGGAAGGCCCTAAGGGTCTCAGCGCAGTCAACGTGTCTCGCGCGTAAGCCGACCACCACGTACGAAAAGGCCGCTCCACTCGGGGCGGTTTTTTCGTTGCTACTGTGCCGTTTGGCAGCCTTGTGATACCATCACCTTCATGAAGCAACACCTGATCGGCGGCACGGCGGCACTATTTGTGATTTTGTTTGGAGCATATTCGGTTAGGGCGCACGTACACGCGCAACCTCAACCGCAACCAGTAGTTGCACAAAGCATCGACGGCGACCTCGATCAAAACAACGACGACGGCGATTCGGCCGCTGCGACCGATCAAATGGCTGCCGTAGCCGACGCGGCCTCGCCTCATACTGTTGCCTACAAAGTCTCGAGCTCGACGCCGCAGTACGTCCTCTTTTCGTTCGACGGGTCAAAGTCGATCGCGATGCTCAATGAGACGCTCGACTTTACGCACACGATGGCGGCCCAAAACAAGCCGATCAAGTTTACCTATTTCATCAACGCCGCGTACTTTTTGACGAACGAGAACGCCTCGCTTTACCAGGGGCCAGGCGAGCCGCGTGGTACCAGCGCGATCGGCTTCTCGACCACCGCCGCCGACATACCCCTGCGCATTGCCGCATTCAACCGTGCGTTTGCCGAGGGAGACGAAGTCGGCTCGCACTCGTCGGGGCACTTTGACGGCACCAACTGGAGCGAGGCACAGTGGCAGCAGGAGTTTGATTCGTTCGTCTCGCTCATGACGAACGTCGCGGCGAATAATCCGACGCAAAAAATCGACCCGCCGCAATTTCTCGCAAGCATCAAAGGATTTCGTGCGCCGAACCTCGGTTTCAATCAGCACCTCTTTGATGTGATGGCGAAGTCGGGTTTTACCTACGATGCGAGCGGCACAACCAAGATGGGCTTGTGGCCGACCAAGGACGCGCGCGGCCTGTGGCACATTTCGCTCGCCGCTATGCACCTCGGCGACAATCCGAATCCGATCGTCTCGATGGACTACAACCTCTGGATGCGCCAGTCGAGTGGTAAAGAGCTCGACGTCAAAGGTACACCGCAGTGGGACCACGATTACAACGACGTCGTGGCTGCGTACACGAACTACTTTGATACCAGCTACAACGGCAGCCGCGCGCCCATCGTGATTGCCGACCACTTCTCGAAGTGGAACGACGGCGTCTATTGGGAAGCGATGAAGACCGTCGCCGAAAACGTCTGCGGCCTGCCTAACGTGCGCTGCACGACCTTCTCGAACCTCGTCGACTACCTCAACACCACCGGCGTCCCACCGATTGCGAACTAAATAAAAAATGAAAAAGAGAAAACGCGCCGGATAGTCTGGCGCGTTTTACGTTGGGTCGAACTCGTTAGTCGTCGGTCAGAAGGGGCGACGTGGAAGTCGTGCCTTCGGGTGTGCGACCTCGACTTGCAGCGCCCCTTGCAGCATGGTCAGCGTCGCGCTATATGCCCACCCAAAGAGTGCGGACAGCGTCGCAAAGATGCACAGCAGCGGCAGGTCCATGCTCATGTGATACACGGCCGTTGTGAAGTAGACGACGAACGTCACGACGAACCCGACGGCAGCGACGATGAGGAGCAGGTCGATTCGGATGGTGTCGTTTGTCTTTTGGCGCGCCGCGGAGCGTATTGCCGCACAGAAGCAGATTGTCGATATGACCATCGAAGCGACCAGCACTGCCGCGCCTCGACCGCCCAAGACCAGACTTTCGAATGTGAGCAAGGCCAGCAGCGCAACGAAGTAACCGCATACACGCAGCATGTGTTTTCTCCAAAACCGAGGGAGGTTGAAAGATCAGACACTGTAGTGATACTACGAAATACGCATGAAGTCAACATAAACGCCAATCATGCCGACCGTTGTGCGCGGGCCAATAGGACGGCGCCGACGTACGTGATGATGAAGCTTGCGGCCAGCATGTAGAGGCCGGCCGAAAGGGTCAGCCGCGCGGTGCCGAAGTAGTGGACTGCGACGATGAGGCACAAGCCACCGATGTTTCGCCACGTCCACAGGGTAAACTCGCGCAAAATCATCGTGGCATAAAACTTCGACTGCGGTAGACCGATCTCCATGGCCGAAAGGTCGATGACGTGCGACGAAACGTTGAGCGTGGGCAAAATGAGTGCTTCGGCCAAGGTAAAGATGATGAGCCCCGCGAGCGAGAAGGAGTATCCAAGCCAGATGATTGCGGCGGCCAAGATTAACGTTGTTGCGCCGAGGATGTGGAGGCGATTGCCGGGTCGACGAATGGGCGCCAGCGCAATAATTGCCACCGTCGATATGATGGCAAAGACGGTGCTGTAGGCTCCCACGCTCAGTGCCGATTGCAAAATCGCGAGCGCGACCAATTGCGGCACTAATCCCAGGACTTGCTGGAGGCCGGTGCCCATTGAGTAAATGAATGCCGCTTTGTTGCGACGGTCGGTCGTAAAGTGCACCACATCGGCCACGGTAAGCGGGGTTGGCCGAAAATCGGGTAAGTGTGCGAGGCATAGGAGGCCAAGCAAATAGATGGCCGGCGAGACGATGAAGAGCAGTGTGTACGTCCCAAGGTGCAACACGACGCACGAGAACCAAATAAGAAACGTCGCGCTCGCGGGGCCGACAAGCCCGAGGAGTTCGCCTGTGACGCCGATGACGGATGAATAAAAGTCGCGTTCGCTATCGTGCGTGAGTGACAGCTCGAAGGGCGAGACCAACAGCCAAAACAGACCTTCGCCGAACCCGTGGATGAACATGATGGCGTAGACCTGCACCTCTGTGTGCGCATAGAGCAACAAGAAAATCGGCAGGCTCATGAGGAGGAAGCACGCCAAGAACCCGCGTTTGAGATTGGCACGAAAGAGCCCTGCGACGATGCCGACCAGTGCAAAGCCCGCCATGATCCCCGAGTACAACACGAGCGTCGCCGTGATGTTGAAGTAGACGCTCGTGAATTTTTGAAAGATGAATATTTGAAGGAACGTACCGAGCATCGACCCGGCGAGCGTGTAGACGCAGTAGAGGAGCACGACCGATCGCACCGCAGGGCGCAGCGACCGAACCTGCGCTAGAAGTTTGCCCAGCATCCGCCCCATGATACGAAAGCCTGCCTGAGTGTGGCGCAAAGAAAAAGGGCCGCCAAAAGAAAGGCGGCCCCAATATGTCGACCTGCAGACCTACGTGTGTGCTTTCAGCGCCGCCTGGGCAAGCAATACGCACAGCACGATGAGAGCGACGACAACCCCTGCGAGGCGGTCTTCGGCGCTCGAGCCCTGCTTTTCGCGTTGGCTGAACTGCAGGTCCGTCGAGATGAAGGGTGAGTGTTTCAACGTCAGTGTCCTTTCGCGTTCGAATCACCATCCGCCGACTGGGCGAACTCGGATGGAGCTTCTGTTGTTGGTCAAGCTGCTCCGACCATGCTTCGGTGATCGGAATCCTACCGGAGGACGATCGCCGCTCGGGGGAGAGGGTTGAATGTCCTGCTGCGCAACCTTTCGGCTGCCGGTGCAGTTTTCGTTCACGTTATCTGGGCGGTAGTGAATCGGCAGTTGCCAACTATCGGCAACTTTTTGGCATGCGAGTTTTTTCGCACCACAGACGTGGCACGTCGCCCTGGTGGGCCCGCTCATAGCGCTGATAGGCATCACAAAACCTCAATACTTGTCCTTCGTTAAAGTAACCTTAAACGGCGAGAGTGTCAATACAATAAACGCCGCCCCGATGACTGGCGTCGCTTTGGTATACTTGCATCATGACCCGCGAGGAGTTTGAGAAGCTGATTGTCGAAGAATTCCCGCATGCGGTGCCCGAGCGCTACCGGCAGTATTTGCAAAACGTCGCGTTTTTGATCGAGGACGAACCGTCGCACGAGACTCGTGTCGAGGAAGGGTTGGGCGAGGATGAGACGCTGCTGGGGCTCTATCGCGGCGTGCCCGCGACGGTGCGCGGCGACTACTACGGTGTGGGGCCGACCTTGCCCGACACGATCACGCTGTATCAATGGCCGATCGAGGACGCGGCCGAAGAAGACAAGCTGCCCGTGCGCCAAGTCATCCGCGAGACTATTTGGCACGAGGTCGCGCATCACTTCGGCTTTGACGAGCGCGAGGTTCGCGAGCGCGAGGATAAGCGAGACGGCAAAAAATAGACCGCGGTTGCCGCAATTTCTGTTTTGTAGGTGTCATCGATGGGCACGATGTGCTCGATATAGTTGCTATACTTGAGGTATTAATCGAGTCACTCATTATTTCAATATGCAAAAGAACAGCTGCGAGAGTTGCATGATGCCGTTTAGCCAAGATCCCGGCGTGCGCGAGTCGGATCGCTACTGCAGCTACTGCTTTAAAGACGGCAAACTGTGCTACGAGGGCGATGACCTCAAAGAGTTTCAACGCCGCGCGTACCTCGGCATGCGCGCCAAAGGCATCGGCCATCTTCGGGCAAAGTCCTATGCCTTTCTCATTAGGTTTGCTCCGCGTTGGAGGAAGGGGAGCAAATAGTCGATACTTTTTAAATTGGAAAGCCCCGCGCCAAATGGGAGCGTGGGGCTCTCCGTTTGGTCGCGGGGCGTGGGGTCAGCAGATGATCTGGCCGTTGGCGTCGAGATGGAAGTCATATCCGCCATGATAGGCATCGTAGGTCCCATCGTCGCGGGGGAGGATGCGATGGTAGCCTTGGGAGACGACCTTGAAGTTGTTCAACAAGAAGGTGGTGGCGCCTAACTCGCCGACCCATGCGCCGTTCGAAAGTTGGACGATTTCGTGGAAGTAATCCGAGATGCGAGTCCCTCTGATGTCCACAACGCAGACCATTTCGCCGCATCTTTCGAAATGCGGATGTATCAGATTGACGCGACCGGGGGTCGATTGCCGAGCCGGCGCATTGGTAGGTTCCCGCATCGCCACACAGATTAACAGTGCTATTGCGAGAGCAATCAAGACTTCGTGCATTGTTCGTATCCTCTGCGACCCGAGTGATTCGGGAACACCTGACACTGTTATACAAACAATACAAGAATCGTCAAGCCGCCCCCAACCCCGCAATTTTCTGGACAGGCAGGCAAGGAGTGGGATAATACCAAATGAACGATTCATTCGACCTATCGTTTACAATTTGTCTCGCAGGGTAACGGTTTGCGAGCCCGGCTGACAAATCAGCTTTGCAGATAAATACTGAACCAATTCGTAAATTATTTTTGAATACTTACTAATAATATATGGGAACGTCTACCAACGAAATTGAATTAATATCGCAACTTGCGTCTTTAAATATTGGGTATCTGCAAGCATCGGTCGCGCTCATTCTAGGAACAGGGGTTCTTTCCTCTGCGGGATTATATTTCGTCAATTTTAAACCTACAGAAAAGAAGTTAAGGTTACTGGAAGAGAAAACCCGTAGTGATAATGAAAATAATGAAAAAAAATTCAATGAACTGCTTAATAAGCAGACAGCTAGCTTTCTCGAACTAGAATCGAACATTGAAAACGAAAAACATTATAATGAGAAGCGATTCGATGGTCTGCTTGAAACGCAAGAAAAGCGTTTTAATGAATTGGTAGTCAATATCAAGAATCTTGAGAAAGAAGAATCAGAAAAATTTGATCAGGTAAAAAATGAGATAAGAACTCTTTTTGACGAAGTGAAAGGAGCAACTCAAGAGCTCGAAATCATGACAGCCTGGTCCGATCATTACATGTGGGAAGGGCGTGAGGTTTGGAGAAATGTTATACGTTCTTTAATCTCCTGCATGCAGAAAAGTCTTACTACGGGCAGGCATAGTTGGATAGTAAAAATGTGTTTGGAACAAGCATTTACTGTGTTGGATCAGCATACGGCTGATTTCAAGGGCAATGCTGATTTATTGGATAAATTGGAGAAAGTATTTGCTTTGATAAAGCAACCAGATTGTAATGGTGTGATAGAAAAGCTTCAATTGGCAATATCCAAGATTCGTAGTTAGTAATTGAATTAGGTTCCTTCACCTTGACTTTAGAACACCCGTTCTAATATACTTGGGTGATGGAAACTACTCTGGCGCGGGAGAAAATTGCGGCGTTCTATCGGGAATTTCGGCGGATGCCGACGTTTCGGGAATTGGCGCGGCTTGCGGGGTATGCGAGTACTGGCGCGGCGAATTACTTTGTCGACAAATTAATCGACGAGGGGTTTTTGGCGAAGGATGGGATGACGGGGCGGCTCGTGCCGGGCGAAGGGTTTGAAGGCGACGGCGACGCCGATGTGGGCGCGGGTGTGCCGGTATTGGGGTTGGTCGAAGCGGGGTTCCCATCGCCGGCCGAGGAGGAATTGCTCGACGTGATGAACTTCGACGAGTATCTGACGCCCAACAAAGAGTCGACGTACATCCTGCGGGTGAAGGGCGACTCGATGATCGATGCGGGGATTTGCGAGGGCGACATGGTGGTGGTCGAGCGGCGCACGCAGTACAAGCCGGGGCAGATCGTCATTGCCTCGATCGACGGCGAGTACACGATGAAGTATCTGCGCAAGACGGCGGGGTCGATGTACCTTGAACCCGCCAACAAAAAATACAAGCCTATGTACCCCAAGGAGTCGCTCAAGATCGACGCGGTGGTGACGGCGGTGGTGCGCAAATATCTGCAATGAGTTGGGGGAGTCTGCAGTCGTACCCGCGGGCGATTTTGCATATCGATGGGGACTCGTTCTTTGCTTCCTGCGAGGTGGCCAAGAACCCGGCGCTGCGAGGGAAGCCTGTGATTACGGGCAAGGAGCGCGGCATTGTGTCGGCGGCGACCTACGAGGCCAAGGCGCGCGGGGTCAAACGCGGGATGACCTTGTCGGAGGTGCGAAAGGTCTGCCCCGATGCGGTCATTTTGCCGTCGGACTACGAGACGTACAGTATTTTTTCTGAGCGGATGTATAAAATCGTGCGGCGCTACACGCCGGCGGTCGAGGAGTACAGCATCGACGAGTGCTTCGCCGACCTGGGCGGGATGCGGCGGTGTAACAAGATGTCGTACGCGCAGATGGCGGCGGCGATTAAGCGCGACCTCGACGCGGAGTTGGGGATGACGTTCTCGATCGGGCTCTCGGCGACCAAGGTGCTGGCGAAGATTGGTTCGAAGTGGCAAAAGCCGTCGGGATTGACGTTGATGCCACTGCCCGAGGTGCCGCAGTTTTTAGCCAAGACCCCGGTGGGCTCGGTGTGGGGGATTGGGCCCAACACGACGGCGTATTTACAAAAGCATAGCGTGGCGACGGCGCTGGATTTTGCGCGAAAGGACGGCGCGTGGGTGGCGGCGCATTTGTCGAAACCGTTTGTGGAGATTTGGAAGGAACTCAATGGCGAGGCGGTGTACCCGATCGACGCGGTGGGGCGCGAGAGTTATCAATCGATCAGCAAGACCAAAACGTTTACGCCGCTCTCCAAAGACCCGGCGTTCGTGCTGTCGCAACTCTCCAAGAACATCGAGAACGCGTGCATCAAGGCGCGTCGGTGGGATCTCTCGACGCCGGTCATTTTCTTTTTTCTCAAGACCCAGGATTTTAAGTACCATGGGTGCGAAATTAAATTGTCGCACCCGACCAACGTGCCGCAGGACATCTTGCGCATGGTCGAGGCGGAATTTCCGAAGGTGTTTAAACGCGGCGTGCCGTATCGCGCCACGGGCATCACGCTTATGAAACTCTCCGAAGGTGGCGGGGCGCAGCTCGACCTCTTTGGTGCGGTCGAAAAATCCGATGCGCTGACGCGGGTGTTTAAAAGCGTCGACGACATCTCGGCGCGCTACGGTAAGCACGCCATCTTTTTAGCATCGAGCCTCAAAGCCATGGAGCACGGCGCACATGTGGGCGAGCGCGGCGACGTGACCGACCGCGTCAAAAACCTCTTCCCCGGCGAAACAGCCCGCCGCCGCCTTGCCATCCCCATGCTCGGCGAGGTGGGGTGAGTGTGCATAACAGGAGGGTCTTTCGGGGCCCTCTTTTTCTTTTTTTATCTCTGCTACAATGTGATGCATGCTCATATCGAAGACGACCTTCCTCGAATTTCAGCTGTGCCCGAAGAATTGTTGGCTCAAACTCCACAAACCCGAGTTGATGGAGCTGTTTGAGTTGGCGCCGTTTGAGAAACAGTTGGTCGAACAGGGCAACGAGGTCGAGGCACGTGCGCGAGGGCTTTTCCCCGAGGGTATTTTGGTGCAATCGACCGGCGAGGCGGCACGTGCAGAAACCGTGGCGCTCATGGCGGCAAAGACGCCTGCTATTTTCCAGGCGACGTTCATCGAAGATGGATTTTTGATGCGAGCCGACGTTTTGGCATATGATGCGGCGAATGACTGCTGGGACCTCTACGAGATTAAGGGGACGAATTCGATCAAAGAAGAAGGCTCCGACCGCAGTCACGTCGACGACTTGGCGTTTCAGGCGTCGGTCTTGCGCCGCGCGGGCGTGTCGGTCGGGCGCTACGTGCTGGTACATCTTAATCGCGAGTACGTGCGTGGGAGCGAGCTCGATATCGATGCGCTCTTTTTGCAGGAGGATTTGACTGAAAAGATTCTCGCTCGCCTCGAGTACGTCGAGGGGCAGATGGAGGCGGCGAAGGAGTACCTTTTGTGCGAGACCGAACACGCGGCGGGCTGCGACTGCATCTACCAGGGGCGCAGCGCACACTGCTCGACTTTTAAATATTCCAACCCCGAGGTGCCCGACTACTCGGTGCACGACCTCTCGCGGATTGGCGCGAGCAAGAAGAAGTTGGCGAATTTAATTGATCAAAAGATTTTTGCGCTTGCCGATGTGCCTGAAGAAATGGACCTCAGCGACATTCAGCAAAACCAACTCAAGGCCTACCGCAGCGGGCGCGCGATGATCGACCTCGACGCGATTGGCGACGAGTTGGGCAACCTCGCGTACCCGTTGTACTTCCTCGACTACGAGACTTTCGCGCCTGCGGTGCCACTGTGGAGCGGCTATCGGCCGTACAGTCGCATCCCGTTTCAATTCTCGCTCCACGTGTTGCGCGGCCCCAACGACGAGCCCGAGCATTATGAATACTTGCACGAAGAGGCGAGCGACCCGTCGCACGCAATAGCGGCGAAGCTGGCCGAATACATCCCCGACGGCGGCAGCGTCATCTCGTGGAACAAGAGCTTCGAGATGGGCGTCAACCGCGAGTTAGCTGATCGCGTGCCCGAATACCGAGCTGTGCTCGAGCGCATCAATGCGCAGATGTACGACCTCAAAGATATTTTTCAAAAGCAGTACTACGTGCATCCGGCATTTAAAGGTAAGACGTCAATCAAGAAGGTGCTCCCGGCGCTGGTTCAGGGCGTCAAACATGCCGATCTCAACATTAAGGAAGGCGGCCAGGCATCGGACGCATGGTCGCGGATGGTCTCGCCCACGACCATGCCCGAGGAGAGCGCGCAGATTTCAGAGGACTTGCGGGTGTACTGCGGGCTCGACACCTATGCCATGTATCAGATTTGGCGACACTTGTACGACCTCCTCAAAGAGCAGGTATACTAACTCCATATGGTATCGACGGTCGTGCTTTTGTTGCTGACGTTGACGCTCGGCATTGCCGTGGCGGCCTTCACCGCAGCGTGCCTCTTGTGGTCGCCGCGGCAGCGGATTATCTCGCAGATGCTTTTCGTCGTCTCGGCCTTGTTCGCGCCGTTCGCCGCCTTCGTCATTTTGTTTTATTGCGGCATCTACTTGCGCTGGCCCGTCGACGCTGCGGTGGCGATGCTGCTGTTGGCGCTCTACGCGGTGACGTACGCGATGACGAAACGAAACATTCTTGTTTTAATCTGTACGGCCTTCGCGACCTGGTTGTATTTCGCGTTCGTGCTGCACATCATAGGCAACAATCCGTTGTCGGGCGGACTCATTGAGAGTGCGATTGTGCTGCTTGGTGCGATACTCGTAGCGGTCTCGTACGAGTATCGCCGCGCTGCGTCGCCCGATGCCAAAGATGCGGGTGACCGACGGTTCGTTAGTGGCGCGCTGTCGTTTGTGGGCACCTTCGCCATCTTGGGCGAGGGGATTGTGCTCGGCGGCGTCTTCGATTTTTTCTATCTCGCGCTCGTCTTTTGCGCCCTGTACGGGAGCCGGCATTTGAAGGATCGCGGCATGCTCGTTCTTGGCGTGCTCTTTCTTGCACTGTATGTGCTCAAAGTCGCGGCGGCGGTGTATGTGCAATCGATCGGCTGGCCCGTCGCGCTTATCATCTTTGGGGTCGCGGTCGGCGGCTGCTATCAGTTGTTTTTTACCAAACTGGCGACCGCATAACGGCACCATCGCATGTACTTCGTCTACCTCATCGAATGCGGTGATCAAACCATCTACACGGGGATTACGACCGATGTCGCGCGGCGCTTGGCCGAACATGCCAAAGGGGTCGGCAGCCACTACACGGCGGCGCGAGGGGCGATTAAGGTGCTGTACTCGGAGGAACATCCCGACCGCTCGTCGGCGCTCAAACGCGAAGCCGAGATCAAGCGTTGGGCGCGAGCCAAGAAACTGGCACTTGCCGGCATGGGGATGTAGTGCACATGCGTCAGCGCCGATATGGTACTATAGAAGCATCTATGACGCCGCGGCAGCTGGTCAAAGAGATTCCCCACGCGAGGATGGCATTTCCTTCGTCGACCGCAGATCGGGTCAAATATCTTATTTGGCGTTTCTATACGCCGTTTCATCCGCTCGTGCGTGATGCGTCGCTCGCAGTCGGCATCGTCAAACATTCGGGCCGCCAGCCGTTTATTTTGGGGCACATCGCACCGCAGTACACAATCGAGGAGGTGGTGATGCATTTGGTGCGCAAGCACGGCTTCGGGAACCACTTTATCGCATGGAACGACGAGGGCGAGGCGGTGAGTTTGCGTCGCGTCGTCGGCTTTCGGTACCAGTACCACGTGCGCATCTTCACCGACGGCGAGATCCGCGGTCACTTCGAATACACCCCCGAGTATCGCCCCATTCAGCACATGCAAGAAAAAGGGTTCGAGGATCGTCGTGAGGAATTTCTTGCCTTCCTCGGCGAGCGCATCATCGCGACCGACAAACGGGACTCGTTCAAACATTTGAGCCTCAAGGCAAGTTTGGGTCACTAGGTTTTTGCTGACGAGACGGGCAGTGCGCCGTTGATTGACACGGTCGTCCCATTTTTGCCCGTTTGTATGTCGACTTTCGCGTGGAGCTGCGTCGCCAGCGATTGCACGATGGTCGTACCCAATCCCTCTTTTTTGCCGACCACCTCTTTAAAACCTGCGCCATCGTCGGCGACCGCAAGTTGCCAAACGCCCTTGCCTCTTTTGTACGTCACGAGAATGTGGCCCCCGCTGGCTGGGGGGAAGGCGTGCTTAAGTGCGTTGATGACGAGCTCGGCCGTAATGAGCCCCAAGCTGATGCCTTCGGTCGACGAGACCAGGGCGTTGTCGGCTCGGGTTGTGAGACTGATCGGCCGCACCTGTGTCTCGATCATGCTGAGCGAAAGGCCGGTACACAGATCGTTGAGGTAGGGCCCGACTTCGACTTCTTCGTGCATGGTCGGCGCCGCGAGGTACTTCTCGACGGTCGCTATCGACATGATGTGCCCGCGCGCATCCTCGAGGTGTCGCCGCGCTTCGGGTGAGTCGATGGTCGTCGACTTCAGTGTCAAAATACTCGCAATGAGCTGCAGACTGTTGGCCATGCGATGCTTCATCTCGCGTATCAAAAGGTCCTTCTGTTCGGCGATTTTTTCGAGCGCTTTGTCGGCCGCTTCCTGATCGGTGATGTCGCCGATGGTGAGGAGGATGTGGCGATGGTTGCTGTTTTCATACAGCACCTCGCGTGCGCTCAGAAGGAGCGTCCGCTGACCGATCGGGATGAAGTCGTGCGCGATTTTGTAGTTTCTCATCTCGGAGCGTTCGGTGATGACGTTCTTGAGAAAGTGTCGCAACGCCTCGACGTCATACTCGCCGTTGCCAATTTTGTATAATAGCTGGCCTTGAGTTTCGGTCGGGGTCGTTTTGAACTTCAGATAAAACGAGCGGCTCGCGACGATGATGCGCAGTTCGCTGTCGAGCACGAGAAACGGCTCGCCGATCGTTTCGATGATTGCACGCGTGAATGCGTTCCCCAACGCGGTGTCGGCGAGGGGATTTGTTTCTTGGCTGGTCATACGCTTTACTTCGTATTAGATAAATGGGATGAACGGCGTAACCATACCAGCTGTGAGGTGCTATCCTCATGAATGTAACACCGTCATTGGTGTACTATAGAGATCACGACGTTATGATGAATACACGAATCATTCTCTTCGGTGCGGTCGGGATCCTCGTCATCCTCTGCGGGTTTTGGTTTTGGTCGAGTCGACGGGTGGAGTTGCCGCCAAGCCCCGTTGTGACGAACCCTGTGGCGACGACGACCCTCGACTACAAGAGCGCGACCTACCTCGTCGAAGGGCAGCCGGTCACGTTGATTAACGGTGTCGCAGAGACGCAAATAAGCACGAGTTCGGCATCGAGCATCGAGACCGAATATTTTGGCAACGAGGCGACGGGCGACCTCAATGGTGACGGTGTGCCCGACGTCGCGTTCATCCTGACTCAAAACGCGGGCGGCAGCGGCGTCTTTTACTACGTCGTCGCGGCACTCAAAACTCCCAGTGGCTACCAGGGGACGAACGCGCTGTTGCTCGGCGACCGCATCGCGCCGCAGTCGACTACCATCCAAAACGGCACCATCCTCGTGACCTATGCCACCCGCCGCCCGAGTGACCCCATGACCGCCGAGCCGTCGATCGGCGTCAGTAAATTGTTTCGCATAAACGGCGCAAATTTGGTCGAAATAGCTGCGCCCACACCGTAGCCACGTCGTACAGTTGCCATTTCTGAAGTTTCGATGTATTTTCACATCAGAACAGCCCTTTGCTATTCACAAAAAGGGCGAGAAAGGAGAGTCGCATTATGGCTAAGCCATCCGCCTATCTCAGGCAAGTCCAGCAGGTTCCTGAAACGATGCAAGTTGTCTCAGAGCCACCGACCACATTTGTACTCGACACCAACGTGCTCCGTTTCAATCCAAACTCCATTTTCGACTACGGCCAGCGCGCAGTTGATCGGGTGTTTCTTGCGAGTCCCGTGGTGCGGGAACTGGATGAAGGGAAAAAAGGCAGGTCGAAAGATGCTTCCCAAATCCGCGCGGTCAACCGACTGGTTGCCTCGATTGTGATTGGTAAAAACGCGGGCAACGGTGTCTCGCTTGCCGAGGCGTCGGACGGGAAGGCGCTCGGTAGTTTGGTGGTGAGTAAGCAGTTGGCGAATTTGTCGGCATCGGCGACCTCCGACGAACAGACCTGCTGGATTGCCAACGACTTGGTCGCCAAGGAGAAACGGCTCAACCGCCGCGTTGTACTCGTGACGAACGACAACAACATGGTCGCGAAAGCCAGTCCGTACGGGCTTTTGGTGGAGTTGTTTACGCCCAATAAAATCGAGCATGAGCGCGATGAGCGCGTGCGTTCGGGTTTCTACGATCTGCCTCAGGATTTCTGGGCACTGAACGATGGCACGATGATCGAGCGGGACATGAAAGGCCTGAAGGTCCACGAAGTTGATTTGCTCCCGGGAATTTTGCTCAACACCGTAGTTCACGGTTTGTGGAGTGACCGTAAAATCGAATCTACGGTCACGGAGATTCGGTCGCATGCCGGGCGAATGATTTTGCGTCAGAATATTAACTACCGTGTGCGGCTGCACTCCGTAAGTGGTTTGTTGGCGCTCAATCCCGAACAAAACGCACAGATGAATCACTGCATGGATCCCAACATGGACTTGGTTTTTGTGGTGGGGCCCGCAGGTTGCGGGAAGTCGCTTCTTGCGGTCGCGTGCGGTTTGCATCAACGCTACATGGATGAGCGGTACGATCGAATCGTCTTTATGCGCGCAGACGGCGAGTCTGAAATCGGATTCCTCACAGGTGATGAGAGGGAAAAAATTCTGCCGACCGTTCTGGCGCTTCAGGACAACCTTGGGGTAATCGAACGGCTTCTCCCGCATCAGAGACTCTGGTCGGGGCCTAAGACCGTCGAGGAATTGCTGGCTGCAATTGACCTTCCCGACGCAGGCTTCGCGGACGGTCGGTCGCTCCAGAAAACGTACTTAGTGCTCGATGAGGCGCACAAGTGGCCGCTGAATAGGCTGCTTATGCTTCTCTCTCGTGCAGGACCAGACACGAAGGTCATCGTCTGCGCTCAGGTGGGTCTGGGTAACAACCTGTCCGACCTGAGGCGTATCATCGAAGCCTTCGCTGGCTTGGAACATGCTGCAATCGTCAGATTGACGGACAGCAGTCCGCGGTCGTGGATCGCGGCGCAGGTGAACCGTCTCTTCCCCGGCGATTTTTAGACTACCCCCCCCCGCCCCATGGTGTGCAGCAATGCGCATCGTGGGGCGGGGTTTTTCTTTTTCCTTTGGCACGCGCTGAAGTGGTACTCTTAGGCGTATGCGGCCACTGCTTCGATGGTATTTCAAACGCGTGCGTCGAAACGTCGCCAAGCGCGGCACCAAAACCTATCTTAAAGATAAAGTGGCGGCGCGAGCGCTCGTGTTAGAGCGGCTGGAGCATTTCAAAACGATCTATCCGTATCCGTACAATCGGGTGTCGATCAAGAACCAGGTGTCGCGGTGGGGCAGCTGCTCGGAGAAAGGCAACCTCAATTTTAATTACCGCATCGTGCACTTGCCGCCGCACTTGGCCGACTACGTCATCGTGCACGAGCTGTGCCACCTGTGGGAGTTTAATCATTCGCAGAAGTTTTGGGACTTGGTCGCGGTCGCGGTGCCCGATTACAAAGCGCATCGCGAGGAGTTGCGCAAGGTGCAGATGCGGTAATCGAGGCTTAATGGGAAAATGTGAGGCTATGCAGGCGGCGAAAGCAGTGTCGTGATAAGTTTCATCCGCCGCGCATGCGTGAGCCCCGAATGCACGGCAACCGCAAGCTTCACCTTCTTGAACGAACCATCGAGTGAGTTG
>CAISEE010000052.1 GCA_903884345.1 Candidatus Adlerbacteria bacterium | reverse complement strand
TGTCCAAGCGCCTCATCGTGGCGCTCGACGGCGACCAGGCGGGGATTCGCGCGGGGCTCAAGAGCGCACAGATGGCGATCGCTGCGGGCTTCGACGTTAAAGTGCCGACCTTCCCCGAGGGCAAGGATCCGGCCGACTTGGCACGCGAGGATCCCGAGATCCTTAAGAATGCGATTCGTGGATCCAAAACCGCGGTCGAGTTCTTCCTCGAGGCGCTGCGACCGGGGGCGCGCGACGAGCGAGGCTACAAGCACGTCGTCGAGGCGCAGGTTTTGCCGCTCATCGCCGCGATGGCGAGCAAAATCGAGCAGGCGCACTTCGTTCGCATTGTGGCCAATCGGCTCGGCGTCCCCGAGGATGCCGTGCGCGCCGAGGTCGCCAAACGCCCGACCGTGAGCTTCGACGAGGCACCCCAAGAAGCAACTGCTAGTGCCGGAGGCGGGGCAACACTTTCGAAGTCCGAACGGGCCGCCGCACTGCTGTTGTTTCGCTTCGACCAAGACGCCGCCGTGCAAGAGCGACTCCTTAAGATATTGGGTGAGGAGCGACTGCAGGCGACTCGCGAGAAGCACCTGGCGGATGCCGAGCGGTTTCGATTCGAGTTCGATGCGCTGGGTGTCGAGGAGCAGAGTGAGACCATCGACGCGCTCTTTCGCACCGTCGAGTTCGCGCTCCTCGAAAACGAGATGGCGAAGATAAAAGAAATGCTTCGCAGTGGGGCAGGGTCCGAGGCTGAGCTCATTGAGCGACTCTCGGCGCTCAAGCGACGCCAAGAAGCGGTTCGCGGGTAACCATTAGACCATACGCAAAATACGTTGGCACTTTTGCGTAAATTCATTATTCATGCTATACTTTTCGGGATGGCTAAAGCAAAAAAGCAAGTGAAAAAGGTTGCCAAGCGACCTGCTAAGACTACTAAAAAGAGCGTGACCGCGAAGGCGAAGCAATTTCGTGACGTCGCGGCTAAGCGTCGTGCCACCCTCGCACCCAAGAAGGCTCCCGTAAAGAAGGTCGTCGCGAAGGCAAAGGCATCGCCCAAGGTTGCCAAGAAGACCGACGAGCTCGGCAAGAAGGCCGAGCAGCTCATGGCGCGCGGCCGCCAGACCGGATTCATCACCTACGATGAAATTTTGAAAGCGTTCCCGACGATTGAGACCAACGTCGAGTTTCTCGAAGAGCTCTACGACAAATTCTCGAAGGCGCACATCGACGTCCTCGAGGGCGGCGGCATGCTCGAGATCCACGAGGAGCCCGTCGAGAAGGGCTACTCGCGCTCGGACTCGCAGTACGACAGCATCCAGATGTACCTGCGCGAAATCGGCAAGTACCCGCTCCTCAACGCCCAGCAAGAGCGCGACCTCGCAAAGCGCATCGTCGATGGCGATGACGAAGCACGCAACCTGCTTGCTCGCGCCAACCTGCGCCTCGTCGTCTCGATTGCCAAGAAGTACGTCGGCCGCAGCCCAGACCTCACGCTCCTTGACCTCATTCAGGAAGGCAACCTCGGCCTCTTTAAGGCTGTCGACAAATTTGATTACACCAAAGGTTATAAGTTCTCGACGTACGCGACGTGGTGGATCCGCCAGGCGATTACCCGCGCCTTGGCCGACCAGTCGCGCACCATCCGCATCCCGGTCCACATGGTCGAGACCATCGCCAAGTACAAGCAGGTCTCGCGCCGCCTCGCTCAAGACCTCGGTCGCGACCCCTTGGCCGAAGAGATCGCCCTTGAAATGGGTGTCGATGTCGACAAAATCTACCAGATCGAGAAAATCGACCAGGACACCGTCTCGCTCGAGAGCCCGGTGGGCTCCGACGACGGCGACGACGGCAAGTCGGTCCTCGGCGACTTCATCAAAGACGACAAGATTCTCGCCCCAGACCAGGAAGTGGCGCGCCGCATACTCGCCGACCAGCTCAAAGAAATTCTCGATGAGCTCAGCCCTAAAGAGCGCGAAATCCTCAAACTCCGCCACGGCCTTGAAGACGGCATCTACCACACCCTTGAAGAAGTAGGCAAAAAATTCGGCGTCACCCGCGAGCGCATCCGCCAAATCGAGGCAAAAGCCCTCGAGCGCATCCGCACCCACGAGAAAGCAAAGCGCCTCCGCAGTTATTAATTGCGACACAAATTGCATTTGAGTACAAAAGCCATTCCTCGCGAGTGGCATTTTGTTGGGTAGTATGCAGTTCACGTAGTTGAAAATAATCGAGTGCAACCGTCAATAGTAGAAACAACCTTGTAAAATAAGCCTTATTCGTAAGTAGTAAATGCGTGTTACTGTCCGAACGGTTACAACGTACTAAAACGCTTGCCTCCTATCTCTGGCCACGGTATGATTATCTGTAATTAGCAGACGTTAAGAGACTAGGCTTAATGGGAAAATGTGAGGCTATGCAGGCGGCGAAAGCAGTGTCGTGATAAGTTTCATCCGCCGCGCATGCGTGAGCCCCGAATGCACGGCAACCGCAAGCTTCACCTTCTTGAACGAACCATCGAGTGAGTTGGT
>CAISEE010000051.1 GCA_903884345.1 Candidatus Adlerbacteria bacterium | reverse complement strand
TTGCGTTCCTCTATAATTGCCATTCTGTTTGCTGCGCACAGACGCACACCTGGGACACTTTTTTTGTAGTCATACCTTGATTGTAGCTGTTGCGTTGTGGTTGGGCCATGGTGTGGCAAAACAGCCTCACATTTTCCCATTAAGCCGAAAAATCGGTGAAGGGCTGCAGCAATGGCGAGACCGATGCGGTCGCGGTTTGGGCGCCGGCATCAACGTCGACGTACGATGCGTCCTGTGGATACAGCGTCGCTGTGATGTTTCGCGCTACACCGGTCACATTGGTCGCGCTAAACGCTCGCGCGTTGGCCTGGCCCAAGCCGATCGGTTGCCGCGTGCCACAGGGTACGGTCGCGCCTGCGGCCGTCTTTATGGTGACGCCCGTGGGGCAGGTGAAGAGATATTCGTTGCCGTAGGAGTTGCTATCGGCCCACACGAGTGCAAAGGAGTAATCGTTCGGAATTTGTGCGGGAGAGATCGAAAGCGACGTCACTTGCGGCGCATCAGCCTGTGCCGTGGGGGCGCCAAACGCGACCGATGCCACGAATATGAACGAAATCAGACCCCAGTACCCGCGCTTCTTCATCATATGGTATCGCTTACGCTTATATACTGGTAGTGTAGCAACAATTTATTCGCGATTATAGGCGACATTGCGAGATATGCACACACTGCAAGATGTAAAAGACGAACTTCGATTCGCGGGCACACCCGAGCGCGCGAAGGTGTCGGCGTGGTTTTTCAAGACGGGCCCGGGACAATATGCCGAAGGTGACGTCTTTCTTGGTGTCACGGTGCCCGAGCAGCGAAAGATAGCGAAGCGATACGTGAACTTGCCGCTGTCGGACATCGTCGAGCTGCTTCACTCGGTCGAGCACGAATATCGACTCTGCGCGCTCATCCTGCTCGTCGGGCGATTCGCGCGCGGTAGTGAGTCGGAACGAAGAACCATCTACGAGCTGTACCTGCAAAACACCAAGTGGGTCAACAATTGGGATTTGGTCGACGCCAGCGCCGAGTACATCGTCGGTGCCTACCTGTTGGACAAAGACCACGAGCCGCTCGTCACGTTGGCCAATTCGGCGCTCTTGTGGGATCGGCGCATCGCGATCGTCGCGACGTTCGCGTTCATAAAACAAGGCGAGTCGGATGCCACGATCGAGATCGCACGCATCCTCCTGCAAGACCCGCACGACCTCATCCAAAAGGCCGTCGGCTGGATGCTGCGCGAGGTAGGGAAGCGCGCGTCACTCGAAGCCCAAACCGAGTTCCTCGACGAGTACGCCGCCGTCATGCCCCGCACGATGCTGCGCTACGCCATCGAGCGATTCCCATTTGAAACAAGACTGGAGTATTTAACAAAACGTACTCGTTAAAAAAGGAAATCGCCCGGGCGCCGTTGAGAAAGATTCTCGTGGGCGGTCCGGGCGATTCTTATTCTTCTCGCGACCTTTGGCATCTCATCCGTGAGGCAGTCTGCGCTGCCTCACGTCGCACGAGCACGGTTCGCAGTTGATCCAAATCCGCCTGCCTGAAGCCTTGGATGAACTCTGCGGGCGGGTTATGAGGCAGCGGGCTCTGGGTCGTCGCGCTCGGCACGGAGGATTCGTTCGAATAACTCACGCCACATGCGCCTCCTGGCGCTTTGTAGTAGTCACAAACCAACCGCGAATGGTATTCCTGTTGCATGTATTTGGCAATAGGGTCCAAGGTGATAACTTCATTTCGCCGCATAGACTTATGTTTGAAGGTGTGTTAAAAAGAGGAAATCACTGGTCAATGAAAGTAGGAGCAAATGACTAGCCCAACGGTAGTTTCTTTGTGTGTTGTGCTTCACGAAGGTAAAAAGTTCTTTGCCGTCTCCAAGGCAATATCTGACGTTGGAGATGTGCTAGGCGAACTTCCTCACGCCTACCTGTACGCCGACATCTTCGCAGGCGTATTCGGTTCATGGTGCCCATTTCCGGATCAGGACCCGGATGATGTGCATCAGTTCGGGGAAGATGTCGGGTCTGCATGTCTTCTCTATCGAGGTCGTACGCTTTTTGATGTTGGTCAACTTGAATACTGGGGGAGCCAAGAAAACGGCTATCATGTTGTCAGCGGCTTTCCGAGAGTTGCTCTCGTGCAGAAAAGCAACTATGGCCCGCGTACCGACCTGCTCGCCACATGGTTTGAACCGGGCGACGAACTCATGGTCATCCGCTTTAAACACCCGCGGGAGAGAATGCGGCAATAGCATGGTCGGGTCGAGCGGGGCCGAGGGAGCAATCCCTCGGCCTTTTCCCATCGTCCGTAACATTGACAATTAATCTTGAGGGTTATATAATATATTGGCGCCAGCCCTTACCCCGCGGCTTGCCGCGGGTTCCCTGTAGGAAAGTCTGAAAACCCTCGGTTTTCAGATATGATAGGCACATGGGCGTCACCCGAAGCAACCACTGCGTCTATGACACGCACTACCACGTC
>CAISEE010000050.1 GCA_903884345.1 Candidatus Adlerbacteria bacterium | reverse complement strand
CCTCTAAAATTGCCATTCTTTTTGGTGCGCACAGACGCACACCTGGGACACTTTTTTTGTAGTCATACCTTGATTGTAGCTGTTGCGTTGTGGTTGGGCCATGGTGTGGCAAAACAGCCTCACATTTTCCCATTAAGCCTGAATTCCGAGGTGCTCGCCAAGCATCTGAAATCGCCAGCGGACATCTGCGTCTTCGTGCGGATCCCGGACGATCCAGAAGACTGGCAATTGCCGCACGAGGGGACGAACTCCCTACGCGCATGCCTCGACCACTTGCAGGGTGCAGGTAGTCGCTACATCGTCCATGTTCGCGCGACGAACAACGGCGTCGAAATCCCGTGGATACCGGGATACGGTGGTGACGTGCACTCGATAATTATCTCCCTGAAATAACGAAACGAAACGCGACCACGGACTCTAGGACTCCGCCACCTCCCCCGTGGCCGGAGTCCTCTTTTTTTATACTTAACTCTGCCGCGTCTCGTGCAGGAGCATATCGACGGCGTGCTGCATGTCACCCGCGACCGTGATGTGACCGCCGTTGACGAAGAAAATCTCGTCGGCTTCAGAGATCGTGTTGAGGCGGTGCGCGATGATGACGCGGGTCGTCGTTTTGGGCAGCTTGTGCAAAATTTCTTCCAGCAGCTGCTCGGTCACGGTGTCGATGTTGGCGGTCGCCTCGTCGAAGATGAGAATCTCGGGGTTGCGCAGGACCGCGCGCATGAATGCGATGAGCTGCTTTTGGCCGAGACTGATCGCCTCGCCGCTGGTAGCGACTTTGGTGTCCAGACCTTCGTTGAATCGTGTCAGAAGTTTTGTCAGGTTGGCGCGCTCGAGCAACTCGAGAGCTTCTTCGTTGGTCGCGTTGACGTACTCGGTATTGCCGTAGAGGATGTTCTCTTTGACCGTGCCCGTAAAGAGAATCGGCTCTTGCAAGATGAAACCGATTTTGCGGGCAAGCACGGCGGGCTCGACCGAGCGGATGTCCCGACCATCCAAATAGACGGTGCCTTCGGTCGGGTCGTAGAGGCGCGCCATGAGCGAGGCGGTCGTCGTTTTGCCACCGCCGGTGGGGCCCACAAGCGCGTACGTCTTGCCGCGCTCGAGGGCAAAACTGACGTCATTCAGAATGTCGCCCGATTCGTCGTAGCGAAAATTGACCTGGTCGAATTGGACGACCGCATCGACATTGCCACGCTTCTCGCTCGAGATGACCTGCATGTTCGACTGCAGCGCCAACACTTCCGAGATGCGATCGAGCCCCGCGAGCGCAAACTGAAGCGACGACCACACCGATGCCAACTGACGCAGCGGATTATAAAAGTTGTTGACGTAAAGCAAGAACCCGACGAGGAAGCCGACGCTGAATTCGCCGATCGACGTCAGGTAGAGGCCATAGATCAGCACGGTAAACTGCGCCACGGTCGAGGCCAGGGTGTAGATCGGCATGAAGGTGTTGCTTGCGACTCCAGCGCGTACCGACGCCTGGTAGTTGGCCTCGTTGGCCTCGGTAAACTTCTCGCGGAAGTAGTCGAGCCGATTGAAGATGACGATGACTTTGAAGTTGTTGAGACTTTCCTGAATCTCGCCCGACAGCGCGCCCAATTTCTGGAGACTGCGCAGACTCACTCGTTTGACCCACGGCGAAAGAAGCTGTGTCAAAATCAAGACGATCGCCGCGGGCACCAGTGCCGCGGCACCAAGCCTCGGGTTGATGTAGAGGAGGCACACACCCGTGCCCGCGATGAGCGCCGAGTTGCCGACGAACTGCATGAGTGCTTGCGCGAAGAATTGGTTCAGCTTGTCGGTGTCATTGTTGATGCGCGAGATGAGGTCGCCCGCCTTGTTTAGATAGAAAAACTCGACGGGAAGCTCCTGCAGTTTGGTAAAGATGGCGTTGCGCAATCGAAAGAGCACGCGTCGGCCCATCCCGCCCATGAAGCGAATCTGCACGTAGCTTGCCGCCGTGCCCGCGAGGTAGACCGCGAGCAAGAGCCCCGCGTAGCGCATGACGCCACCCCAGTCGCCGTGCGTGATGGGGCCGTCGATGGCACGCGCGATGAGTGCCGGCGCGATGAGTGACGCGGCAGACGACAGAGCAATTGCCACGAGCGCGATCGTCACCGTGAGCTTCTCCTCGATCATGAGCGGCACCAAACGACGCCACGCGGTCCCGAGGACCCCTTTCTCGCGCTCCTTCGCCTGATCGGCCTTGTTAAGCTTGTAGTTCATAGTGGTTGGTGCTCTTTTGCGATTCGATGATTTGAACGTACTCGGGCGATGAGTGGAGCAGCTCCTCGTGCGTGCCCCGAGCCAGAACCTCGCCTTCCATAAGGACGAAGATTTGGTCGTAGTGCTCGACCGCGGCGATTTTTTGCGTGACCGACACGAGAGTCAGGTGCGGGTAGTTGCGCGAAAGGTTCTCGAGGATGGCGCGTTCGGTGCGCGTGTCGACGCGTGCGGTGAAATCGTCCAAGAGCAGTACCTTGGGGTTCAGTGCCAACGCACGTGCCAACATGATGCGCTGCTTTTGCCCGCCCGAAAGGCTCGTGCCACGCTCCGAGACGATGGTGTCGAGCCCGTCAGGGAGCTTGCTCACGAAGTCCGACAGCTCGGCCGTCTCGATCGCAAGCTTGATGTCCTCGTCGCGGACAGTATCACTGAAAGCGATGTTCTCGCGCAGCGAGAGGTTGAACATGACGCTATCTTGAAAGACGAACCCGACTTGGTTGTGAAAGCGCTGCTTGTCGTACTCGCCGATGTCGTGCCCATCGTACTGCACAGAGCCCGAGGTCGGCTGCGACAGCCCTGTCAGCAAAAAGAGGAGTTGCGTCTTCCCTGCCGCGGTGGGCCCGATGATGGCGGTCTTGGTGCCCGCGTCGATATGAATCGACACGTCTTTGAGCGCTGGCTTCTCGCCGAAGGTCATGCGCAGGTTCCGCGCATCGATGTCGCCGCGCAGCTCCGCAACCAACGTGCCGTGCGCCTCCTCCTCGGGCGCATACAGGGTCTCGGCGATGCGCCCGTACGAAGCCTGCGCCTGCGAGATGACGTTGCTCATGAAGCCGATGACGAGAATCGGGAAGATGAGCACCGCGAGGTAGCTGTTGAATGCCGCGAAGCTGCCCAATGTCATCGAGCCCCCAATGACGAAGTGCCCGCCGAGCGCGACGATGGCCAGGGTCGCCACGTTGGTGCACATGGTAATGACCGGGATGAGACTCGAGAACAGACCTAAGATGCGCAGGCTAATGTCGCGCGCCTCGGTGTTGGCACGCAAGAATTTGTGATACTCGGGATCCTCGGAGTGCAGAATGCGCACCAGAGCCGCACCCAAAATGCTTTCGTTGATGACGGAGTTCAGCCAATCAATCGCCTCTTGCGATCGGCGAAAGAGCTTGCGCACGCGCCCCAAAATGACGTAGAAGGTCGCCGCGATGATGGGTACCACCGAGAGGACAGCGAGCGCCAACTTCCAGTCGAGGATCAACAGAAGCACCGACGCGCCAATGATAAGAAACACCGACGAGATGAGCGACGCGATGGCCTGCGACACGAACGACTTGATGGCATCGACGTCAGACGTGAGGTTGGTGAGGAGCTTCGACGGCGTCACGCGCTCGATATAAGCGTAGGATTGCTGCGAGAGCTTAGCCGAGAGTTGGGTACGCAAATCGCGCGCGACGCGCTCGGATGCGAAGACCTGCACGATGTTTTGGGCGTACGTGAATATGAAAATGAAAAAGGCGACGAGTATGAACTCGACATACAGATGCGGCACCGCGCCGCCGTTTTTACCGAAGGCGTCGATGGCGCTCGCTATCAGTTTTGGCACCGCGAGCCCGAGCGCGTTAATCGCGATGGTGAGCACCACCAGCAAGCCGACGAGCACTTTGTACGGAGCGAGCAGCGCAAAGAGCCCGGGATTTTTGCTCTGCGACAAAGAGGGTGCGGACATCCTCGCAGTATATCAGCTTACGGTTACGATTTCGAATAGACCGTCAAAAGCACGACGAGGAAGCTAATCGAAAGCGGCCCGAGGAAAATCCCCGCAGGCCCAAAGAACGCGATGCCGCCGAGCGCCGACAGCAGCACCACGACCGGCGGCAGCTGCGTCCCCTTGCCGACCAGTTTCGGCCCGATGACGTTCTCATTGATGGCGATCGACAGGATGCCCCACACGATGAGGATGAGTGCGTGTACCGAAGCGCCCGTGATGTAGAGGTACAACACCGACGGGATGATGACCGGCCAGATGCTGAGCCCCGGGATGAGCGCCGAGAAGCCCGCCATGAGGCCCCACAGAAGGCTGTTAGGCACTCCCGAGATGGCGAGGCCGATGCTCGTCGTGATGGCTTGAAGCAGCGCCACGGTGAGACTCCCGCGAATGATCGAGTTAACCGCCTTCTCGAGTCGCTCGAATATAGTTTTATTGTCCTCCTCGCCCAAGGGGCTGAGCTCGATGATCCCGCGTTTGAACCCCGCGCCGCCGGTAAGGAAGAAGAACAACGCGATGACGAAGATAACGAAGCCCAGCAGCAACTGCACCGCACTCGAGAAGACCGACCCAAGGTTTTGCGCGACCCACCCTATCGCCGTCTTGGCAAGCGCGCTCGCGCGCGCCGCAAAGTCGGCCGTGTACGACTCCATCCCCGGCAGGTGCCGAACCATCCCCTCCATATGCTGCGAGAGCAACTCGAAGTACGGCCGATCGCCGCCCGCCGCAAAGGTCGCGTAGAGCATGCGCGCCTCGTTGGTCACCTGCGAGCCCACGAAGTAGAGCGGCCCAAAGATGCACACCAGGCACAACACCACCGTCGCAAGCGCCGCCGTCCCGTTCCATCCGCGAAGCCACTTCGAGAAGGTCCGGTAGATCGGCTGAAGCACCGTGGCAAATATCGCTGCCAGTGCCAACTCGATGAGAAACGGCCGGTAGATGAAGAACGCCAACACAAACGCGCCCGCGAGCAACACGAATAAAAAGTACGGCTGTGACTTTGAGGTGTTCATAGTTACCCGTTTAGTATAGCAAATCGTAAAAATATCCTTATATAAATGCAAATGGCCACCCCTAGAAAGTTTAGGAGTGGCCCGACCAGAACAAAATAGACCGTTAGTCGCATACGATAACTTTCTGCGACAACGAAGCGTACAACACTTCTGCCATACGCCGCGCGGTGGCCGATCCGTGGCACTGTGCGCGAAACTTGATGTCGCGTCCAGCAACCCGCTTCCTCACAATGACGGCTTAATGGGAAAATGTGAGGCTGTTTTGCCACACCATGGCCCAACCACAACGCAACAGCTACAATCAAGGTATGACTACAAAAAAAGTGTCCCAGGTGTGCGTCTGTGCGCACCAAAAAGAATGGCAATTTTAGAGG
>CAISEE010000049.1 GCA_903884345.1 Candidatus Adlerbacteria bacterium | reverse complement strand
TTGCTCGAATATGCATGCCGACCCCTCGTAATTTCTCAATCACGAACCGCTCCTGCGCACAGAGATGCGTGTACGTTTTCATACAAAATGGTTTTGCCACTAATGCATCCATTCTGTCCTACTTCAAAGGTAACTGGGTGAGAAGGAAGATACGATGTCTTCACCTACGGTCGCAATAAGCAGGATTTCTTTGGGCACCTCCATGCTCGGGTGCGTGGTGGTCATCGCGCTCGGGCTGATCCCCGAGATACCCATTGTACTAAAGATCTTTCTCGTCCTAACGCTAATTAGCGTTGGTTTGACTCAGACAATAATGGGGGCAATCGATTATCGAAAAATATAACTACCGGCGGCGGTCTGGAGAACCGCAACGCCAAACGGCCGCCAGGATATTCCTGAGCGGCCGTAAGCTTTTTTATATTTTAACTGTTACACCGTCTCTTTTTCGACTGCAACATCGGCGACAGGTGCGTACTTGTTGACCAAGCGCTCTTTGGGCGAACCCTTAAAGCCCGTACCTGCTGGGATGAGGCGGCCGATGATGACATTCTCCTTGAGGCCTTCGAGATTGTCGACCGAGCCGTACATCGATGCGCGGATGAGCATGCGCGTCGTGTTTTGGAACGATGCAGCCGAGAGGAAGCTCGGGCGCGACAGCGACACATCGAGAATACCCATCACGAGATGCTCGCCGACCGCGGGCTCCCCTCCTGCTGCCACCGCGCGCTCGTTTGCTGCGCGCAGGTCGCTCTCGTTGGTGATGTCACCACCCGAGAACTCGGTGCCGCCGGAGTTGGTGATCTTCACACGTGAGAACATCTGGCGGATGATCGTCTCCAAGTGCTTGATCGAGATCGACGCACCCTGGAGCTCGTAGATCTTGACGATCTCGGTGATGATGTACTCCTGCGTGCGCTCCTTGCCCGCGTACTTGAAGAGTTCTGCCAAGTCGGCGGAGCCGTCGGTGAGGAGCTGCCCCTTCTTGACGGTGTCGCCCACTTTGACAATCGGGACGCGGCGAACGCTTGCGCTGTACTCGATCGTCTCCTTCTTGCTCTTGCCTTTGTGCTCGAGGTCGGGGATGACGACAATCACCTTCTCTTTGCTGTCGGAGCGAATCTCGGTGACTTGGCCCGAGACGGTCGCGACCACTGCGGGGTTGCGCGGTGCGCGGCGCTCGAAGATTTCCTCAACGCGCGGGAGACCCTGCGTGATGTCGCCACCGACCGACGCTGCACCACCGGCGTGCTTGGTGTTCATCGTGAGCTGGGTGCCCGGCTCGCCGATTGCTTGTGCGGCCACGGTTCCCACTGCCTCGCCGAGCGCGACCGGCTTCATGGTGCCGAGGTCGGCGCCGTAGCAGTGTGCGCAGATGCCGCGGTGTGAGCGGCAGCCGACTGGCGAGCGGACATAGACCGACGGCGTGCCCAGTTCTTCAATATGCTTTGCGTCGATGGAGCCGATAAACTGACCCTTTTTGTAGATTACTTTGCCATCATGTTCGACATCTGCTGCCAAGTAGCGACCAGTGATGTTTTGTGCCAAGAAGGTGCCAATGCCCGATGCCGACTCGCGCTTGACGGTGAGACCCTCGGTGGTGCCGCACTCGTCCTCGGCGACCACGACATCTTGCGCGACGTCGAAGAGTCGGCGCGTGAGGTAGCCGGCCTTCGCGGTCGAGAGCGCGGTTGACGCCAACCCCGAGCGCGAACCGTGCGTGGTGATGAAGTACTCGATTGGTGAGAGACCTTCCTTCATCGACTTAGTAATCGGGAGCTCAATCGTCTCGCCGGTTGGTGAGGAGATGAGACCTTTCATACCTGCCATCTGGGTCAGCTGTGCTGCCGAGCCGCGGGCGCCCGAGCGGAGCATGTCGGCGACGGAGCCGTTCTTGGGCAAGGTGGCCGGGATGAGCTTCTCGACCTGCGACTTGGCGTCGTGCCAGATCTCGAGGTTCATACGGTAGCGCTCGTCCTCGGACAAGAGACCCTCCTGCCAATGCTGGAACACTTTGGTCGACTTGTCCTGTGCGACCGCGACAATCGATGTCTTTTCTGCCGGAATGCGGATATCGTCGAGCGACCACGTGATGCCGGACTGCGTCACATAGCGGAAGCCGAAGTTCTTGATGCGATCCATAATCTCGGGGATCTTCTCCAACCCATAGCGCGCGACAAGGTCATCGACAATTTTGGAGAGACCTTTCTTGTCGATTGCGGCGTTGATAAATGGGTAGTCGTTCGGGAAGACAGTGTTGAAGAGGAGGCGGCCGACCGTTGTCTCGAAGATCTGCCCGCCAAACTGCGAGTACTTGTCTTTGATGGACGGCATCACCTTGATCTTTGCCTGGAAGCCAACTTGGCCGTAGTCGTACGCGAGGATCGCGCTGTTCGGAGACGAGAACGACATGCCCTCGCCCTTTGCGCCCTCGACCTCTTTGGTCATCCAGTAGGCACCGAGCAAGATGTCGAGCAACTTGGTTGCAACAACGGCGTCGCCCGAACCCGGCTTGAGAATGTTTTTGGTGGCGGACATAATCTCACGCGCCTCGGTCTGCGCCTCGGGGCTAAGCGGCACGTGGACAGCCATCTGGTCGCCGTCGAAGTCGGCGTTAAATGCCGGACACACGAGCGGGTGGAGTTGGATCGCGTTGCCCTCGATGAGGATCGGCTGGAAGGCCTGGATACCCAAACGGTGCAAAGTTGGTGCGCGGTTGAGCAGCACATACTTGTCGCGGATCACATCTTCGAGGATCGCCCACACCTCGGGCACACCCTCGTCGATGAGGCGGCCTGCGCCGCGGATGTTGTAGGCGAGTTCTTTCTCCAACAGTTTGCCGATAACAAACGGGCGGAAGAGCTCCAGCGCCATGTGCTTGGGCAAACCACATTGGTTGAGTTTGAGTTCTGGACCGACAACAATCACCGAGCGGCCCGAGTAGTCGACGCGCTTGCCGAGCAGGTTTTGGCGGAAGAGACCATGCTTGCCTTTGAGGTTGTCGGAGAGCGACTTGAGCGGGCGGGTGCGCGCCTGGGTCGTCGCAGAAAATGCGGCGCCACCATGGCGGATCGTGTTGTCGATGAGTGCGTCGACTGCCTCTTGCAAGATGCGCTTCTCGTTGCGGAGGATCACATCCGGCGCATGGATCTCGATGAGTTTCTTGAGGCGGTTGTTGCGGTTGATGACGCGGCGGTAGAGGTCGTTGACGTCGGATGTCGCGTGGCGGCCACCATCGAGCGCGACCATGGGACGCAGGCCTGGCGGGATCACCGGGATGCGCGAGAGGAACATCCACTCGGGGCGCACGTTGGCACGGATCATACCGCGCAGGATCGAGAGGCGCTTGCTAAACTTCTCGCGGTCGGCAGCACCTGCTTTGACCAACGCGGTTTCGGTCTCCTCGGCCATCTGCTTCAAGTTCAACTTCTTGCAGAGGTCAAACATCGCCTCGGCGCCGATACCTGCCTCGAACATCGCGCCATACTTGATGACAAAGCGATGATACTTCGGCTCGTCGAGCACGGAGCCAACGTAGATTGCGTCGATGTCGCGCTTTGCCTCGAGGAAGAGTTCTTTCATCTTGTCCTTCGACTTCTCGTCCTGGAGATTCTTCAACTTTGCTTTGTACTCGGTGTCGAGCTCGTGGATGATGCGCTCCTTTTCTGCCTGGTGCACCTCGGTGACAATATAGCCCGCAAAGTAGACAACCTTCTCGAGGTCGGCGCCAGAGATACCAAGCACCATCGACAGGCGCGAGGGAATAGCGCGCAGGAACCACACGTGCGCGACGGGCACAGCCAAGTCGACATGGCCCATACGCTCGCGGCGGACAATCGCGCGGGTGATCTCGACACCGCACTTCTCGCAGACAATACCTTTGTAGCGGATGCCGCGATATTTGCCGCAGTAGCACTCGTAGTCGCGCTCGGGCCCGAAGATTTTTTCATCAAAGAGCGAGTTCTTCTCCGGGCGCTGGGTACGGTAGTTGATTGTTTCTGGTTTGGTGACCTCGCCATGCGACCACTCGAGGATTTTCTCCGGCGATGCGGGGCGGATGCGCACCGCGTCGAAGTCGGATGCGTCGGCACCCGGCGTCTTGCCCGAGCCCGCGCGACCACCTGCCGCTGACCCATTTCGCATCAACTCAACATCGAGCGCCAAACCGCGCAGGGTGTGGAGGAGCACGTTAAAGGATGCAGGCGCGTAGTGATGGTTGATACGCTCGCCACGGACGATCGAGTCGAACGCTGCCGAGCGACCTTGGATGTCGTCGGATTTAATCGTGAGCATCTCGCGGAGCGTGTATGCCGCGCCGTAGCCCAAGAGTGCCCACACTTCCATCTCGCCAAAGCGCTGACCACCGCCCTGTGCCTTGCCGCCGAGCGGCTGCTGGGTGATAAGCGAGTATGGCCCGATTGAGCGCATGTGGATTTTATCCTCGACCATGTGGTGGAGTTTGAGGATGTACATGTAGCCGACCGCGATGTCCTGCTCGAACGCTTCGCCCGTGCGGCCGTCGTACAACTTCATCTTGCCGCTTTCGTTAAAGCCAGCTTTCTTTAGTTCCTCGCGAATCTCGCCCTCGGTCGCACCCGCAAACGGCGGGCAGATTGCCTGGTAGTTGAGTGTGTTTGCAGCAAGACCAAGATGGAGCTCGAGAATCTGACCCAAGTTCATGCGGCTTGGCACGCCGAGCGGAGTCAAGATGACGTCGACGGGGCGACCATCCTCCATGTAGGGCATATCCTCCTCGGGCAAGATGCGGGAGATGACACCCTTGTTACCGTGACGACCTGCGAGCTTGTCGCCGACAGAAACGGTGCGCAGCTGTGCAATCTCGATATGGATGCGCTTGATGATGCCGCTCTCGAGCTGGTGACCCTGCTCGCGCGAAAACACTTTGACGCCGATGATGCGGCCGCGCTTGCCGTTCTCCATGCGCAGTGACGAATCCTTCACATCGCGTGCTTTGTCGCCAAAGATAGAACGCAAGAGGCGCTCCTCAGGAGTCAGCTGTGTCTCGCCTTTTGGCGTAATTTTACCAACAAGAATGTCGCCGGGGCGCACTTCGGAGCCGGTGCGGATGATACCGTCCTCATCGAGGTTGCGGAGTTTGGTTTCGGATACATTGGGAATATCGTGGGTGGTCTCCTCGGGCCCGAGCTTGGTGTCGCGCACGTTGCAGACAAACTCCTCGATGTGGATGGATGCGAACTTGGAGTTTTTGACCATGCGCTCGGAGATGATGATTGCGTCCTCGTAGTTGGCACCGCTCCAGCACATAAACGCGACGAGCGCGTTTTGACCCAGCGCGAGCTGACCCTTGTCGGTCGTTGATGTGTCCGCGAGCAGATCACCTTTCTTAACCTTGGTGCCGACAGAAACCGCCGGGCGCTGGTGGAGCGAGGTAAAGCCGTTGGTGCGCACAAAGTTGACCAAGGGGTAGGTGTGCTCTTTGCCTTTCTCATCTTTGATGACGACACGCTTGCCATCTGCCTGCACCACAAGGCCGTCCTCTTTGGCGATCGCCAAGCGGCCAGTGTCACGCGCAGCGCGCTCCTCCATACCCGTTGCCACCAATGGCGCCTCGGGCAAGAGACACGGAGTCGCCTGCTTTTGCATGTTCGAACCCATGAGCGCGCGGTTTGCATCGTCGTGCTCGAGGAATGGGATCATTGTCGTTGCAACCGAGAATGGCTGCGACGCATCGACATCGATGTGGGTCACCTCGTTGCGTGCCACGCGAACCGGCGCACCGTTGACGCGCACGTCGACAATGTCGTCGACGATCTTTTGATCATCACCGATCTTGGTTGCACCATGGGCAATCGCAAACTTCTCTTCCTCGGCAGCATTAAGATAGACCACCTCTTTGGTGACCTTGCCGTCAATAACTTTGATGTACGGCGTCTCAATCATCCCAAATTCATTGAGACGTGCGAAGGTGGTAAGGCGCAGGATGAGTCCGATGTTTGGGCCTTCTGGTGTTTGGATCGGACAGAGGCGGCCGTAGTGGGACGGGTGAACGTCGCGCACCTCAAAGCCCGCGCGCTCGCGTGTGAGACCGCCGGGGCCAAGTGCCGAGAGTGTGCGCAAGTGCTCGAGCTCCTCGAGCGCGTTGTTTTGCTGCATAAACTGCGACAGCTGGTTGGTGGTGAAGAATTCTTTGATGCGTGCTTGGAGCGGGCGCGGGTTGACGAACTGCTGCGGCATCGTCGCCTCGGTGTCGATGGTCGACATGCGGTCCTGGATGTTGCGCTTCATGTGTGTGAGGCCTACACGCAGGCGCTGCTGGAGCATCTCGCCCACATAGCGCACGCGGCGGCTACCGAGGTGGTCGATATTGTCCTCGACTGCCTCGGGGTCGTTTTCGAGGGTCAGCACATGGTTGAAGACGGTGACAATGTCATCGAGCGAGAGCGTCTTGCGGGCAACATCCTTCTCGTCGAGCGACTTGTCAAAACGCTGGTTGAAACGGTAGCGACCAACACGCGACAGGTCGTAGCGCTCGTCGCTAAAGAGCGAGTTGATGTACTCGCGCGCGTTTTGCGCTGTCGCCAGGTCGCCATCGCGCAAGCGCTTGTGGATCTCGATGTAAGCATCCTCGACCGTCTTGGCCGGATCCTTCTCGATCGCGGTTGCGATCCACGCAGCACCCAACTCAGAGTCGGCAAACAACTTCTTGATCTCCTCATCGCTGCCCGCGCCCAAGACGCGGAGCAACGAGACAGCGGGGAACTTGCGCTTGCGGTCGATGCGCACCTGGAGCTGCCCGTCGGCATCTGCCTCGATCTCGATCCATGCGCCACGCGCGGGGATGACCTTAGCACCAAAGTGGCGCTTGCCCTTGACCTCGTCGGCAGTAAAGAAGACGCCGTAGGAGCGTGCGAGCTGCGGGACAATGACGCGCTCGACACCGTTGATCACAAACGTACCGTGGTCGGTCATCACGGGGAAATCGGCAAGAAAGATCTCTTGCTCCTTTTCAGTATTCTGCGCCTTGTTGATGAGGCGAACCGTCGCGCGCATCGGCACATCGAGCGACTGCTTCTGCGCCTTGGCGTAGTGCTCGTCGAACTTGGCTTCGCCGAGCTCGATTTTGACAAACTCTAACTCAAACTTTTTGCCCGAGTAGTCCTTGATCGGGGTGAACTCCTTAAATATCTCTTTGATACCATCTTTCAAAAGGGCGTTGAAAGAGTCCACTTGGGCGGCGACGAGGTTCGGGGTCTCGACACGGGGCGCACGGTAGCGGCTAAAAAACTTTTGCTCAAGCATATGAGTTGTATGTGAGTTGGGGGCGAGTAAATGGCGAACGCTAGTAATGGCACGTTACTGCTCGTCAAGCACGATATCCACAGGCCCAAAACGCGAAAAAAGAAAGCGTTATATACGCTCCCCCGCGAGACAATTGCCTCGCTGTAGGTGACTCAACTGAAGTCACATCCTAATTGTCGATCGAAACGAAAGCCCCGTAACTCATTCGTTTCCTCGCTTTACGCTTGGAACCCCCGCCTTTGTTTCCTCCCTATTGTACGCGCTTGGGGAGTGGTGTCAAGCGCATGTACGGGTCCAATACCCGAGTAGCCGCAGATTTTGGACAAAAGTGCATATTTGTAGCAAAATACGGCTATGGCTACAACACCAAAACGAGAAGTACCATTTATTGCTCTAGCAGGAACGCCGCATGAACGCGGCGTGACGCATGGAGAGACCACAAAACAGCTTATTGAAAAGAATATCGCCTTTTATAAGAAGCTGCTCAAGCTCGACGACAGTATTATCCGCGAACAATCAAGAAAATTTGCACAAAAAATGGCAGCGTTTCGACCAGCGCTCGTCGAGGAGATGAACGGAATTGCCGAAGGCGCAGGGGTAGATGCCGAGTATATCTATATGATCAATGCGCGCACCGAGCTACTCAGCATGAGCGGCGAAGTACAGAGCGAATGCGCCACATTCTTTTTCGCCCCAAACGCTCTTTTGTTTGAAAACTGGGATTGGTCGGAACCGTCGCGTGAGTTGACTGTCTTGCTGTCTATCAAACTCGATAACGGCAATACCATACTTACGTTTGCAGAAGCGGGCATGCTTGGCAAAGTGGGGATGTCGTCCGCAGGGTTTGGCGTGGCCTTTAACTATCTATATCCAGATGGTCCACTCAACGGGCTACCAATACACGCCCTTTTGCGTTCCCTACTCGAGGCAAGTTCGTTCGACGAGGCAACAGAGATGCTTTCAACGTCGGAGTACGTCGGCACGAGTGGCAACATCCTGCTTGCCGACGCCAGTGGACGCGCAGCCGATTATGAACTTTCGGGCACCAAGACAACCCTCGTCCCCTTGTCGGGACAATTTCTTGTCCACACCAATCACTACCTTGGCGGCACAGCAAATGACCCAGAAGCGGGCGCTGGTTTCTTGCACAACTCGTTCGCACGATATGCTCGCGCGCAAGAGATAATCTCCAACAAGACAACAACCTATGACCTGAATGCCGCGAAAGCACTGCTACTCGACCGCGAAGCGGGCGACGGGATGTTGTGCCGCGACTTTATTCCTGAAGATCCGGGCGATATGCCATCTGGAACTATCGCCAGTATCATCATGAGTATTAAAACAGGAGACGTCTATATAGCATCGGAGCCACAGCAGAACCCTGAGTTTGTACGCTATCAGATATAATCTTGTTACAAAAAAAAGAGTGGGGGCCCATGCAATAGTTCGCATGGGCCCCGTAGGGCTAGAGTGGATCACGAAACGTCACACCCATAAACTCGAGAGCTGCGCGCTCGTCAATAGAGAGTAGTACGAGTGTGCCTCCGTTGAGACGAGTGGCGAAGTCGCGTTCGAGCCCGCTGAAGCAGCTTCTGTACACAGCATATGACGCACTTGGATTGTCGCCCGCAAACTCGTCGGACTCGCGTCTGCCGGTCCAATCACACAGACCACCGAACCCACCAATGAGCAGGTCCTTCGTGACTTTGGACCCGAACCCGTCGACCATCATGCGCTCATTAACGGTCGTCGCCCCCGTTGATGGCAACCCCGTTGCAAGGTTAAAGCTCAGTGGAGGTTGCACAACATAGACCGCAACATGCGTACCGTCCGGCCTACGGATGTAGGGTTCCTTACGTCCAAGGCGAGCCCAAGTACGTCTCCCCGCTTCGGTGCACTCCCCCAAGGCGAGCTGCAAGGTTGTCCCGAGCGAACAGGCGTCACGCACTGATTGCATGAGAGCAGACGCGTACAATTCCCGCATGAAGCCCACACCTTGGTACTGTCTGCTTGTGGCAGCATATGCACCAAGGAACACAGCCCCGCGATTGCCTCGCATACGCACAGTATTTGTCGCATACGCGGCGACAATCTCGCCACCACGGCCACGCACATAGAATACACGGTACGGCACGTATGGTTTGCCGGACATATCCAAGAGCGCGTTCTCCTTGAATCGTCCTTTTCGCTCTATTTCTGTAGGCAGAAGATGTCGAGCGAACAGGTCATAACAATCATTCACCCTGGAGACATCGGTAGCCAGCTCGATATGATACTCACCCGTGTCACGCGTGAGAACGCACTCAGGTTGAGCATTTTGGTCACGAGAGCACACATCCAGCAAGCACCGGATAGTAGCTGGAGCACCCTTCGAAATCATCGGGTGCACCTGCGACCCTGGACTTGGACAAGCAACAAAGCCGATATCCACCGTAACTTCTCCTTCTCTATTTCGTCGAGACATCGCGAGCGCGACATCTCATCATTGTTTCCCCCATGAGAAAACTTCCTGCGAAGCAAGCTACCTGGGGACCGAACTCCTTTACCGTATGTGTGCCCGTCAGGCACACACCAAGCGATGATTGTCATTCCTAATACGGAACACATCACCGCCGTCTTTCACAACGTAGTCGAGGAACAATGGCTCACACCACCCTCCCCTTTGAACACTTCTAAACTACTCGAACTAAAGACGTAAAAGAACAGCAAGTCGGTGCACGAACATCGTGCGGTGCTTGCACCCAGTTACCTTTGAAGTAGGACAGAATGGATGCATTAGTGGCAAAACCATTTTGTATGAAAACGTACACGCATCTCTGTGCGCAGGAGCGGTTCGTGATTGAGAAATTACGAGGGGTCGGCATGCATATTCGAGC
>CAISEE010000048.1 GCA_903884345.1 Candidatus Adlerbacteria bacterium | reverse complement strand
AGTTGCACGAGGTGCATGCCTTTCTCAACGACCGACCGAGGGAGTGTTTGGGGTTTGCGAGTCCGATGGAGTATTATCCAGATATTCAGACTGTCCTACTTGAGGGGTAGCTAGAGGTGGCGCTATCTGCCCGAACTATACCTACCAAAGCTTCTGTTGTACAGTAGGCCCATGACGAAGCCAAAAGTTATCGCCGTCGTGGGGCCGACCGCCTCGGGCAAGACGAGCCTGGGCATCTTTTTGGCGCAACACATAGGCAGCGGCCCCACAAAGCTCCGTCGAGGGGCAGGCGAGGTCATTTCGGCCGATTCGCGGCAGGTCTACCGGGGGCTCGACCTCGGCACCGGCAAGGTCACGAAGGACGAAATGGCGGGCGTCCCCCACTACCTGCTCGACGTCTGCTCACCAAAAAATGTCTTCAGCGCCAGCGACTTCGTGGAGGCGGGCGAGCGTGCCATCGAGAAAATACTCGGTGCCGGGCACGTGCCGATCGTCGTGGGCGGGACCGGCCTCTATGCCGACTGCCTTCTGGGGCGCATGTTCATCCCCAACGTGCCACCCGACGAGGAGCTGCGCCTGCGACTCGAACAATTTCCCATCGAGCGACTTTTTGAGATGCTCCAAAAAAAAGATCCGCGCCGCGCCGCAACCATCGAACCCAAACACAAGCGCCGCATCATCCGCGCACTTGAAATCGCCGAGGCACTGGGCGAGAATCCGCTCCCCAACCCCGAACAAAAATATGACGTCCTGTGGCTCGGGATCGACCTGCCCGAGGCGAAGCTCCACAAAAATATCTCGGTTCGACTCGACCAACGCCTCGCCGACGGCATGGTCGACGAGGGTCGCCGACTGCACGCCAAAGGCCTCGCGTACAAGCGTATGCAAGAGCTCGGTCTCGAGTACGGCGCCATCGCACGCCTTTTGAAAAAAGAAGTCACGCCACAGGTTATGCAGGGCGAGCTCGAGCGCGACATCCGGCACTATGCAAAGCGCCAGATGCGCTGGTTTCGCCGCAACGAACACATTCACTGGATCAAAAACAAAACCGAGGCGCTGCGGCTGGCAAAAGCGTTCGTCGCCGCCAAACCCCTGCCCCGCTCGCAAGCCGAAAAAATCGCGTGAACTTACGCTCATTTCATTCACCTTTGACTCAGCACCATTCACGTAGACTGCACCTACTCAACCGGCCGTCGACTGGTTGCGATTAGAGGTTCCTAATTGCGACAGATTATGGCTGACGAGATACATAACGAGAAGCACGGAAAGAACAGCACCGAGAATCGCGGCTTCGCATCGATGGACGAGGAGAAGCAGCGAGAGATCGCCAGCAAGGGCGGCCACCGCCAGGGCAAGGAAAATAACCCCGGCAACTTCGCTAACGACAAAGACAAGGCGCGCGAAGCAGGTCGCAAGGGCGGTCAACACTAAACGGCCAGAATCCGGCAAAAACTTGGGGTTCGCTCCCCGAGTTTTTGAATCGCGCGAAAACCCTATGCTACACAGAGCGACTACTGCAGGGTTTATTACACACGGCTCGATCTAGAACCAAATCTGTCGAATTTACTGCCGACAATTTTTAGAGGAACGGTCATCCCTGGACATTTGGTCGCAATGTCTTATCGATAATGTTCTCAAGTTCTGTTTCTTGCTGCTCTGCAAAAGTACTCACGGTACTGCTTGTAGAACACGATCCGGCATTTCTTTCGATAAAGGAATAATCATACTCGCCGATAGTCTGCACAACACCGAGATCACTTGGATCACTTGATGAGTGGGGGAAACGCGCCAAAGCGCCGATCGGTTCATTTATTGCGGAACAGTTCGAGTCCATGGTCTGCAGCTGTCGTGTAGAAAATAAGACTGCGTTATTCTTCGTTTCCAGGATGTATACCATGTCTCCCATATCCTGTGGCACTTGGAGTTGGACACCCCATTCAGGAATACTGAATTCCGATGAAGTAGACTGCTCTGAGCTTGTTGCACTCTGGCTATGAAACGCGATCTCTGAAACGGAAGATTGGCTGGAAGAACGATTTATATACCAATACGCCGCGCCCGCTGCAACGAGCATCAAAACAATACTTATCCAAAGCACTCCGAAACCCTTTTGATTTTTCGGCTTAATGGGAAAATGTGAGGCTATGCAGGCGGCGAAAGCAGTGTCGTGATAAGTTTCATCCGCCGCGCATGCGTGAGCCCCGAATGCACGGCAACCGCAAGCTTCACCTTCTTGAACGAACCATCGAGTGAGTT
>CAISEE010000047.1 GCA_903884345.1 Candidatus Adlerbacteria bacterium | reverse complement strand
GAGGAAGAGTTGCACGAGGTGCATGCCTTTCTCAACGACCGACCGAGGGAGTGTTTGGGGTTTGCGAGTCCGATGGAGTATTATCCAGATATTCAGACTGTCCTACTTGAGGGGTAGCTAGAGGCAGAACTATCCGAAACTATTCAATCATGCCGACGTGGCTCTGTCAACGTGTGCGCAAATACCCTGCATTTTCATTTACCGTATGGGAAAAGGCGGGGGATTATGCATCCTCCGCCCTTTTGTAACACCCCGCTCTTCTTTAGCCGGCTTCGTTCAGACGATGCCGCCGAGGACCTTCTCGATCTTTTCCTTCAACGTTTCGGCGTCGAAGGGTTTGTGGATGTAGTTCGACATGCCGGCCTGCTTGGCCGCGACGACGTCGTCGGTCGTGCCCCGAGCACTGATCATGATGAACGGCATGGCCTTGAGCCGTTCGTCGGCGCGCACATTCTGCAGAAGCTGCAGGCCGGTCGTCGGCTTCACGTCCGAGTCGCAGATAACCAGGTCGAAATTGCCGTCGCGCAGCCTGGACAGCGCGTCGGCGCCGTCGGTGGTTACCTCGACTTCGTGGCACAACTGCTCGAGCATATTGCGGATAGTCCGCAACATTACCGGATATCTGTCAACGACCAGTATCTTCATTTTTTCGTCTCCTAATGAACCACATCGCATAGAGGGCAATGTGTACTTAATATAGTGTACATCATCTATATATTCCTGTCAAACTCATCCGCGAAACAAGACCGTCGTCCCTCCCCATTCCGACGAAAAGCAGGGAATTACCGATTCTCCGTCTTTGTTGCGCCTGGATGGAGCTACTGCCCTGTAGTGAGCGCTCGGGTGACAGTGCGACGCAGGGCCTCGGTGTCGAAGGGGACAGTTAGGAACTGCGAGACGCCAGCTTGTAGCGCGGTCGAGAGTGCCTCGGGATGCGTCTCGACCGCAATCATGATGAGCGGCATATGCCTGAGCCCTGGGTCGGCACGAACGCGCTCGGCAAACTGGGGGCCCGTCATCGACGAGACAAACCAGTCACAGATGACGAGTGCGAACCGCCCCTCTCGAAGCATCTCGAGTGCCTGCGCCCCATCGGACGAGACTTCGACGTCGTCGACGCCGATTTGCTCGAGCTTCGAGCGAATGTTGTATGTGCCAGCGCCGTTATAGACCACGAGCAGCACGCTTTTTGTTCTGTTCGGTAGCATAGCCCACTCCATCCGAAGTCGATTGAACCAATCCACCATCAACGATATACTTTGACTATGAAGATTACCTTTACACCTGAAAAGAACTCTACTGCTATTACGTTCACCGAAGGGACACAGAATCGCTTTGTTGAGAAGGATGGCGGCACATCGCTGTCGATAGGCTACGGGAAAGACAAAACACTCGCACGACGCAAGGCGATTCTGTTCTTGCGCAAAATCATCTCGGTTGCAAAACAAAATAAACTCAAGTCGATTGCGCTCGATTGGGAAGAAGTGCGCCGCATCGTGTCGAGCGACGTTACCGATACCGACCTGGGGCAGATACTTGCGGTCTCGCTGTCGATGGCGAACTTCGATTTCGTCGCGTACAAAACGAAACCTAAAGATGGGTTCCCGTTCGTCGAGGTTGTGTCGCTGCTCAACGCATCAAAAGATCTTCAAAAAGATATTCGCCGCGGCGAGATCATCGGTGCAGAGGTAAACGCTGCGCGCGAACTGTCCAACATGCCGGGCGGCGACATGACGCCGAAGATTCTCGCTGCTGCCGCGAAGAAGGCGATTGCGGGAACGACTGCCACGCTCAAGGTTTTGGGCACCAAAGAGATGCAAAAGCTTGGCATGGGTGCGGTCCTCGGCATCGCCAAAGGCTCGACCGAGGAGCCGCAGTTTATCGTGATGGAGTATTGGGGGAGCCCCTCGACTCCCAAGGGTCGCTCGGGGCAACAAAAACCGGTGGTTTTTGTTGGTAAAGGCGTCACCTTCGACTCGGGTGGGCTCAACATCAAACCGGGGGACCACATGTACGAGATGCACCTCGACATGTCGGGGGGCGCCTCGGTCATTCACGCGGTGGCGCTCGCCGCAAAACTTAAAATCAAAGCCAACGTCATTGGCCTCGTACCTGCGGTCGAGAACATGCCGGGCAACAATGCCGTGCGCCCAGGCGACATGCTGACGTCGCTCTCGGGGAAGACCATCGAGATTTTAAACACCGACGCCGAGGGGCGCGTCATTTTGGCCGATGGCATCACCTACGCCAAGCGCTACGACCCGGCGGTAGTGGTCGACGTGGCCACCCTCACGGGCGCGGTCCTCACGGCGCTGGGCACCCAAGCCTCGGGACTCATGAGCAATGATCAGCAGCTCGAAGACGACCTGCGTGCGCTCGGCGAGGTGTCGGGCGACTATGTCTGGCCCTTCCCACTGTGGGACGAATACGAAGACATGGTCAAAGGTACCTTCGGCGACGTGCCCAACATCTCGACCTCGGGCAACTCGCGCGACGGTGGCGTCATCGCAGGCGGCATGTTTTTGCGCGAGTTCGCCAAAGAGCTCGGTTGCCCGTGGGCACACCTCGACATCGCTTCGCGCATGACCGCAACCTCGGGCGAGTTTCTTTCCAAAGGGTCCGTGGGCGCACCGGTTCGCCTGCTGCTCGCGCTCGCCGAACATTATGCCAAACGCACCGATCGTTAAAACACACACCTTCGAGGGACCGCTCGACCTCTTGCTCAACTTGATCGAGCGGCGCAAGATGCTCATCAACGACATCTCACTGGCCGAAGTGACCGACGAGTACATCGCGCGCGTGGGTGCCATGAGCGAGCTGCCTGTGGGCGAGACGGCCGAGTTCATCTCGCTTGCGGCAACGCTCCTGCTCATCAAGTCGCGCTCGCTGTTGCCCACACTCGACTTCTCCGAAGAGGAGTCGCAGGACGTCAAAGAGCTCGAGTACCGCCTGGCGGTGTATCAAATCATCAAGGACGCCGCTCGCGGGCTCGCTCCCAGCGCCGCAACGCCTGTTCTTTACGACGGCGTAGCACCGGCGCAGGAGCCGCTGTTTATTTTCAACGCGTCAATTACCGTCGAGTCGCTGCGTCAGGCGGCGCAGGCGCTCATCGCGGGATTCCCCAAGACACTGTCGCTCCCCAAGGTCGGGGTGCGGCGCATCGTCTCGCTCGAGGAGACCATCGAGAAGCTCGCACAGCGCGTCGGGACGGCCTTCAGACTCTCGTTTCGGGAGTTTAGTAGCCAGGGCGGGGAGCGGGGCGAGGCGGCCAAACACGGCGTTATTGTGAGTTTCTTGGCGCTGCTCGAACTGGTCAAACAGGGTATAATCAAAGCTGACCAAGGTGAGCGATTCGGCGACATTACGCTCGAATCCGACTCGGTGTCGACCCCATCGTATGAATGAAAACCAGGTAGCGGCACACATCGAAGCACTCCTTTTTGCACTGGGCAAACCCATGTCGCGCCAAGCGCTGACCGAGACTCTCGGTGTAGAAGCACACCTCGTCGACGCGGCGCTCGAGGTTTTGCGCCAGGCGGCGCCAGGACGCGGCATCGTGGTGGTCGACGACGGCAAGATCCTCGAGTTGCGCACCGCGCCCGAGGCATCCGAACTCATCGAGCGTGTGCGACGCGAAGAGAACGCGCGCGAGATCGGGCGTGCCGGGCTCGAGGTTCTTGCAGCGATTTTGTATCGCGGGCCGCTGACCCGAAGCGAGATCGATTTCATCCGCGGCGTCAATTCGTCGCAAACGCTGCGCACGCTCACCATGCGCGGGCTCGTACGCAAAATCGGCAACCCCAAAGACGAGCGTTCCTTTTTATACGAAGCGACCACCGAACTCCTCTCGGCACTCGGTGTCACGCACCCGATCGACCTGCCCGACCAGGCGGCGACCCGCGAGAAGCTGACCGTACTCGAGGCTGCCTACCGCTCGTCGCAGCACGGCACTGATGCGAACACAGACCTATGAGAATACGATTCCCCAAACATCACGCCCCGCTAGCCGCACTCTACGCCACCATCGGCGTCGCGGCCGCATTCGTGGCGGGTGTCGGCGCGGTCTCGATGTCCCACATTCCAAACAATTCGGTGACTCGATCACTGCAAGCAGCCGTCGCCCTGTACCCGACCACCCTCGACATTAACGCGTCGAGCATCACCTCACCGTTTGCGATGCTTTATGACCCCAGCGACGAGCGCATACTCTTCGAGAAAGGTACGACCGACCGACTGTCGCTCGAGCATCTCGAAGACGCACTCAAAGGAGTCTCGCTTGTGGCAAGCAGCACCGACACTTGGGCGTACGGCGACCTGCCTGGCTTCCTCGGCATCGCCACCACGAGCACGCCCGAGCTTGGCGGCGCGACCGTCTTCGTGGCGGCGTTTGACGTCGAGATAGGCCACCCACTCGTCGCCGCCATCATCCGCTCGGCAGGCAAGAGTCAGTCCGCAGATATTCATACATTAGTCGATGCTGCTCGATCGCAGCGCTAACACATCCACATGACCACCTTCGAAGTAATGCGCATCTTCGTCCCGGCGACACTCTCGTTTTTGATCGGCATCGGCATCACGCCGTTCCTGACGCATTTTTTGTATAAGCGCCGCATGTGGAAGCCCAAGGCGGGCAAGGTCGCGCTCGACGGCACACCCGCGACGACATTCAATCAACTCCACAACGAGCGCGAGACGGGCACACCGCGCTTCGGTGGCGTCGTCGTGTGGTCAAGCACCCTACTCACCGCAGGGCTCCTCGCCGCGTTCGCACTGGTAGCACCCGACAAACTGGGACACTTCACCTTCATGAGCCGCAACCAAACCTGGGTCCCGCTCGCCGCACTGATGGCAGGCTCGCTCGTGGGACTTGTGGACGATTTCTTCGAGGTGAAAGGGCGCAAAGGCCTGCCGCTGCGCGTCCGTCTCGGGTTCGTCGCCTTCGTGGCACTCCTGTGCGCGCTCTGGTTTTACATCAAGCTCGACGTCTCGTCGGTCTCGGTCTTCTTTCTCTCCCAACCCATCAGCCTCGGTATCTGGTTCGTGCCGTTTTTCGTCCTCGTCGCGATGTTCATCTACGCGGGCGGCGTCATCGACGGCATCGATGGGCTGGCAGGCGGCATCTTCTCGACCATCTTCGCCGCATACGCGGGGATAGCGGCACTTCAGCATCAGATGGACATCGCGGCTCTCTCGGCGGCAATCTGCGGTGGCCTCTTGGCCTTCCTCTGGTTTAACATCCCGCCGGCGCGCTTTTACCTCTCCGAGACCGGCACCATGGGCCTCACGCTCGTGTTGGTCGTCATCGCCTTTTTGACCGACGCGCTGGGGAAGGGGAAGGGCGTCTCGGTTTTGCCCATCATCGCACTCCCGCTCGTCGCGACCGTTGCCTCGAACATCCTGCAGGTCCTCAGCAAAAAAATCTTCCACAAGAAACTGCTGCGCATCGCACCGCTCCATCACCACTTCGAGGCAATCGGCTGGCCGCCCTACAAAGTCACCATGCGCTACTGGATCGTCTGCATCATCTTCGCGATTATCGGTATGATTCTTGTGGCGCTGTGAAAAAGTCCGCGGACATACCCTTCTTTCTGGTGGTCTGCGCCTTGTTGGTATTCGGCCTCTTGATTTTCACCTCGGCGGCGCTGGGACTATTGGCGCATAGCTCAGGTGCAAACTTCACCTCGGTCGCCGTGAGCCAACTGCTGCAAGGCCTATTGTGCGGAGGTCTCGCACTCTTTCTGCTCTCGCGCGTCGACTATCGCAAGTACAAAAAGTACACGCCGCATTTCTTCGCGGCCGCACTGTTTTTGACCGCGCTAACCTTCGTGCCGCACATCGGCTTGTCGCTTAAAGGTGCCTCACGCTGGATTGCGGTCGGCGGGTTCTCGTTTCAACCCGAGGAGATTCTCAAGCTCGCGACGATCCTCTTTCTTGCGGCGGTCTATTCGGCGAATTTCAAAACCGTCCACACGTTCAAACACGGCATCGTCCCACTTGCGGGCATTGCGGGAAGCGCGGCGCTGCTGCTGTTTTTGCAACCAAACACGGCGGGCGTCATCATCATCGGCATGGCCACCGTCGGCATGTTCTTCGCCGCAGGCGGGCGCGTGCGCTACATCGTGATACTTCTTTTGGCGGGAGTCGTTGCGATTGCGATCGCCGCGTTTCTGCGACCCTACGTCGCCCAGCGCATCGAGACATACCTCCACCAATCGGCCGATCCACAGGGCTCCGGCTACCAAATACAGCAATCGCTCATCGCCATCGGGTCGGGACAACTTGCGGGCCGCGGGTTCGGGCAAAGCGTCGAGAAATTCTCCTACCTGCCCGAGCCAATCGGCGACTCCATCTTCGCGGTCGCAGGGGAGGAGTTTGGCTTCCTCGGCACCACACTGCTCGTCCTCCTCTTTGCCGCATTCGGCATTTTGGGTCTCCGTATCGCCGCGCGCGCGCCCGACCCCTTTGGTGGACTCGTGGTCGTTGGGCTTGTTATACTGATTGTCGGGCAATCGTTTTTCAACATCGCCTCGAACCTCGGCCTGGTGCCCCTCATTGGCGTTCCGCTCATCTTCGTCTCCCACGGCGGGACCGCGCTCGCCATGGCCCTGGCCGAGGTCGGTATTATCCTCAGCGTTTCGCGCAAAATGCGCGCATAAATCCACACTATGAAAATTCTTTTTACTGGGGGCGGCACGGGCGGACATTTCTATCCGATCATCGCCGTAGCCGAAGCCATTCACTCACTCGAGCGAGAAAAGAAACTGCTCGAGCCCTTGCTCTATTACGCGGCGCCTGACCCCTACGACGGCGACCTGCTCTATGCCAACGCCATCACCTTCGTACCCACGGCGGCGGGAAAGATGCGTCGGTACTTTTCGATTCTCAACTTCATCGACATGTTCAAGACCGCGTGGGGCATCGCGCGTTCGATGCTGCGCATCTTCCTACTCTACCCGGACGTCGTCTTCGGTAAGGGCGGCTACGCGAGCTTCCCGACGCTGTTGGCCGCGCGCGTCTTTCGCATCCCGGTCGTCATTCATGAATCCGATGCGGTCCCCGGTCGGGTAAACGCATGGGCAGGGAAGTTCGCGGTAAAAATCGCCGTGTCGTTCCCCGAGGCCGAGAAATATTTCCCGAAGGGCAAGGTCGCCTTCACGGGGAACCCCGTCCGCAAGTCGGCGCTCATCCCCGCACGCGAGGGCGTCTTCGACTACCTCAAGATGGATCCTGACATCCCCGTCATCTTCGTCACCGGCGGCTCGCAAGGCTCCGAAGCGATCAACGAGGCAATCCTCGCGGCGCTCCCGCATCTCATCGAAAAGTACCAGATCATCCACCAAACGGGCGACGCGAATATCAAAGACGTCGAAGGGCGCTCGCGGCTCATCCTCGAAAACTCACCGTTCGCCAATCGATACAAGTGCTTTGGCTCGCTCGGCGACGTCGCATGGCGCATGTCGGCCGGCGCCGCAAAACTCGTCATCTCGCGTGCCGGCTCGACCATCTTCGAGATTGCCGCCTGGGGCACACCGAGCATCCTCATTCCGCTCGACAAAGAGGTGGCTGCCGAAGATCACCAGACGAAGAACGCCTTTTCCTACGCCCGATCGGGCGCCGCGACCGTCATCGAGCAGAACAACCTGACCTCGTCACTCCTGGTTTCCGAGGTTAACCGCATCCTTGAAAATCCGCAGATTGCGCATACAATGGGGAGCGCTGCTCGAAGCTTTTCTCGCGCCGATGCCGCCCGGAGCATCGCCGAGGCCTTGCTCGACATCGCCACATCCCATGAATCCTGAGTCAAAAGTCGTCACCCGTTTTGCCCCCAGCCCCACCGGCTATATGCACGTGGGCGGCGTTCGCACCGCGCTCTACGCGTGGCTGTTTGCGCGCAAGCACAAGGGCACCTTCATCCTGCGCATCGAGGACACCGACAAAGAGCGCGAGGTCGCGGGCTCGATTGGGCACATCATCGAGTCGCTCCGTTGGCTTGGCATCGAGTGGGACGAGGGCGTCGACGTCGGCGGCCCCAGCGCGCCGTACCTGCAGTCCGAGCGTCTCGCGTCCTACCAAAAGTACGCAAAGATTTTGATTGATAAAGGTATCGCCTACCCCGACCCCTACACCGAGGAAGAGGTCGAAGCATTTCGCAAAAAAGCAGAGGACGAGAAGCGCCCGTTTCTCTATCGCGATCATCGACCCGAAACCTTCGGCGTCTGGGAGGGCACGACACCGCTCCGCTTTAAAGTACCCGAGGTGAAGCGTTACGAATGGCACGACGATGTGCGTGGCACGCTCTCGGCGGGCGAGGAAGCACTGGACGATTTCATACTCATCAAGTCCGACGGCTACCCGACCTACAACTTTGCACACATCATCGACGACTACGAGATGGGTGTCACGCACATCATGCGCGCGCAGGAGTTCATCTCCTCGACGCCGAAGTTCCTCTCACTCTACGACGCACTCGAGATGACACCGCCTCACATCGCGACCATGCCGGTCATCTTGGCGCCCGACGGCAAGAAGAAGCTCGGTAAACGAGACGGCGCCAAGGACGTACTGGAGTATCGAGCCGAAGGGTACATCCCCGAAGCCATGGTCAACTTTCTTTCCTTCATCGGCTGGAACCCCGGCGACGAGCGCGAGGTCATGACGGTCGCGGAGATTATTGACGCCTTCTCACTCGAGCACGTGCATAAGGCGGGCGCCAAATTCAACGAGGAGAAACTCCTCTGGTTCAATCAAAAACATCTTCAACTTCTTCCGCGGCAGGAGTATTGCAATCGCCTACGCACATTCATGCATGAGCGAGGCATGGAAGCCCCGTCCTTCATCGATGCCGTGGCGCATTTGCTGGTGAATCGCTCACACACCCTACTTGAGGCAGCAAACGCGCTGCAAAGCGACGAGTTCGCATTCATGCACGAGACCACCGACACACCCGTGTCAGAGCTGCTGACCCAACACGGCAAAATCGAGACAGTCGTCGCGAAAAAACATTTATTGAAAGTTTCGGAGATGCTCAAAAACCTTGCAACAGAGTCATTTTCTGACTTGTCAGTCAAAGAAATGATTTTCGAGTATGCGACGCAAGAGGGAAGGGGCAATGTGCTGTGGCCCATGCGTGTAGCGCTCTCGGGGCAAGAAAAATCGCCTGACCCCTTCACACTTTCGGGTCTGCTCGGCAAAGACAAGACACTTTCTCGCATTGAACAAGCGGCCGCGGTGCTTTAGAATAAGGGAATGCGGTCCCGGCAGATTTCTGCATGGCGCTTCGGCGTCCTTCTCCTCGGTTTATTTTCACTCGGGTTTCTTCTTGGAACCTCGTTCTTGCTTCGCGCGCACGCCGACACCGCGACCTCGACGCTGCAAACACAGATCGACCAAAGTACCGCGCAGATCACACAATTAAAAAACGACATCGCGCAGCTCCAGGTGCAGCTCAATGCGACGAGTAAACAAAAACAGACACTACAGAGCGCCATCACGACGCTCGACCTCAACATCAAAAAGATCACGGCAAGCATCGCACTGACCAACGCGCAAATCAGTCAGAAGGATCACGAAATACAGAAGATATCGGGAAACATTGCGACGACGACGAGCAGCATCGGTTCAGCCAAGAACGAAATAGGCGACTCATTGGACCAACTCGCGCAGCTGGACGACGAGCCATTGTCGGTCGTGTTGCTCGGTGGGGGAACCTTGTCGACATTTTTCGACGACGCGATGAAACTCTCGGCCCTGCGCAGCGGGTTAAGCGACAAAATAAACCAGCTGTCATCGCTTAAGGTGACGCTCATCTCGAACAAGAACACCGCGCAAGTGAAGCGAAACGACCTAGCCGGCCTGCAGCAGAATCTGGCGCAGCAACAGCAAAGTCTCGCCATCGCGAGACAAACGCAGAGCGACCTGTTGGTTCAGACAAAGAATCAAGAGTCCGTCTACCAAAAATCGCTCGCGCAAAAGAAGGCGCAGGAACAGAAGTTCGAGTCGGACCTCCTCAATTTCGAGAACCAACTCAACTTGAAAGTCGCAAAGGGCTCGATTCCCGCCGCAGGCTCGGCGGTGCTCGCATGGCCGGTCGCCGACCCGTACATCACGCAGTACTTCGGCAATACGCCGTTCTCGACCGCCAACCCGCAGGTGTACAACGGCAAAGGACACAACGCAATCGACCTGCGCGCGTCTCCCGGGACGCCAATCATGGCGGCTCGCTCGGGTATCGTCATGGGGACCGGGAACACCGACCTCACTTGCCCCGGCGCCTCCTACGGCAAATGGATCTTCATCCAGCACGACAATGGCCTCTCGACCATCTACGCGCACCTCTCGCTGATTGGCGTTGCAAAAGGGGATTCGGTCACGACGGGCGAGGTCATCGGCTATTCGGACACGACCGGCTACGCGACCGGGCCGCACCTCCACTTCGGCGTCTACGCGAGCTCCGGCGCCGAGGTCGCCTCTTTCGCCAGCAAGGGATGCCCCGGCAAGACCTACACCATGCCGGTGGGCGACATCTCCGCATACCTTAATCCACTCTCCTACCTGCCGGCGCTCTCAAACTGATTTATCCACACTAGCGCCTTTCGGTGACGTGTTCACCGTCATTCCAGGCATCATACTTGATGATGTACGGAAGCCTGCCTCGTTCATCCTGGCGGGGGTCGAGCCGTTTAAGTTCATAACGATTCATTTGTATGAAAACATTTCACATCGTTGCGTTCGTACTGCTCATCGTCGGCGGCATCAATTGGGGACTCATCGCGATAGGAGGCCTCTTGGGCTATAACTTTAACCTGGTGAACATCCTCTTTGGGTCATGGCCGATCCTCGAGGGTCTCACATACCTCTTGGTCGGCATCGCGGCCGTCTACATTGGCATTACGCATGCCAAGCATTGCCACATGTGCAATCGAGACTCGTCGGCCACCATATAAACGGTCCCCGTTTCAGAATAAAAAATCTCTCCGAATTTTCGGCTTAATGGGAAAATGTGAGGCTATGCAGGCGGCGAAAGCAGTGTCGTGATAAGTTTCATCCGCCGCGCATGCGTGAGCCCCGAATGCACGGCAACCGCAAGCTTCACCTTCTTGAACGAACCATCGAGTGAGTT
>CAISEE010000046.1 GCA_903884345.1 Candidatus Adlerbacteria bacterium | reverse complement strand
CTCTAAAATTGCCATTCTTTTTGGTGCGCACAGACGCACACCTGGGACACTTTTTTTGTAGTCATACCTTGATTGTAGCTGTTGCGTTGTGGTTGGGCCATGGTGTGGCAAAACAGCCTCACATTTTCCCATTAAGCCTCATTTCGTTGTTCCTCGTTGCAGTCTTGGCACAACCTACCACAATTTTGCGTTATACTCTACCTACTATGGAAGGCATCATCATCTACTGCGACGGGGCATCGAAAGGGAATCCGGGGCGCGGGGGCTGGGGTGCCTTGGTGGCAAGCAAGGACTCGGTACGCGAACTTGGCGGGCGCGAGGATCATACGACCAACAATCGCATGGAGCTGTTGGCTGCGGCCGAGGCGCTTGCGTATGCCGCAACACTGCCCGAGGCGCCGATCACCGTGCACACCGACTCCTCGTATGTGATTAACGGCATCACCAAGTGGGTGCGCGGCTGGGCATCGCGCGGGTGGATGACTTCGCAAAACAAAGAGGTTCTCAACCAAGATTTGTGGCAGCAGTTGGTTGCCGCCAAGGATGCCTGCGCGGGGCGTATCACCTGGACGTACGTCGGTGGCCACATCGGCATCGCGGGCAACGAGCGCGTCGACACGATTGCCTCGGACTTTGCCGAGAAGAAGCCGGTTTCGCTCTATGACGGATCGCGCGCCGCATACACCGTCGACATCACGAACATCACGCATGACGCGGAGCTGCACGAGGCGAAGGCCAAGACTAAGTCGCGCTCGTCGGCCAAGGCGTACTCCTACATCAGTTCGGTCGACGGCAAGGTTATGACGCACAAAACCTGGAGCGAGTGCGAGGCGCGGGTGCGCGGCAAGAAGGCGCGCTTTAAAAAGGCCACGTCGCCCAGCGAAGAGCAGGACATCATCCGTTCGTTCTCTTCGTAATTTTTAAAATAATGTGACCGGCGCATCGCTCTATATCGTTGCGGGTGGTATCGCGCTCGGCGTCGCCGGGGTGCTGGTATTTCATGCGGGGTTCGTTTGTGGTATCGCCCTGCTGCTGTGCGGACTATGCGCGCTCTTGGTCGCGATTCTCGGCAAACGCCCGACGGTGTTTCTCGCGGTAATGCTGTGCGCGGCTGCGGCATTGGGGATTCTTCGTGCTGATGCGGTGCTTCAGAGCGCGGCCGATGAAACGCTCCCGTCCTACGTCGATGCGAGCGCGAGCGTTGTCGGCATCGTTAGCGATGACCCTGATCGGCGCGAAACCTCGCAGCATCTTACGGTTGAGGTCCAACAAGTGAACGGTGTTCTCGCGAACGGTACCTTGCTCGCGCTCGTGAATCGCGATGCGAGTGTTTCATATGGCGATACGGTGACAGTGAAGGGGCCGCTCACTCTGCCCGAAACGTTCGAGACCGACACGGGGCACACCTTCGACCACCCAGCCTACCTGCGCGTGCGTGGCATCTCAGTACAGATGCAGAAAGCGTCACTTGTGCACGTGACGCCGGGTCATTGGTCGGTGCAGCGTTTTTTGTTTGCACTTAAGCATTCGTTCGAGCAGTCGCTCGAGCGTGTCATGCAAGAGCCCGAAGGGTCGCTTCTTGAAGGCATTCTCTTGGGCGAGCGGCATGGGATTTCAAAAGAGCTCACCAATGCGTTTATTGCCAGCGGCCTCGTCCATGTGGTGGTGCTCTCGGGCTACAACATCTCGATCGTTTCAGAAGCCGTCTTTCGCTCGCTCTCGTTTTTGCCGCGGGTCTTTAATTTCTCGCTGGGCGCCATCCTTATGATCGCCTTCGCGCTGCTGTCGGGTGGCGGTGCCACGACCATCCGTGCCTGCATCATGGCGCTGATTGCACTGCTTGCCCGCTACCTCCATCGCTCGAGTGTGGCGCTGCGCTCGCTCGTCATTGCAGCCGCCGCAATGATTCTGTGGAACCCGCTCGTGCTTTTGTTTGATCCGTCATTCATTCTCAGTGTGCTCGCCACCTTCGGCCTCATCACCCTCTCGCCCTGGGTCGAGTCGCGGTTACCTGCGTTTCTAACCAAGTACGAGTCGGTACGCTCCATCGCCGCATCGACCATCTCGGTACAAATATATGTGCTCCCCGCGCTGCTCTATTTCACGGGCGTCCTTTCGTTTCTCTCGGTTCCCGCTAATGTGCTCGGTCTTCCCGTCGTCCCCATGGCGATGCTTTTCGGTTTCATCGCCGGCGTTGTTGCTTTTGTGTCACCTGCGCTCGCACTCCTCCCCGCACTCGCAACCACCATACTCCTTCGCTACATGATGCTGGTGGCACAAACAACAGCCGCCATCCCTTTCGGAGTGGCGGTGGTGCCCGAGTTCTCTGCCTGGATCGTCGCCCTGCTCTACATCCCGCTCACCATTTTTGCGGTGGGGAAGTATCGGCAAACGTTGGCGTAACGTTACGCCTCGTGCGTGTGAGTCGCTGCGGCGAAGCGCTCCTCCATCACTGACCAGTTGTAGTTTTTGAAACACGCGTCGATGTATTTGCCGCGCGCGGTGGTGCCATAGTCGAGCAGGAAGGCGTGCTCCCAGACATCGAGGGCGAGAATGATGGGGAGGCCGGCGAGGTGGCCCAGGTGGTGCTCGGCGACCCAAATGTTTTCAAACGTCTTAGTGTTCGGGTCAAAATAGAGGACCGCCCAGCCCGGGCCGCGCATGGCACCCACGGCGCGAAATTGCTTCTCCCAGGTTTCGACGCTTTCAAACTGCTCGGCGAGTGCCAACCCCAGCGCGCCATCGTGGTCGAGTGCTGCTGCCTGATGTTCGAACTGCGCGAAGTAGTACTCGTGCATGCGCATCCCGTTCCATTCAAAGGGCAGGCGGCGCGTCAGCTCGGCGATCGCGTGCGTGTTTTTTTCGGCATCAGCGCGCAAAACGCCGAGTGTGTCTTCGAGTTGGTTACAATTTTTAACGTAGCCTGCGTAAAGCCCCAGGTGCGCGTCGATCGAGGCTTTCGATAAGCCGTCGAGGTCTGGGAGGGTAAAGGTTCGTTCTTGGTAGGCCATAAATGATGTTAACAATTGATTTGTAGTGGGTGCCCTCAGTATACACTAGGGGTGTATGAAGCTGCCTCATATCGGCACGCGCGCCGCGGGACTCTCGCTTTTGTGTATCTTGCTCGCAGTTTTGATTTTCGTGTGGATACAGGTGCTGGCAGCGACGCCACGCGGGGTGTTGCGGGTGGCTTTTCTCGATGTGGGGCAGGGCGATGCAATCTACATCGAGTCGCCGACCGGTCGCCAGCTCATAATCGACGGCGGCCCCGACGACTCGCTTTTGCCTGCGCTGCCAAAAGTGATGCCACCATTTGATCGCTCGATTGATGCACTCCTCGAGACCCATCCCGACTCCGACCACATCACCGGCTTCGTCGATCTGCTCAAGCGCTACACCGTGACCGACTTCATCGAGCCGGGCATCCCCAAAGATACCGAAACAGCGACGACATTGGAGAAAGAAATTACCGACAACCACGTCGCGCGTTACATCGCGCGCCGGGGCATGGCCATTGATTTGGGTGGCGGGGCATTGCTTCAAATTTTGTACCCCGACCACGACGTCTCGACGCTCAATCAAAACATCGCCAACAATGGCGCAATCGTGGCGCGCCTCAGCTATGGCTCAACCTCTGTTTTATTTACGTCAGATCTTCCTAAAGAAATGATGGACACACTTGCGAGCCAAGCCGACGGTGAATTGAAAAGTGACATCCTCAAAGTTGGCCACCACGGGTCGAAGACCGCAAGCGACGCAACTATCATTAATGCTGTTCATCCCACAGACGCGGTCATCGAGGTTGCCGCAAAAAATATGTACCATCTGCCAAACCAAGAACCGCTCGATGAGTTGGCCGCCGTCGGCGCGAGTGTGTTTCGCACCGACCGCGATGGCACGGTTCTCTTTGAATCCGACGGCACCCACTTTTGGCGGGTGCAGTAAAAGTGAGTTCGACGGTCAAAGTAAAGAATGTACCGGCGCCCACAATAGGCGCCGGCTGATGATTTACCTTCCTAATAACCAGTAATGACCGGACAAACAATACAGTATTGCATCGTAAACGAACATAAAAAAACCGGTGAGATAGAGAACCAGAAAGACGCAGAAGAATCCGAATGCAAGTAATGAGCAAATCACCGAAGTTAGTACAATATTGGTTATTCTAGACATATCGAGCCTCCGTCAAAAAGTTGCGAGCCAAGCGAGTGCCAGACTTCTACGCACGAGCATAGAGTGATGACTAAGAATAGTCAGCAGTGGCTGGTTTTTTAGCACATTCAAATCTAATAAAACGTTGGTATGCAATACCAGTAGCGCACACATGTGTCAGGATTATTGACAGAATATGTATTCTGCTTACTATGCGTGATATATGCAAACAGCACTTTTCACCTCACTTGGTATTTCCGAAAAACAGGGCGCGTTGTATGTGGCCGGGGTGTCGCTGGGGACGACGACCGTGCAGGAGCTCGCCCGTGTCTCGGGGCTCAAGCGTCCGACCGTCTACCTGTATCTCGACGAGCTCACTCGCCGCGGGCTCTTCGAGTCGTTGACCATAAACAAACGGCGATTTTTTCGCGCTGCCGATCCGCACGTGCTGGAGCAGTCACTACAGCACAATCTCGCGACGTTTCAGACGGCGTTGCCGAAATTGCTTGCATCCCGCGCCGATGCACTGGGGAAGCCGCAGGTGCGCCTGCTTGAGGGGAAGGAGGCGATACTAAGCTTGTACAAAGAAATGGAGCAGGTGCACAGTCTCTGCACGTGGTCGAATGTGGGGGAGGTGTATCCGCCGTTTCATGACGGGTATATGCGCCTGTGCGAGGTCATTCACGACAAGGGAGTCGGCGTTCGGGAGATTATTGCCGACACGAAGGCGTCCCGGCGGTACTCGCGACTGGTCGCCAAAGTGTCGGGCCCGACCTACCAAGCGCGGCTCGCGACTGCAGAGGGAATTGAGAATGACACGGTCGTTTTTGGTAACGTCGTGGCACTCTTTCGTCTGCAGGATATGAATATGTTCGCCGTTCGCATCGAAGACGCGACGATTGCCGAGACGATGCGTGCCGTGTTTGCGATGTCGTGGAAGTCGGCGAAACCGTTTCGCACTCTGTGAACAGGTCGCGTGCGAAGGACCGACCTTTGCAAACATGTTGTTGACGCGACTTCAGATTGGGCCTATCGTTTTACGTAGTCCGGTCTTTGCCGGTTTGAGTGTTGAAGTCAGAGGTGTTCCATGGATGGCGCGACAGAATCGGTCATCACCATACCCACGCAGGTCACGCTTGAAGCGGTGCTTGGCGCGACTGAGCCCGTGTTCATTGGTACACGACAGATATTGGCATCGGTCGTGCCGGAATATGCAAGTATCGTGGAAGAAGATAATCCTGTGCATGTAGACCATGCACTTGGTGCGCAGATTCATGGGTGTCGCAGGTCCTATTGTCCCTGGGAACCTGCTCACGGGGCTGGTGGATGGTGTTTTTTACAGCTTGCTGCGTGCACAACCAGGACCGCCACGATTCGGCATACTTATGGCGAGGGATGCGCGGTTTTTACGCTCAGTAGTCTTGCGAAAAGAAGTCGCAGTCGTCTCGTTTTTCGCGTATTGCGTCAAACAGGTGCCGTCAGGTAAGAAGCGCGTTGAGGCAACGTTCGGGTTCGAGATACACCAAGGTGTCTTTTTGAAACGTGAGAGCAATCCTAACGTAATAGGAACAGTCATGTATAAGTTTTGATACGAAAACCGCCGCCTCCAAAATGGGGCGGCGTTTCGACTTCTATGTTGAAAAGTAAGGAGATTTATATGAGGCCTACCTTCTTGAGGGTGTGGTAGGCGCCGTTCTTGGCGATCGTCTTGATAGCCTGGGTCGAGATGGTCAGGGTCAGCGTCTTGTTAAGCTCGGGGACGAAAATGCGCTTCTTTTGCAAGTTCGGCTGGCGACGGACCTTGCCCGTCGGGTTGAACTTGGTAGCACGAATACGGTTGCTGTAGCCGCCGCCGACTTGGGAGCCCTTATTGGTGATTGGACAGACTTTTGCCATATATGGATATTAGAGACCAAGCCATGGTATCATGATTTCACGACTATGCAAGCCGACGTCATTTTCTCGGTGCTTATCCTCATCATTTCGGTCATCCTCCACGAGGTGGCGCACGGCTACATGGCTAACTATTTGGGCGACCCTACGGCGCGCCTCCAAGGCCGATTGACCCTCAACCCCTTAAAACACATCGACCCCATGGGATCGATTTTCCTGCCGCTTCTTCTTAAATTGTCGGGCTCACCTATGCTCATTGGCTACGCCAAGCCGGTGCCTTACAACCCGCACAATCTCTCGGGTAAATACGACGAGGCTTGGGTTGCGGCGGCGGGGCCCCTGACCAACATCGCGTTGGCGTTGGTCTTCGGGTTTGCCATTCGCTTCGGGGGCGCGACGCTGCCTGCAGCGGCCATCAGTGCCTGCGCCATCATCGCGCTCACCAACATCGTGTTGGCGATATTTAATCTTGTGCCAATCCCACCCCTCGACGGCTCGAAGGTTCTCTCGGGGCTGCTCCCCGGTGCCGCGGGGCATATCTACGACCGATTTCGTGCCCGCTTCGAGCGCCTCGGCGTCCTTTCAGGGACCATTCTGCTGATGCTCCTCTTTTACTTCTTCTTGGTGCCCGTCTTTGACCATGTGGTCTATGGATTGTTTTCGTTGCTCACCGGGGTGTCTATATAGCTCATCCGCAAAGCGCGAGTGTGGCATATAATGGGGGGATGTTTTATAAAACGATCCTCAAGCCGATTTTCTTTCGCATTCATCCCGAACACATGCACGCCTTGGTCTTGGTTCTGGGCGAAGTCTGCGGCGCCCTGCCGCCTGTGCGCTGGGTACTCTCACGAATCTACGGATACCGCGGCCCCGACATTGCCAAAGTCGTCGACTGCGTGCGCTACGAGCGGCCGGTGTTACTGTCGGCGGGTTTTGACTGCGACGCGCGGCTGACCCGGGTTTTGGGCAGCCTCTCGTTTGGGGGCGAGGAGGTGGGTTCGGTCACGGCGCTCCCGTGCGAAGGGAACCCCAAACCGCGCCAAACGCGTCTCATTCGAAACAAAAGCCTCATCATCTTTAAGGGTTTGCGCAACCAGGGCGCGGTCAAAACGATCAAAAAACTCTTGCGCACCAAGCGCGCGCCCGGCTACGTGGTCGGCATCTCAATCGCCGCCACCAACAGTGCGGCGGTTTCAACCGACGAGGCGGCACTTCAGGATTACCTCGACACGTACCGAAAGATGAACGAGGCCGGGGTGGGCGACTACTATACGATCAACATCTCGTGCCCTAACTCCTTCTGCGGCAAAGACGGCGAAACCTTCGCCTCTCCGCGCCTGCTGCCCAAACTCATCGCCGGGATGCAGCAGATTCCCACGACCAAGCCCGTCTACTTTAAGATGCCCATTAACCTGGCGTGGCCCGAATTCGACGAATTGTTGCAGATTATCGACAAATCTCCCTACCAGGGCGTCATCATTGGCAACCTCAACAAAGATTACAGCCAGCTCGACCACCCAGAGGATGCGCCCAAGGTGTACCGCGGTGGCCTTTCGGGCAAGCCCTGTTTCGCGATTTCAAACGACCTTATCGCCCGCACGCGCCAAGCGTACGGAAAGCGTTTCACCATTATTGGCGTGGGCGGCATCTTTTCGGGCCAAGACGCCCTTGCAAAATTCCGCGCCGGCGCCGACCTTGTGCAACTCATAACCGGCATGGTCTTCGAGGGCCCGGGCCTCATGAAAGAGGTCTGCCAAGCCTACGCGGGGGAGTACGGCGCGCTGCAGAAATAGCCTTTCGCGTCGGCATTTGCACAATTTGGTCGCCTGTAGTACAGTAGCGGACAAGCGCCGTATGGCGTTTATTTAATCTCAATGGCACGTATATCACAGCTTGTCCGCAAAGGACGCACACAATTGAAGAGCAAGTCCAAGTCGCCCGCACTTATGCGTGGCTTCAACCTGCTCCAAAACCGCCCGATTTTCTATCCGTCGCCGTTTAAACGTGGTGTCTGCACGAAAGTGACGACCATGACGCCTCGCAAACCTAACTCAGCTATTCGTAAGATCGCCCGCGTTCGCTTGACCAACGGTCAGGAAATCACCGCCTACATCCCGGGCGAGGGACACAACCTCCAGGAGCACTCGGTCGTTATGATTCGCGCAGGCCGCGTGAAGGACATCAACGTCCGCTACCAGGTCGTCCGCGGTCGTCTCGACGCAGCCGCAGTCGACAAGCGCAACGTGTCGCGCAGCCGCTACGGTGTGAAGAAGGGCAAAGCAGGCGCTGTTGCCGCTAAGGGCAAGAAGAAATAGTTCGAACTCACCACAAGTAATCTACATTTATGCGACGACCAATTAAGAAACGACCAGAAGTCTCTCCGGATGCCAAGTACGGCTCGATTCGTATCGAGAAGTTCATTAACTCCGTGATGCTCGACGGCAAGAAGTCGACCGCCCGCGCGGTGGTCTACGACGCACTCGAGGTGCTCAAGGAGCGCACCAAGACCGAGAATCCGGTCGAGGTCTTCGAGACGGCGATCCGCAACGTCGCCCCGGCCATGGAAATTCGCTCCCGCCGCGTCGGTGGAGCCAACTACCAGGTCCCGCGCGAGGTTCGCCCCGAGCGCAAGCAGGCTCTCGCATTCCGCTGGATTCTCGCCGCAGCTCGCGCCCGCAAGGGTATGGCGATGCACAAGCGCCTCGCCGAGGAGCTCATCGCAGCAGCCAACAATGAAGGACCGGCAGTCAAGAAGCGCGAGGACACGCACCGCATGGCAGAGTCCAACAAAGCCTTCGCCCACTTCGCTTGGTAATTTCAATCTCAACTTTCAAACAACACCTCCCGAGGGATTCTCGGGAGGTGTTGTGTATACTGGGGGCGAAACTTCGGGGTGGTGCGCGGAGTTCATGTATATGACAGGCCGATAGCGGTTTGCTTAAGTGTGCGCTTACTTATTCTTTTTATTGCATGATCGGAAAACGAATCGTCACGATCGGGGGCGGGACCGGCGGGTTTACGGTCAATCGCGGGCTTCATGGGTACCCCGTGCATCAGACGGCCATCTGCACCGTGTTTGATAGTGGCGGCTCGACGGGGAAGTTGCGCGACGAGTTTGGGGCTCTGCCGCAGGGCGACATTCGGCGCTGCCTCTTGGCCATGGCCGACGACTCCAACGACACGCTGCGCACGGTTTTCAATCACCGCTTCGCCAAGAACGGCTCGTCGCTGTCAGACCACAGTCTCGGCAATCTGCTGCTGTTGGCGGCCGAGCAAAACTGGGGGCCGATCGAGGGGACGCGCCGCATCGGGCGGGCGCTCGGGGTGCAGGGCGAAGTGTTGCCGATTTCGATTAACAGTGCGCACGTGTGCGCCGAACTCTCCGATGGCGAGGTCGTGTGCGGCGAAGGGTTCATCGATACGCGCAGCGTCGAGGATGCGCGCACGGTCGGGCGCGTGTGGCTCGAGCCGCAGGCATTCATTACGCGCGAGGCAGCCGAGGCCATCATCGCGGCCGACGTCATCGTGCTGGGGCCGGGCGACCTCTACACGTCGATTGTTCCCAACCTGCTGGTGTCGGGGATTCAAAAGGCGATCGCGGAGTCGAAGGCCAGGCTCGTCTACGTGTGCAACATCATGACCAAGTCCTCCGAGACGCGCGATTTTACGGTCGCGGATTTCGTCGATACGCTGCTTGCCTATGGCGTGGGGCGCGAGCAGTTTGATTCCGTCATCGTCAATACGGTCTTGCCGCCGAACGATGTGCTTGCGACCTATGCGGCAATCGACCGCTCGTTTCCCGTCGATTTCTCGGCGCCGGTACGCGAGCGGGTCGCCGAAAAAACGAAGCGGATCGTGTACGGCGATTTTTTCAATGAAGCGGGTCTCGAGCAGGGACTCATCCGTCACGATTCACATAAACTCGCGTACCAACTCATCCAAGAGTAGGCAACTTCAGACAAACTACAGGAAACTCGCGTCACGATAATGAACAGTTAACGGTTCTTTGTCAGAACGGTTAGATGAAAGGAGGTGACCATGCGCATCGCAGTGCTTGTGCCAGCCCATAACGAGGCCGTGGTCATCGAGGCCACCCTTGGGGCGCTCATGGAGGCGGGGCGAAATCCGGCAGATATCTACGTCGTCGACGATGCGTCGACTGATGACACACCGCGTATCGTGGCGCGTTGCGGGGTCAACCTGCTCGCGCTCACCAAAAACGGCGGTAAATCCGCCGCGCTGAACGCCGCGATCGCACATTTTTCCATATGCGACCGCTACGACTACGTCGCCTTTCTCGATGCGGATACCGAAGTCGACCTTCAGTATTTCGCCGTCTTGGAAGATGCGGCGCTGCGTCAGCCCGAGGTGAGTCTTTTCTTGGGGCAAGTGCGCTCCAAGGTGGGGACCTACATCACGGCGCTGCGCACGTTCGAGTACACGATCGGGCACGACCTCTACAAGATGGGTCAGTCAAAGCAGGGGACGGTGTTCGTCGCCCCCGGCTGCGCCTCGCTCTATCGCAGCGACGTGTTGCGGTGCCTCACGTACACGAGCGACACGTTGGCCGAGGATATGGATCTTACGATGCAGGTCCAGCGCCTGCGTAAGAAAATCGTCTATGTACAAGAGGCGATGGTCTACACGCAGGATCCGGCGACGCTCAAAGGCTACATCAAACAGGTCTTGCGCTGGCAGCGCGGTGGATGGCAGGTGGTAAAAAAACACCACGTGCTGCTCCTGGGCAACTGGCAAAAGGTGGACGTCATGCTCTGCCTCATGCTGCTTGATGCGCTGCTTATCAACCGATGGACGATTCTGCCGCCGCTGCTGTTCTTTGCGACGCAGAAGATGCTCATCGCCTGCGGCGTGTTCGAGGCGGGATTCTTCGTGACGATGGCGCTCTACGCGTGGATAAAAAGTGGCAGAGCGGACGTCTTCTACAAACTGCCGACGTACTTCTGGGTGTTCTACATCCTGCAATTGACGTACATCTGGTCGTTCGTGGAGGTCTTTGTACTGCGGCGTAGCGTCATGCACTGGACGAGGGTGCAGCGCTACTAAGCGAGTGGTTTGGGTCAACAAGAGAACAAGGAGTAGTCTTCATGCGTACGATTCGTCTGGCGGTGCTGGCGCTCATTGGCGTTTTCGCACTGGGGCTTCACGCTTTGCCCGCATTCGCCGAACCATTGGCGATGCCGGGTTACACGTGGGGGAGTGCCACGTACATCCCATTTGGGAGTCCGGGGCTCACCGATCGCGGCAATGCGATCTTGGATATGAAGGTGGAGCAGGGTATCGACTGGTTTCGATTCAATCACGAACGGACGACCTTCAACACGTTCGTCGATATGCGGTTTAATCTCGATTCGGCGGGGGACAAGTGGAACAACTACGTCTCGCCGGGTGTTGGCGTAAAGCTGCGCACCGTCATCGGGAACACGGCGGTCGACGTCGGTGTGCGGGCCTTCGAGCAAGCCTACTGGCGTGGCGGTCACAGTGGCGTTGGTGGCATGGTCTTTGTGACGTGGTGGAGCAACTGGGATCTCTATCCGCTGATAAAGGGTAAGGAGAAGTAGCTATGTTCTTCTTCTCCAACCTCTTCCTCATGGTGGGGATTATGATGCGCTGGCCACGCTTTGCACTGTTTGCCATCGGGGTCTGGGCGCTCTACACGTACTGGCCGGTGATTGTACCGCCGCTCATGGGGCAGATGCTCTCATTGGCGATCAACTGCGTGCCTGATAACAGAAAGGAGTACACACAATGAGGTTCGCATTCGCGCGAGTCCTCGCGGTTTTGGCTTGTTGCGTTGCTCCCTGGTCGGCAAAAGCGGCCGACCAGGCGATTCTTACCTTCAGCTTCGATGACTCGTTGCTGTCGCAGTACCGGCTGGGATTCCCCGTGCTCAAATCGCGGAGTATCCCAGCCACGGCGTGCGTTTTGGCATCTCCCGAGATGTCAGACACCCCGGGGCCGCGGGCACTTGAGACGAAATGGTCGCTCATGGCCTGGTCGCAGGTTAAGGAGTTGCTCGCGGCAGGGTGGGAGGTGTGCGCGCACTCGGTCACACACCCCAACCTGACGCAGGTCTCGGAACGGCAACTTTTTGCCGAGATCGTGCGACCCAAAAGCATCATCCAGCAAAAGGTGGGCGTGGCGCCGACGGTGTTCGCCTCACCTGGGGGTGCGTTCAACGAACGTACGTTGGACGTCATCCGTGCGCTGTATCGGGCACAGTTGGGGGTGTGGTGGCCGGGGCTCGAGATCGCCGGCTTCAACGGCATGAAGTCGCTCGACCCCTACCGCGTCACCCGTCTTGGGGTGACGCGCGATGAGCCCACCCCCGAGCGGGTGTGCAAGTACATCGACGAGGCAATCGCGCGGGGCGTGTGGTACGTGCTGGAGTTCCACAACATCCTCGAGCACCCGAATCAGGCTCAAGACGACGAGAATGCAGTCAGTGTTTCGGCGCTTGAGACTATCGCACAGTGCGCGGTCGCTGCACGAGACGCCGGACGGTTGCGCATCCTGACCGCAGGGGAGGCGCTCGACGCCATCGCCCCGCATCATGGTGCACCAACCCGCTAACAGGGGACGCCTTATAACCTTAGGCCTGTCGTACCAACGGCAGGTCTTTTTTATGACCGCGGCTTGTAATTTTAGGACTTTCGGGTATTCTACGGGTACGCCTTGGGCGCCTTTTTACTTTATTAAAATCACGTATGCCAACTAGAGATTACCCCCTGGAGAAGGTTCGAAACTTCGGAATCATCGCCCACATCGACGCGGGAAAGACCACGACGTCTGAACGCGTCCTCTACTATACCGGCAGCCAGCACAAGATCGGCGAGGTGCACGACGGTCAGACCACCACCGACTGGATGGAGCAGGAGCGCGAGCGCGGTATCACCATCACCGCGGCGGCTATCACCTGCTTCTGGTCAAAGTCAGACGAGCCCGACAAAAAGGACCCCTCTAAGAAGTATCGCTTCAACATCATCGACACTCCGGGGCACATCGACTTCACCGTTGAGGTGAAGCGCTCGATGCGCGTTTTGGACGGTGCGGTCGTCGTCTTCGACGGCGTGGCCGGCGTCGAACCGCAGTCCGAGACCAACTGGCGCTACGCCGACGAGGCAAACGTGCCGCGCATCTGCTTCATCAACAAGATGGACCGCATGGGCGCTTCGTTTGAGAAGTCCTACCAGTCGATCCTTGACCGTCTCACTCCCAACGCGGTGCGCATGCAGCTCCCGATCGGCTCGGAGGAAAACTTCGACGGCATGATCGACCTCCTTACCATGCAGGCATACAAGTTCGAGGGCAAGATGGGCGAGACCGTCATTCCGTACGACATCCCCGAGAACCACAAATCCGACGCCAACCTCTACCGCGCAAAGTTGGTCGAGAAGATCGTCGAACACGACGACGAACTCATGACCGCCTACCTCGACGGTCAGGAGCCGACACTCGAGCAACTCAAAGCGACGCTTCGCAAAGCCGTCATCGCCAACAAGATCTTCCCGGTCTACACCGGCTCGGCGCTCAAAAACCGCGGCGTGCAGTTGGTCCTCGACGCCGTCGTCGATTACCTCCCGTCGCCGATCGACCTCCCGCCAGTGAAGGGTATTAACCCAGTGACCGGCGAGGAAGTCTTCCGCAAGCCCTCCGACGACGAGCCGTTCTGTGCCTTGGCCTTCAAACTCCAGGCCGACAAGTTCGTGGGGCAGCTGACCTTCTTCCGCGTCTACTCAGGCTCGGTTGAGGCGGGCTCATACCTCTACAACTCGACCACAGGCAAGAAGGAGCGCCTCGGCCGCATCGTCCGCCTCCAGGCAAACGAACGCGAGGAAGTGAAGCGCGTCTTCGCCGGCGAAATCGCCGCAGCCGTGGGTCTTGCCGAAACCAAGACCTCGCACACGCTCTGCGACGAGACCAACCAAATCGCACTCGAACAGATCAAGTTCCCTGAGCCGGTTATCCAGCTGCGCATCGAACCGAAGACAAAGGCCGACCAAGAGAAGATGGGTATGGCGATGAAGAAACTCGCCGATGAGGACCCAACCTTCAAGGTGACCTCGGATGCCGAGACCATGGAGACCCTCATTGCCGGCATGGGTGAGCTGCACCTCGAAATTCTCGTCGACCGCATGAAGCGCGAGTTCGGCGTCGAAGCCAACGTCGGTGCGCCGCAGGTGGCATACCGCGAGACCATCCAGAAAGAGGCTGAAGCCGAAGGTAAGTACATCAAGCAAACCGGCGGTAAGGGTCAGTACGGTCACGTGCGTCTGCGCATCAAGCCGCTCGAAAAACTCGAGGAGGGTGCAAAGATTGCCAAGAACGTCACCCGCGAGGACCACTTCGAATTCATCAACAACATCAAAGGCGGCGTCGTTCCCCAGGAGTTCATCGCCCCGGTCGAGAAGGGTGTCCGCGAGGCTATGGAGCGCGGCATCGTCGCCGGCTTCAAGATGGTCGACATCTCCTGCGAGCTCTACGACGGTTCCTACCACGACGTCGACTCCTCGGAAATCGCCTTCAAAATCGCCGCATCGATGGGCTTCCAGGATGCAGCCAAGGCTGCAAAGCCGGTCTTGCTTGAGCCGATCATGAAGGTTGAGGTCGTCACCCCAGAGAAATTCATGGGTGACGTCACCGGCAGCCTCTCGGGCAAGCGCGGCGCAATCGAGAAGATCGAGGACCGTGGCCTTAACCGCGCCATCAAGGCGATGGTGCCGCTCAAAGAGATGTTCGGCTACATGACGCTTCTTCGCTCGATGACCGAAGGCCGCGCCGGCTTTACCATGGAGTTCGACCACTACGAGGTCGTCCCGGCAAACGTCGCTGCAGCGATTGTCGCAGAGCGCAAATAAACGTACCAATTACGTGTTTTGAAACTCGCCCGGCCTACTATGGTCGGGCGATTTTCATTGTGCCGCTTCATCTCGCGCATTGTTTGGGTGTGCTACTGTTTTTCTATATACATGCGCACTAACGTAGAACTCATTTATATGAAAAAAGCGATACAAGGCATCGTATTTGGGTTGATTGTGTGTGCAATGGTGTTTGGTAGTGCCACGCCGGTTCGTGCGGCAGGGCTTACGGCGGCACAGACCGCGGCGATTCTTGGGCTGCTTTCATCCTTCGGGGCTGACTCGGCCACGGTGCAGGCGGTGGCGGCCGACCTGGGTGGCTCGGTGCTGCTGCAGCCTGCGGCACCCACACTTCTGTGCGCACTTCAAGGCGGCAACCTCTCGCGCGGATTGTCGGATCGCGACACCAACGGGCAGATTACGATACTCCAAAGTTACCTCGGCATCACCCCCACCGGCTACTTCGGGCCGCTCACGCTTGCGAAAGTCAAAGTACTTCAGGCAGCTCACGGCATTTCGACCACAGGCATCGTGGGGCCGCTGACGCGGGCACTCATACTGGGTCAGTTGTGTGGTGGTTTTGTACCGACTCCGTCGACGACGGGGTATACGTTCGGGACTCCGTTTATGGTAAATCTTGGTCAAACGGCGATTGAGTCGTCGCAGGGCCAGTTAAGCGTCGCGCCGGTTGCTATCTCAGACGGCTCGGTACAAGTCGTGCTCGGTGAGAACTGTCCGCGCGGGACCGCGTGCCTCTACTACCCGACCAAAACGGTCAGTATGTCGCTTAACCAGGCCGTAACCTTCCAAAGTTATACCGTTACACTGACTGCCGTCGGGGGTTCGAGCGCAACGTTCGTCGCGACGAAATCCGCATCTACCACGAGCGCCATTGTGGTGACTGCGCCGGCCGCCGGGTCGACCTTTGCGCGCGGCGGCGAGATGCCGATCGCATGGCTCGCCGACAGGTCGGTGCCGGCGTCTGCAAGTGTCATGCTGTCTCTGTATACCCAGGCGGGGCAGAATCTCGGCCCCATCGCGGTTGTCCAAAGCACCGCCGGTTCGTATAGCTGGCACATCCCCGCATATCCGCAAAACTACATGTGCACCATGATCTACCCCAACGGCCTGTGCGGTACCGACATTCCCGCGGGTCAGTACATCATCAAAGTCACAGCCTCGGCCGACCCCTTCAACCCTTTCGCCGCCTCCTACGGGGCAGGGCAGAGTGGGCTATTTACCATTAGTTTGCCGTAGTCGCCGGGGGTGGGGCGGCCTCCTGTTGGCCGGCGACGCTTTATTGACTCTTTCGGCGGGTTTGTTAGTATGGCAAGAACGCATCAGTGCGTGGCTTTTCATTTGTTAGTATTAATAAGTTAGTTACATTAGCACCACATATGGCATCATTTGAACGAGCAAAGCCGCACGTAAACGTCGGCACCATCGGTCACGTCGACCACGGAAAGACGACCCTCACCGCGTCGATCCTCCACACGCTTGACCTCGCAAAGGACAAGGGCTACGGCGCACGCGTCGAGGCCGTCGATTCGATCGACAACGCACCTGAAGAGAAGGCGCGCGGTATCACCATCGCGCTCCACCACTCGGAGTACTGGACGCCGGAGCGCCACTACGCGCACATCGACGCGCCGGGCCACGCCGACTACATCAAGAACATGATTACCGGTGCCGCTCAAATGGACGGCGCAGTCCTCGTGGTCGCCGCAACCGACGGCCCGATGCCGCAGACCCGCGAACACATCCTTCTTGCCAAGCAAGTCGGTGTGCCGAAAATCGTCGTCTTCATCAACAAAGTCGACATGGTAGATGACAAGGACCTCGTCGACCTCGTCGAGGAAGAGATCCGCGAACTCCTCACCAAGCAGGGTTATGATGGCGCAAACACCCCGGTCATCCGTGGTTCAGGCCTCAAGGCACTCGAGTCAAACGACATCAACAACGAGTGGTCACAGAAGGTTCTCGAGCTCATCAACACGCTCGACACCTACATCCCGCTTCCGGCACGTGAGCTCGACAAGCCGTTCCTTATGCCGATCGAAGACATCTTCTCGATCGAAGGACGCGGCACCGTGGTCACCGGTCGTATCGAGCGCGGTCAGGTCAAGGTCGGTGAGGAAGTCGAGATCGTCGGCCTCCAGCCTACCGCCAAGACCACCATCACCGGTATCGAGATGTTCAACAAGCAGCTCGACTCAGGTATGGCAGGCGACAACGCGGGTATTCTGCTCCGCGGTACCAAGAAGGAAGACATTCACCGCGGCCAGGTGTTGGCAAAGACCGGTTCGGTCACGCCGCACACCGAGTTCGAGGGCGAAATCTACATTTTGACCAAAGAGGAGGGTGGCCGTCACACGCCGTTCTTCTCGGGCTACAAGCCTCAGTTCTACATCCGCACCACTGACGTCACCGGTGAGGTGACCCTCCAGACCGGTGTCGAGATGGTCATGCCGGGCGACACCGTGACCTTCAAGGTCAAGCTCGTTGCCCCGATCGCACTTGAAGAGAAGCAGCGCTTCGCAGTTCGCGAAGGCGGCCGCACCGTCGGTGCAGGCGTCGTCACGAAAATCGTCGCATAACGTAACTAATCATCTAGTAAGCAACCGAGTATAGGTTACTTTATTTAGGGCCCTTCGACGGGCTCAGGGTAGAGAGAACTAGACTCAACCAATTATGGCTACTAACGACAAAGCAGCAGCAAAGCCCGCAGCACGCCCTCGCAAGAGCGCAGCCGCTCCGGCAGCCGTCCAGCGCCTGCGCATCAAGGTTCGCGCCTATGAGCACAAGGTTCTCGACGCCTCGGTGCGCCAGATCATGGAGACCGCCCTTCGCTACGACGCGAAGATCGCCGGCCCCATCCCCTTGCCGACCGAAATCAAGAAGTACACCGTCAACCGCTCGACCTTCGTCTACAAAGACGCGCGCGAGCAGTTCGAGATGCGCATCCACAAGCGCCTCATCGACATCCTTGACCCCAACGCCAAGGTGATCGAATCGCTGACGAACCTCTCATTGCCCTCGGGCGTGACGATCGACGTCAAGATGATGTAGTTTTAGTTCCACGCCACTGATACGAACCACCCGCCCCGCCTTTGTTGGCTCGGCGGGTGTTTCGTTGTCACGCCCCATAGACACGCGCTGGTCGCTGTGGTACATATGGAGCCAGGACTGACCCTTGGGAGAATAAGACGATGGTCGAAACTGCTACGGAACGCCTCGCGCTTCTCGAAACGAGTGTCGTGCTTTTGGCTCGACGAGCTGGTTTGAGTACGCGAGCGTGCAACGCTCTGGAAAATGCTTTCGAGCGGTGCGGGCAAAAAACACTGCTAGAATTTGTGTGCATGTCGGTTCAAGAAGTGGACCGTATAACGGATATTGGGCCCAAGACGATTCGCGAATTCCAAGAGTGGCTTAAGCCCATGGGTCTGCGTTTCGGTATGACCGTTGTCGATGGAAAATTGGTTGAGCTATCTCGACCTTCGGGTCCCGAATCGCTGACACGCCCGCATGTTGTGTATCAGTTGGCTACGCCGACGATCTTGCGCGACGAAGTTCTCGCCTCGCTTTTGGAGGTCGTCCGGCGGGATGGACTCGCTGTCCCTCTCTCGATCCAAGACGAGCTTGGATTCGTTGCGCAGGATGTTGTCGTCTCAATATCAGCAAACGAGCTGGTCAAAGCGATTTTGGACGCCATGTCCCGGGGACTGGATGTGATCGTTCACAAATGCGACTCTGACCGTCAGTTGGCAGGGACGGTAGTCTGTGACGGCGACGAGCCGTATCTCGCTGTGTATAAGTAACGACGTGCCCACCGGTGCCCGGCCGCAAATCGAAAGATTTCGGCCGGGTGCTTCATTTTTTTGGGGTAAAGGGCGGCCAGCCCTTGCCAGGTTGCGAATTTTGCGGCTTTCGTGTATAGTCCTGGGGACTTCTTACATAGGGGTTGATCCATGTCCCGGATATATCCCGCAAGGGAGGGGACCAATAGACAACATTATGAAATATATACTTGGCACCAAAGGCCGGATGACCACCCTCTTTACCGAGGATGGTCGTGCGTACGCCGCCACCATTATTACCGCAGAGCCGGCAGTCGTTACACAGATTAAGACGACCGAGAAGGACGGCTACAACGCTATCCAGATCGGCTCGGGCGAGACCAAAGAGTCGCGCGTTTCGAAGGCTCAGGTGGGTCACGCGAAGGGCAAGGCGCTCAAGCACTTCTCGGAGTATCGCAACCGCGACAACTCGCTTCCGGCACTCGAAGTCGGGGCCGTCGTCGACCTCTCGGCCTTCTCGGCAGGGGACACGGTGACCGTCGCCGCAATTTCCAAGGGTAAGGGCTTCCAGGGCGTTATTAAGCGCCATGGTTTCCATGGCGGTCCGCGCTCGCACGGTCAGAAGCACTCCGAGCGCTCACCGGGCTCGATCGGTGGCTCCGGTGGCCGCGCAGGCGGTCGTGTTGCCAAGGGTATGCGCATGGCAGGTCGTATGGGTGGGGACCGTGTCACGGTTCGTAACCTCAAGGTCCTCCAGGTCGTCCCTGAGACCAACGAAATCGTTATTTCTGGCGCTATCCCGGGTCACCCAGGAACGCTGATTGAGATTCGCGGCTAACGACAATTTATATGGAACAACCAATCTACAACACAGAGGGGAAGAAGGTAGGCACCATCGACTTGCCGGAGAGCATCTTCGGCGTCCAGTGGAATGCCGACCTCCTCCACCAGGTCGTCACCGCGATGCAGGCCAACGCCCGCACGTCGACGGCGCACACCAAGGATCGCGGCGAGGTTCGCGGCGGCGGCAAGAAGCCGTGGGCCCAGAAGGGTACAGGTCGCGCTCGTCACGGCTCGTCACGCTCCCCAATTTGGAAGGGCGGCGGCGTCACCCACGGCCCGCGCAACGAGAAGGACTACTCCAAGAAGATCAATCGCCAGGCTCGCCAGAAGGCGCTCCTTGTGGCCCTTTCCCGCAAACTCAAAGACAACGAGATTATCTTCGTCGATTCGATCGAGATGAAGGAGCCGAAGACCGCTCAGGCAATGCTCGCGCTCCAGGGCTTCACCAAGGCAGGCTTCGCGATGTCGAAGGCCAAGAACGCGGCACTCATTGCGCTCCCAGGTGTCCACAAGCCGACGATGAAGAGCTTTGCCAACATCGGCAACATCAACGTCGAGGAAGTGCGCAACCTCAATCCGCTCAATGTCCTTTCGAGCAAATACCTTATCATTGCGAACCCAGGTGTCATGGTTGAGACCCTGTCGAAGAAGCGCGTAATCAAGACCGCATAACTGTATGAAAAAGCACGCAGGACAAACCATACTTTCACCGCGCATCACCGAAAAGGGCGCATTTCTCTCGGCACACGGCGCCTACGTCTTCAACGTCGCGACCTCAGCCAACAAGCAGGAGATTGGTCGCGCCGTCACCGAGCTCTACAAGGTAACGCCGCGCAAAATCGCGATTGTTAACACCAAGGGCAAAGTTAAGGTCACTCGCGGCACCAACCGTTTGGGCCAGGCTGCGACCGAGAAAAAGGCGTACGTCTACCTCAAGCCGGGCGAGACTATCGAGATTGCATAATCAACTATTATGAAAAAGTACCGACCATATACCAAGTCCCGTCGTCACATGACGACCGTCACCTTCAAGGGCAAGGTGACCGCCACAGAGCCCCACAAGGCGCTCACGACCGGCGGTAAGCGCGGGGTAGGCCGCAACAACGCGGGACGCATCACCGTGCGCCACAAGGGCGGCGGGCACAAGCGCCTCTTCCGCGATGTCGACTTTACGTACAAGAAAATCGTTCCGGCAGTCGTCGAGAGCGTCGAGTACGATCCGAACCGCTCGGGATTCATCGGGCTCCTCTGCTACAAAGACGGTGAGCGCCGCTACGCACTAATCCCCAAGTCCGTCACTGTCGGTGCAACTGTTCTCTCGGGTGCCGAAGCGCCGGTTACGCCGGGCAGCCGCATGGCACTCAAAGATATGCCGGTGGGCTCGTTCATCTACAATGTGGAGCTTAAACCAGGCAACGGTGGCAAGATTGGCCGCTCGGCAGGCGTCTACATCGAGCTCATCGCCCGCTCAAACGGCTACGCTGACCTTAAAATGCCGTCCTCTGAAGTCCGCAAAGTCCTCGACACCTGCTGGGCAACCCTCGGCGAGGTCTCAAACGACGAGCACCACCTTCGCACCATCGGCAAAGCAGGTCGCTCGCGCTGGCTGGGCATCCGCCCGACCGTCCGCGGTACCGCAATGAACCCGGTTGACCACCCACACGGCGGCGGCGAGGGTCGCCAGGGCAGGGGTCTCCGCCGTGCAAAGTCTGCATGGGGCAAACCGACCGGCAAGGGCCAAAAGACCCGCAGCCCGAAGAAATACTCCAACCACCTCATCGTCTCGCGACGCAAGGTCGGCAAGCGCAGCAAATAAATTCGATATACAAAAAAGTGGAAGGCGCCCCCGAAAGGGCGCCTTTGCTGTCGTCACACGCCCAGTCTGAGGCGTGCCTCGGGGTCGTTTGCGAGGCGTGCCTCGATCTCGGCTTGCCAAATGCCGCTCAGGTCGTCGATCGTGTTGCCGAACGCCAGTACGCCAATGGCAACTGCACCTGCGGGCGTCTGCACGAGCGCCCTAATAGTGGTCGCAAACAGCCGAAAGGACGATTCGTCGGCTGGATGAACGGGACCCAGCACCGGGATCAAAGACCGTAGACTGCATGCCGGCGGCATCTGCCAGACGCACATGCGCGTGTACCAGTCGGGGAAGCGGGCATCGAGCTCGACCGCGGTTGCGGCGACTGCTTGTGCCATCATCCAGGTTCTTCGATCGGGCTTGCCTGGAAGCAAGCTTTGCGGGCAATCAGCGTTCCATACGAAGCTCATGGTAAACCTCTCAGGTTCAAGGGTGTTGATGTGCTCTGTGTGTATTATACCTCGTATAATTGATATGGCAAGGCTTGTAGGAGAAACCCTTGACATGCAAACGGTTGGTAGTAATGTAGTGGCAAAGTTCTTTTCATTCAAATTTCAGGTATCGAGACAAGCGCTTTTTGCACCAGCCATGTAATGGTTTGGCGCCAAAACCGCTCGCCTCGATTGTCGGACGAGCTGCTTCCTTGGAGACTTGAAATGGCTAAGTTCCCGGTTAATGGCAAGGCATTTATCGTTACGGGCGCATGCCCCGGGCTCGACAAATGGAGCATCGGTGCCGCAATCGTAACGAAGCTGCTTGACGGTGGAGCCAATGTGCTCCTCGCCGACATGAACGGGAACGTCCAAGAATTCGCCAACAAGCTCGGTCCACGAGCGTTCGCGATGGTCGGCGATGTCACCGACTCAACTTTCCGGCACTCGCTGATTACGGCACCGATGGAAATTTGGGGTCTCCAACCCCAAGGGCTCATCACCGCTGCTGGAATCACTCGGGATGCGTTCACCGTGAAGCCTCCCAAGGATGGTCGCCCGGCCGTCCTGGCCAGTCTGGACGACATTCGGCTGGTGCTCGAGGTCAACCTTCTGGCGCCGTACTGTCTTGCGCGTGAGCTGGTAGCACATCTGCTCAACGTAGGCATGCTTTCGGCCAAGGATCCGACGCTCAAGGTTGTGATTGGATTCATTTCCTCGATCGTCGCGCACGGCAACGCCGGCCAGGCTGGCTACTCGATGGCGAAGGCGGCCTACCTCGGGCTCATCGAGACGCTGCTCCAGGAATGGGGCAAATATGGGGTGCATGTTGCCGGACTCTTCCCGGGCTTCACCGACACCCAGATGGTCGAGAAGGTGCCGCCCAAGATCCTCGAGCTGCAGCTCTTGCGGACGAGGTCCCACAAGTTGCACGACCCGTGCGACGTCGCCAAACAGTGGGTTGCCGCATTGGAGGAGGCGGAGGAGACCCAGGTCTGGTGTGACTACTTCAACCATGGTGCCAAGGCCATTCGGGGCGCAAATGCGCGCCTGATGGCGTACTAGACCGCGGTGGAGCGCGAGCATGAGCTCATGGCTGCCGACTGAACAACCTGTAACGTAGACTAGCCCGACCCTCGGGTATGGCGGATCGCACTTTTGTGTGATCCGCCTTTTTCTTTGGGCGCATAAAAAGAGCCCCGGACTTACGTGTCCGGGGCGAAGTCTCTGTGTTTGTCGAGCGTGTGTAGTGGCCTAGATATTGGCCATGCGTTCGAGCCAGGTGGGCGTTCTCGGGCGGTCGTCGACCGCAAACTTGCGGTCGATGGCGGTCGGGTGCCGATAGCGCCAGCACTGGTTGATGAGACGGTCACGCAAGGTCTCCTCCCATGCGCGGTTAAGCATGGCGTGCGTTACGCCGACCCCGTCGTGAAAGTCGTCATCGAAGCCCAGCCGTGCCAGGTCGTTGCTGCTGAAATTAAGCCGAGACGTGGCTGAGGGGCGGGTGACGTACCCGAGCCCATCCGCAAGCCGGGCGCTGCTCATCAGTGCATATGCCAGCACGCACTCCTCGTTGTGTTGGGAGAGGGCGTGAAAGCTCAGTTTACCCTCAGGGTTGAGGGAGAAGCAGTTCCACTTCCAGCCCCAGGGCGCGGCTTTGTTCAAAAACCGCAACCCGTCCCAGACGCGGTTGTCGGCCTGGGCCTGCCAGTACTCAGCATCGTTCAAGGGGAGGGGGAGCGTATCCGGCCCTGTGTTTTCCATGATATTTACTCCTGTGTGCAGCCGCGCTGATAGTACCCCAGGGCCTGTTTTGGCGCAATCATTTGACTCTTGGCGCCATATCCTGTAGTATCGTTTCAATCCCGCAGTAGCGGGTTTTACATTGCTTCATGGCACGATCTCTAAATAAAGGACCATACGTAGACGAGAAACTCCTCAAGAAGATTGAGGGGAAAAAGCCACAGACGACTGAGGTTATTAAGACGTGGGCGCGCCGCTCCCAGATTTCCCCGGAGATGGTCGGCTTCAAGTTTGGCGTGCACAACGGTAAAAACCACATCGAAGTTCTCGTCTCCGAGGATATGGTGGGTCATCGCCTGGGTGAGTTCTCGCCGACGAAGAAGTTCCTCCGCCACGGCGGTAAGATGCAGAAGGAGATGGAACAGAAGGCCAAGGCCTCTGAGATCGCTTCGGCACAGGCAGCCAAGGCAGCCACCGACGTTAAGGGCGCAGCCGCAAAGAAAAAATAAACATTTATGGCAGACGCAACCGCATCACTCAACAGCTACCGACAGTCTCCGCGCAAGGTGCGTCTTGTCGCTGACCTCGTGCGCGGCAAAAGCGCCGAGCGCGCACTGGCACTTCTCGCCAACCTCCCGAAGCGCGCGTCACTGCCGCTTCAGAAGCTCATTTCGTCGGCGGTTGCCAACTCGGGAGCCTCGGCAGGTGAAGTTTTCATCTCGAAGATCGAGGTCAACGGTGGCGTCGTCCTGCGCCGCTCGATGCCGCGTGCTCGCGGACGCGCCTCGGCCATCCGCAAGAAGTCGAGCCACGTCACGCTTTCTTTGACCCGCAAAACGCCGAAAACGAAATAATCCTATGTCTAAAGTTGTCCATCCATATGCGCACCGTTTGGGAACCCTCCGTGACTGGCGTCATCGCTGGTTTGCCGACGACGGCAAGTACCAGGAGTATTTGAAGGCGGACATCCTCCTGCGCGAGTACCTCCAAAAGGAGCTGCGCGGTATGTACATCGGCGGCCTCGAGATCGAGCGCAACCAAAAGACCCTCCGCATCGTCATCAAGACCTCGCGCCCGGGCGTCATCATCGGCCGCTCCGGTGAAGGCTCGGTCAAGCTCCGCAACAAGATCGTCGCGTTCCTTACCAAAAAGCAACTCGCGGTGCCCGAGATCAAACTCGACATCGAGGAGATTCGCTCACCCGAGAGCTCGGCCGCTATCGTCGCCTACATGGTGGCAGAGGGGCTCGAGAAGCGCATGCCGTTTCGCCGCGTCCTCAAGCAGACCATCGAGAAGGTGATGGCCAACCGCGAGGTCAAGGGTGTTCGTATCGCGCTCGGCGGTATGCTCGGCGGCGGTTCGATGGCGCGCAAAGAGGAGCTCAAGAAGGGCCGCATTCCGCTCCAGACGCTTCGCTCCGACATCGACTACGCTCGTGAGCGTGCGAACCTCCCGCTCGGCGTCACCGGCATCAAGGTTTGGATCTACCGCGGCGAGGTCTTCGCGGGGGACAAGAAAGATAAATAAACTACCATGCTTTTCCCTAAGAAAGTTAAATTCCGCAAATCGCACACGATGCGTCGCAACACCAAGCGCGACATGGTCGCCTCGCGTGGCATCACGGTCGCCTTCGGCAGCCACGGCCTCAAGGCGGTGACTCACGCTCGCGTCCGCTCCAACCAGATCGAGAGCGCCCGCAAGGTGATCGCTCGCTCCTTGGGCAAGACCGGCAAGGTCTGGGTGCGCATCTTCCCCGACAAGCCCTTTACCCAGAAGCCGCCTGAAGTGAAGCTCGGCAAGGGCAAGGGTGATCCGGTCGGCTACGAGGTCGAGATCTGGCCGGGACGTGTCCTCTTCGAGGTCGACGGCGTCTCTGAGGTCATCGCCACCAAGGCTTTGGTCGGTGCGTCAAAGAAGCTCCCGCTGAAAGCTAAGGTCGTTGCCCGCGCCTAACCCCACATTTGTATGTCAAAGAAACTTACCCTTATCAACCACTCCGTCGAAGAGATCAACAATCTCGTCGCCGGTAAGCGCGAAGAGCTCCGCACCTTGCGTTTTTCCGTCGCAGGGAGTAAAAATCGTAACGTAAAGCTCGCCCGCACCCTCCGCAAGGACATTGCGCGCAGCCTGACCGAGCTCACCGTACGTAACTCGAAATAGCATATGGAACCAATTACCACCAACAGAAAAACCCTTCGCGGTGTCGTCACCTCGGACAAGATGCAGGACACGGCCGTGGTCGCGGTGCTTCGCTACGTCAAGCACCCCAAGTACAAGAAGTACATGAAGATCACCAAGAAGTACCACGCGCACAATCCGGGCAACAAGGCCAAGGAAGGGGAGCAGGTGGTGATCCGTTCCTGCCGTCCGTTGTCGAAGACGAAGTCATTCGAAATCGTATTTAACTAACATGATACAAGACCGCTCACTCGTTGTAGTTGCAGATAACACCGGCGCCAAGATCGCCCGCGTCTTCAAGGTGCCGGGTTCGTCCCACAAGCGCTACGCCGAGATCGGCGAGGTCGTGATCGTGTCGGTCCAGACCGCCGAGCCGCGCAAGGGCGTCAAGAAGAAGGACATCCTCAAGGCCGTCGTCGTCCGCCAGAAGAAGCCGTTTCGCCGAAAAGACGGATCGTACCTGCGCTTCGACGAGAACGCCGTCGTGATTATCGAAGGCACCGGCAGGAGCCCGCAGGAGCCCAAGGCTGGCCGCATCTTCGGCCCGATCCCGCGCGAGCTTTCGGAGCTTGGTTATCAGACTATCATCTCCCGCGCGCCGGAAGTCGTATAACGCCTATGAATACTCTCCACGTAAAGAAAGGTGACACCGTGATCATCCTCTCGGGATCCGAGAAGGGCAAGTCCGGCAAAGTCATCGAGGTGTTCCCCAAAGAGAACAAAGTCGTCGTCGAGGGTGTGGGCTTTCACAAAAAGCACCAGAAGCCGCGCCGCGAAGGCCAGCAGGGGCAGATTATCGACAAGCACCATCCGATCCACGCAAGCAAGGTCAAGAGCACCGTCGAGGTGAAGGCCGAGGCAAAGGCAAAGAAGACGCGCGTCGCCAAGAAGAAGTAGTTCGACTACGCTCACCACAAGTAACACACCACTATGACCCAACTTATACACGAACAGCAGAAGACCGCGTACTCGACCCTCAAAGGTGACTTTGCGTGGACGAACGTCATGCAGACCCCGAAGATCGAGAAGGTTGTCGTGTCGGTTGGTGTGGGCAAAATGACCAAAGACAAGGCAAAGATTGCCCTCGTCATCGACCGCCTCGCCAAGATCACCGGCCAGAAGCCGATTTCCCGCGGCGCCAAGAAGGCCGTCGCGACCTTCAAGACCCGTATCGGCGACGTCATTGGCTACCAGGTGACGCTGCGCGGCAAGCGCAAAGAGGACTTCCTCAACCGCCTGATCCACGTCGCCCTCCCGCGTACTAAAGACTTCAAGGGTATCTCCAAGACCGCCGTCGACGAGATGGGCAACTACACCCTCGGCATCAAAGAGCACTCGGTCTTCCCTGAAACCGCCGACGAGGAGCTCAAGGACGTTTTCGGTATGGCGATCACCATCGTCACCACCGCCACCACCCGCGAGTCTGCCCTGGCCTACCTCGAACACCTCGGTCTCCCGTTCAAGAAATAATTTTTTTACCGAAAAACCCGCCGCATTCGAAACGATGCGGCGGGTTTTCAGTTTGGTACTGCAGAGAACGCGTCTTCGAGGGCAAGCCTACATGCCTCCTGCTGCAACCGCCCATATAAATCCAACGATGGACAAAAAGAAGTAAGCCGCAACGATTATAGCTAGGTACGCTCGTCTACGGCTGTTGATAAACCGAAATTTTGTCGGTAACCAAATCGATCCCACAACCGCGAGTCCTGCTGCAAATAAAATTACATACAAAGCGAAGGCGACGATATCGACGAGCAACGACGAGTACATGAGACCGTATTGCAATCCGATAGTAAAATGCCAAATAACATACAAACAAAACACAGCTAGTGCGTGCAAGTATAGTGGTGTCTTCATGCTGCAAAGTTTATCACAGTTTCTATTTCCCAGATGGGGAAAATCAAAATTTACGGAGGACAGTCCTCCGTAGACGGTGGGTCATAGAAGTAAAGAGCCGCTGTTCGCGTTTGCTACTAAGCGGCTCTCCCAAAATGAGACAAAAGGGTGTCAGCGCAGGTGTTGGGGCACAAGCGCTGTGAATGCCGCAAGCATCTCCGGCTCGCGTAATTCATGGTAGTGGAACGGGAAGTGGTCGAGAGCGTAGTCGGAGAAGTAATCCCTTACCATCCCTTGCGAGGGCAGGCTGCCGAAGTGCGCGTACACCAAGATCGAGTAGCCGTTGGCGAAAATCCTGTTTGTCTTCTGTTCCACCATCGCTACAAGGTCTGGTGCGGTTCTCCATTCGGCGGTGAGTTGCTCCCACATCCGTACGAAGTCCGGCGTTGCGTTCGTCGAAACGGGGGTGCTGAGCGCTGTCTTCACCCGTGCCGCGATCAACCGCAGAGCAGCATCGCGCTCCGAAGCGGCGCTGGTATCGAGCATCATGTTAGCCAATACAGGAGCCATTGCTGCAGCAGCAGTAGCACCTATGAATACCTGCCGTCGCGTAAGCATTACGTTCTCCATGAACTAGTTTAGCTATTTTGCATAGTACCTAAACGCATGGTCTTGTCAAACAAATTTGCGGAGGACTGACCTCCGCAAACTCTTTATTTGTAGAGTAGCGGCGAGATGAAGAGGGCGGCGAGAAAGAGCGCTGTGATGATCGCGAAGGCGGCGATGGTGTGCAGGATCAGTTTGACGGCCGCGACCTTGTGTCCGTCCAAATACAGGAGTACGGGCTGGAGGAAAAAGCGCAGGCCATAAACGCGACCGAGAGTGTCAACAAGGACAGCATGGTCATCGGCATGAGCACGTTATCGACCGGGTCAACGTATCGCTGCCCGAAGAACATTAACGACGCGATGAGGCCGATATACAAGGCCGCCAGCAATGCGTTTAGGATGGGGTGTTTGGTCATATACACATATACAACGCTCGTTGGGCGAACTAGTTACGGCCCCGCTCTTGCGAGTGAGGCCGTGTATCGTTGGTACTTAGCGGATGGGAATCGTAGCAGACGCGGTGCCGTGACCGGCGTTTGATGACAGAAGTATGATGAGAACTAAGATGCTCGGTGAATCCTTGTGCCCACGATGATGGGTGAGGAGCGCAGTGAGAACGTGTTGCACATCCTCGCGCAAGGTAAGCCCGTGGGCGTCGAGGAGTCGATCGGGTCCGTCCCGGCTGAGGTGCGGACTCAAGTCAATGCGAATCTGGTATTCGGTATCGGCCGACTCCTCGTACAGCGTCAATGTCGTGCTGGAAATTTCGCCTCCGTTGGGTACTTTTTCGTTATAGTCGTGAAAGGCCTCGATAAGCGCAGCTAAGAACGTGAGGTTCGTGCAAAACGTCTGTGCGATGAGTGACGCCTCGACCATGCAATGCAATCCTTCCCTTTGTTTGTTGTGGTATCGCAGTCCGTCTGCGCATCATTTTACTCAACCAGGAGGTGCTTGTACATGAAAAGATGAAGCGTTAATTTTTTGCCGCTTCTGTGATTTCTGTAGCCGCACGGTACATCGCGGCGGCTTGTTCGAAGCCGACGACCCAGCCGGTTTGGCGGACGGATTTGTAGAGCGGTGTGTTGAGCATGCCGCCGTCGGTGTTGTAGACCTCGGGGTAGCCGCGGTACTGTTCCATATTCTTTTCATACGTTTCGACGTGCTGGCCGGCGCGCGCAAGGTATGTCTCGTTTCCCGTGTGGCGGTAGAGGACGACCAAAAGCTTGATGAACTCGGCGCCCCAAAAGCTCCAGATGCTGGTGCCGCCGTAGGAGGGGACGACGAGGCGCACGAGCGGGTACTGTCGGCTCGCGCGATCCTCGCCCTGGTAGCGCAGCGGGAAGGGGAGGTCGAGGTTTTGTCGCATCGTGTAGCCGACCGCGCGGCGCAGGTACGTTACTTCGGCGGGGACGTTGGCATCGAGGAATCCGGTGAAGAAAGCGGTCAGCCAGTCGGCCGAGTAGTAGCCCTCGCTCGCCGCGGCACGCGATTGATCCTCGAGAAAGAAGCCGTCTTGCTCGCGCCAGAAGGCCGTAAGAATGCGGGCCTTCAGCTGAGGCAGGTTAATGTCAGGTCGAGTGAGACCAAGTTCGTCGGCCAGCGACAGCGTCTTCCATACGATGACGTTGTCATAAAACGCACCCTCGCGGATGGTGATGTCTTTGGCCGACGAGATGCGCACGTTGGTTTTAATGAGGCCGGTTTCAAAATCATAAACATGTACGACGTACTTTTGCAGGAGCAGTTCGAGTGTCGCGCGGCGCTCGCTAAGCAGCGCCTCGGCGGCATCTTTGGTCACGGGCGCAGGGGCGGCAGCGGGGGTGAAAGGGAATCGCTCGCAAAAGACACGATCGTCGCGCAGGACGGCAAGCGCAAAGAGGATGCCGTAGAGGGCGTCGGAGGGGTAGGTGTAGAAGTTGATGCAGCAGACGGCACGCTCGCCCACGGGGACGATGGTCGTCGTGCAATCGCCATGTTCGGCGAAGGCGGCGATGGCGTAGGCCGCCGACTGCAGGTACAGGCGCTGGCGATGCTCGAAATCGGCGGGGCTCAGTGCCGTGCGCGGGTCGATCATCGCGTAGTAAAAGACGCCGAGGTTGCGCGGGTAGAAGACGTTGAAGTGGTCGCCCGAGATGACGTACGGCCGCTTGGGATTGAAACGCACGCGGTGGATGTCGCGAATGATGCCCTCGCGGGTTTTGCTTTTGGCGCGAGAGCCCGCGCGCACGTTCGAGACGATGTGCCACCCGCATTTGCCGTATGCGAACAGACGCCAAAAGAGCGATCGGCGCACCGACAGGTCGAACCGTTTCGTGAGTGTGATGCGGCCGTGCGCAAGCTTGGTCTCAAACGGATTGCGCACGCGACTCATGCGGCTGTAGGGGTTGGAGAGCGCCGAGAGGGTGGTCAGAAGGGCGAGCGCCGAGAGGGGAAGAATCGCGTAGAGGTCGGCGTGGTGGTGCATGCAGGAATGTTATTTGCCGAGTGAAAACGTGAGCTCGCCGTTGTCGTGCAGTATACCAAACGTGATGCCGAACGGATCTTGCGGAATCGCCGGGATGATCCCCGAGGTGACGAGTGCGTCGAGGCGGGTGGGGAAGGTGCCGTATCGAGCCTTGTAGGCTGCCACCGCGGCTTTTAGGCCGTCGATGATGGCGAGGTGGTCGAGGTTATCTTGCGCCTGCTGGCGGGTGACGTCGTCGGTGGCATTGTCGCGAATCGCGGTCCAGATCTCGCGCGTCTGTTCCTCGACCTTCGTCTGTGAGCCATAGTTGAGTGCCGAGACCTTGATGCCCTCGGGGACGCCCGGCGTGTGCGCCGTCTGTGTCATATACACGAGGGCGTTTTTGGGGTCGTGCAGCACGAAGTGGTAGGTAAAGCCCAGGTAGTAGGGGATGCGCCAGTCGCCGAGGTTCTCGGCCATGCCGCGCTCGCCGATTGCCAGTGCTTGGGGCGTCTGCGAGCGATCGATGCCGGGGATCATGAGCACGGCGAAGCTGTAGGGGTAGCTAAACTTGGGATCCAGCTCGACGACCGCCTGCATGTCGCTCGACATGGTCTTGGGCGACTGCAGGACGTACATACCGACGTTTTGCACGACACGAAGCCACAGCAGAGATGCCGCCGCCCCGTGCAGGCCAAGGTCTGCGGCGCGCACGACGTCGGGCGAGAGGGTGCTCAGTGGAATGTCGTGGCCCTGGGGCGCGTTGCGGTCAAAGAAAACCTGGCTTCCCACGAGCGCGATGAGGAGGGTCAGCGCGAGTGCCCAGCGCGCAGTACTGCTATGTCGTACGACCTCGGGCATGGCTAAAATTCGCGTCGCTTAAGAAGTAGTGTCCCGCCGCACAGGAGTATCGTCGCGTAGACCGCGGCGTAGAGGACGACCGCCAGGGTGGCAGAGAGCGAGGGTGCCTGGTTGTAGAGGACCAAATCGCGTATGTTAAATTTCTCGAGGTTGGGCAAAAGGTAGTAGAGCACTTGGATGAAGCGGTGCGCGAGAACGCCGCTCTTTTCGGAGACCGCAGCGAGCATCCCCAGCGAGTGGCCGATGTAGATGACGAGGATGGCGTAGACCGCGCCCGCAAGGGGCTTGGCGAAGGTCGAGAAGAAGATTGAGAGCGCGATGAGGAGGCCGAGCTCGAGAATCTCGAAGAAGACGGCCAGAAGTGCCAATCGATCAAACCCGCCGCCCGCGTAGAGCACGGTCGCGAGGTAGACTGCCGTCATACCCAGGGTCGAGAGTGCGACACTCGCAAAGAGCCCGAGGAACTTGCCGACCACGACCTGCGCGTGGGTGACTGGTTTTGAGAGGATGAAGTAGAGCGTGCGGCGCTCGATCTCTTTGTACATGAGCGCGGTGCCCAAAAAGACCGTGATGAGGATGCTAAAGAGGTAGATGCCGGCCATCCCGAGGCTTCGAATCACGTGGACGTCTTCGCTCAGCGAAATCGAACCCAAGAAGAGGGTAAAGGTGATGGTGATGAAGGCGAAGGCGAAGAGGGCGTAAAAGACCTTGTCGCGCACGCTTTCTTTGAACGTATTTTTGGCGACGACCAGGGTGTCGCGGATAAATGAGTGTTTCATGCAGTTACTTCGAGTTGCTCAATAGTGGCGACGAACTGCTCTTCCAGCGACAGGCCGCGGGTAAACTCGCCCAAAGGGCCGGCAAACAGGAGGGAGCCGCGGTTGAGGATGCCGATCTCGTCGCACAGCTCCTCGGTGTCAAAGAGGATGTGAGAGTTAAAGAAGACCGTGCGCCCGTCGTGCTTGAGTTCCCGGATCATCGATTTAAGCGCCCGGCGGCCGATGGGGTCAAGGCCATCCAAGGGCTCGTCGAGGAAGACGTACTCGGGGTCATTCACCAGGGCCTGCGCAAACCCCAGGCGCTGCTTCATGCCCTTGGAGTAGGTGGTGATGCGCTGGTCTTTGGCCTCGAAGATGCCGACTTTGCGCAGCAGTGCCTCGTAGGCGGCCTCGCCGCGGGGCCGGGCAAAGAGCTCGCCGCAAAAGCGCAGGAACTCCAACCCCGTGAGGTGCTCGTAGAAGTACGGTGCCTCGGGCATAAAGCCCAGTTTCTCGCGGGTCAGGGTCTCGCTCGGGGCGTGCCCGTCGATGGTGACCCGCCCCGAGGAGGGGTGGTTGAGTCCCACCAGAATCTTCATCGTGGTCGTCTTGCCCGCTCCGTTGGGGCCCAAAAAGCCGAAGACAGAGCCCTTTTGTATCGAAAGTGAGAGGTTGGACACGATGGTTCGCCCGTCAATCTGTTTGTGCAGTGAGTCTATTTCAATCATATATATTTCCATTGTACCACCACTCGCAACCATAGGGTTTCCACAGGGCAGGGTATGGAAACTATATGAAGCGCAGGCGAGTTTGTTGACTTTCTAACCGCTTTCGCGTACTATCTGCGAAGCCCTTTTTTCGGGCTTTTCTTTTCTAAATGGCAAAAAAATCTACAGTAGCAAGATCGAATAAGACGCCGAAGTTCTCTTCGCGCGCGGTTAACCGCTGTTTCCGCTGCGGCCGCGCTCGCTCGTTTATGCGCGACTTCGGTATGTGCCGCACCTGCTTCCGCGAAGCCGCTAACGAAGGTCTTATTCCGGGCATCCGAAAATCATCATGGTAACCGACCCAACAGCAGATTTCATTATTCGTCTCAAGAACGCCAGCAACGCTGGTAAGGAGACTTTGACCTTGCCGTACTCGCAGATGAAGCGTGCCATCGCCGAGGTCTTGGTCCGCGAGGGCTATGTCGCCTCGATCGACAAGAAGTCCAAGGCCGGCGCCTCGCTTATCGTCGCTCTTGCCTACAAAGACGGCAAGCCGGTCATCTCGGGCGTCAAGCGCCTCTCGAAGCCCTCACGCCGCCTCTACGCCGGTGTGCGCGACATCCAGCCGGTCAAGCGTGGTCACGGCCTTCTGCTCCTCTCGACCCCGGCAGGCATCCTTACTGGTAAAGAAGCTCGCGAGCAGCGCGTCGGCGGCGAGACTCTGTTCGAAATTTGGTAAATCATTATGTCACGTCTTGCTAAACGCCCAATCAGCCTCCCCGCACAAACCGAACTCACCGTTTCGGGCGGCCTTATCACGGTCAAGGGTCCGAAGGGAACGCTCACCCGCGCAGCCAACCGCCTCGTCTCTGTCGAGGTCACTCCAGAGGGTGTCCAGGTCTCGGCCAAGGGGTCGACCATCGAGTCACGCGCAACCGTCGGCACCTACGCCTCGCACGTACGCAACATGCTCGAAGGCGTGACCAAGGGTTACAGCAAGAAGCTCCTCGTCGAAGGCGTCGGCTTCAAGTGGGATGTTCAGGGCAAGGTGCTCAACCTCTCGCTCGGCTTCTCGCACCCGGTCAAGATGGCGATCCCCGAAGGGCTCACTGTCGTCGCCGAGAAGAACGCACTCACCATCACCGGTTTTGATAAAGAGGCGGTCGGCCAGTTTGCCGCAAACGTCCGCGCGCAGAAGAAGCCGGAGCCGTACAAAGGCAAGGGCATCCGCTACGATGGGGAAGTTATCCGCCGCAAGCAGGGTAAGAAGACCTCATAAACACCGTTATGACTACTACCAACAACAAACGAATCGGCCGCGAACGACGTCACGCACGTATCCGCACCCAGGTCATCGGCTCGGCCACGCAGCCGCGCCTGTCGGTCTACAAATCGAACCGCTACATGCACGCGCAGATCATCGATGACGCAAAGCGCGTCACCCTGGTCGCAGGCTCGACCAAAGAGGCTGCCAAGGGCATGAAGAAGACCGATGCCGCAAAGGCGCTCGGCGTCGAACTCGCCAAGAAGGCGGCGGCGCTCGGCATCACGACGGTGGTCTTTGACCGCGGCGGGTTCCGCTACACCGGACGGGTCGCTGTATTGGCTGATGCGGCTCGCGAGGGCGGTTTGAAATTCTAACTATCTATTCATGGCTGACATCGAAAACAACATCACCGCAGGACAGGCACCAGAGGCAACCACTGCCGCTGCTCCTTCGGCAAAGCCGGCGTTTTCGCCGCGCGGACGCGGTGCTCGCGGCGGTGCTGGTCGCCCCGGCGGTCGCCCAGGTGGCCCTGGCGGCAATCGCGGTCCGCGCCCTCCGCGCGCGAAAAGCGAGTTTGACCAAAAGATGATCAACATCCGCCGCGTGGCGCGTGTGGTCGCCGGCGGTCGCCGCTTCTCATTCTCGGTTGCAATCATCATCGGCAACAAGAAGGGCAAAGTCGGTGTGGGTCTCGGCAAAGCAGGGGACACGACGCTTGCAATCGACAAGGCGGTCCGCGATGCCAAGAAGCACATGATCACCATCAACCTCACCAAAGACACCTCGATCGCACACGAGGTCGACGCCAAGTACTGCGCCGCACGCGTCTCGCTCATGCCGGCTCGCGGCCGCGGTCTCGTCGCCGGCTCGTCGGTTCGCCCGGTCCTCGAATTGGGTGGCGTCACCAATGTGGTGGCCAAGATCCACTCGGGCAGCAAGAACGGTCTTAACAACGCGCGCGCCGCAATCGAAGCGCTTAAGCAGCTCAAAGCCTAACTTTTATGCAACTCCACGAACTCAAACCAAAGACAGCAACGAAATCGGCCAAGCGCGTCGGTCGTGGCGGTATTCGCGGCAAGACCTCGGGTCGTGGTACCAAGGGTCAGAAGGCGCGCGCCGGTCACTCGATTCGCCCAGACGTCCGCGAGAAGCTCAAGAAACTTCCGAAGATGCGCGGACGCGGCATCCAGGGCCTCTACAGCATCCAGGAGAAGCCTGCGGTCGTGAATGTGAGCTCGCTTGAGGTCGCCTTCAAGGCGGGGGAGACCATCTCGCCGGCAGTCTTGGTCGAGCGCGGCCTCGTTCGCGCACGCAAGACCATCACTCCGGCCGTGAAGATTCTCGGCAACGGTGAGGTCACCAAGAAGTTCATCATCGCCGGCTGCGTCGTTTCAGGCTCGGCTAAAGAGAAGATCGAGAAGGCGGGCGGTTCGATTGCCGAGTAAACCCTCATGAACTCGTTCGCAGCTAAAATTTCATTACTGCTCAAAGACTCGACGCTCCGCAATCGGTTGCTCTTCGTCTTGGGCTCGCTCGCGATCTTTCGCGCGCTCGCGTCGATCCCGATTCCGGGCATCAACGCGCAGGCACTCCAGCAATTCTTCAGCAACAACCAATTCTTCGGCCTCCTCAACCTCTTCTCGGGCGGCGGACTCTCGAACCTCTCGATCGTCCTTTTGGGTGTGGGCCCCTACATCACCGCGTCGATCATCCTGCAGCTTTTGACCATGATGATCCCGAGCCTCAAGCAGCTCTATCAAGAAGAGGGTGAGGCAGGCCGCCAGAAGTTCGCCCAGTACACGCGCTTTTTGACGCTCCCGATCGCCGTCGTCCAGGGCATCAGCTTCCTCCTTATCTTGCAGCGCGAGGGCATCATGCAGACGCTCAACGCCTTCCAGTTTGGCGTCAACCTCTTGGTCGTCGTCGCAGGCTCGCTGCTGCTTATGTGGCTCGGTGAACTCGTCTCGGAGTTTGGCCTGGGCAACGGCGTCTCGGTCCTCATCTTCGCCGGTATCGTGGCGCGCCTCCCGCGTGACATCAGCCAGGCTGCCTTCTCGTTTACCGCAAGCCAGATCCCGGTCTACCTGGCCTTCCTCGCTGCCACCTTCGCCATCGTGTGGGCCGTCGTCGTTGTGACCGAGGCCGAGCGCCCGGTGCCCGTGACCTACGCCAAACGCGTGCGCGGCATGAAGACCTATGGCGGCACCACGACCTTCCTCCCGCTGCGCCTCAATCAGGCAGGTGTGATCCCGATTATCTTCGCGCTCTCGCTCCTCCTCATCCCGCAGATGGTGGCGACCTTCTTTACGACCTCGCACATCCACTTCGTGGCTGCTGCCGCAACCGTCGTCCTCCATGGCCTCCAGAACCTCGGTATCTACGGCTCGATCTACTTCGCGCTCGTCTTCCTCTTCACCTACTTCTACACCGCGGTTACCTTCGACCCCAAGCAGATTTCCGAGAACCTCCAGAAGAATGGCGCTTTCATCCCGGGCGTGCGCCCCGGTAACTCGACCACCGAGTACCTCGGCCGCATCATCACCCGCATCACCTTCGTCGGCGCGCTCTTCCTTGGCGTCATCGCCGTCCTCCCGATTGCCATGCAATCCCTGACCGGCATTCAGTCGCTGACCCTGGGCGGCACCGCACTCCTCATCGTCGTCTCGGTCATTCTCGACCTCGCACGTCGCATCGACGCGCAAATCTCGCTCCGCGAATACTAATCATGGGGGACGGCAGCATAAAGCAGGTTGCCGTCATCTCGGGTCCCAGTGGGAGCGGTGAGAGCGCCATCACCAACGCCATCCTCGCGCAGTTTCCAGACCGTGTGCGCCGCCTGGTGACGGCCACGACGCGTGCGCCCCGACCCGGCGAGACCTACGGCGTCGACTACTACTTCTTCAGCAAAGAAGATTTTCTCGCCAAGCAGACGGCGGGGGAGATGCTTGAAGTGACTCATATAGAAAATCGTGACGTCTACTACGGCACGTACGCGCCCGACCTGCAGAGTAAACTCGATGCAGGCTTCGTCGTGTTGGCCAATACCGACGGCGTCGGCATTTCGTTTTACAAAAAACACTACGGCGCGACCGCGATTTTCATCATGCCGGGCGATATGACCGAGTTGCTCGCGCGCCTGCGCACCCGCAACCCCGAGATGAGCGACGAGGAGTTGGCACAGCGCCAACAAAACGCACTCAAAGAGGTCGCCGAAGACCGCCCCCTGTGTGACTTCACGGTTATTAACGCCGACCAGCAATTGGCGGCGGCGGTCGCAAACGTGGTTGCGATCCTTACGCGAGAGGGGTACCGGTTGGCGTAGGAGGCTGCTGTCTCTCGTTGCTCCAGACGTTGTAGGCGGCCAAAATCATCTCGACGGTCTCGTCGAGCGAATGGGCGTTGGTGTCGACGATGAGGTCGTAGTTGGCGGCGTTGGTGAAGTCGACGCCGTAGGTTGCGAGGTGGCGCTGTTTTTCGCTCGCGATGCGGTCGGTGATTTTTTGGAGCGTGTCGCGCAGGAGTTGGCCGTCGTCTGCCGGTGCGCCGACTTGCACGAGATGCTCGACCGCGCGCTGTGCCGAGGTCTCCGGGTCAAGCGACAGAAATACTTTGAAGCTGTCGGGGAGGAAGTGGTAGCCCAGGCGCGAGTCGATGACGATGTTGCCGCTGAGGCCCACGCGCTGCACCTCGGTGTCGATCTGTTGATCGATGGTGTGGTCTTGTTCGGCCAAGGCACGCAGCCCGTCGACCGAGACGCCGCGGCTTTGCGCGAGCTTGCGCATAAAGTCGCCCGAGGAGAATCGTGAGTAGCCCAGGCGCATCGCAACGGTGTCTGCGGTCGATGATTTGCCGCTCCCCGGGATGCCCGAGATGGTGATGGTGTGGAGTTTCATATACAGTAAGTGTAGCTCGTTTTAGTATTTGTGTAGAGGTGAGCGCTCTTGTACAATGTGGATTGTGACGCAACAAACCATCATTTTCTTAGGCCCTCAAGGCAGCGGCAAAGGCACGCAGGTTTCATTACTCAAAGACTACATTACCAACAACGACACGCGTTCGATCGTCTACTTCACGGCCGGGACTTCGCTTCGCGCCTTCGCGGCAGGCGAGGGGTTCGCGCAGGAAAAAGTGCGCCCGCTCATCGCGGCAGGCAAGCTCATCCCCACCTTCATCTCAACCGAGCTCTTTTCCTCGCGCCTCATCAACAGCATCCACGGCAACGAGCACATCATCATCGACGGCTTCCCGCGCACGACCGACCAGATCCCTGACTTTGACTCCGCAATGAAGTTCTTCGAGCGCGAGCGCCCGGTGGTGCTCCACATCGGCCTCTCCGACGAGGTTGCCAAAGACCGCCTTACCAAGCGCCATCGCGAGGACGACACGACCGAGGGCATCGAGGAGCGTCTGCGCTGGTCGCACCAAGAGGCCGCCGCGGTAAACGAGTGGTTTAAAAATTCGCCCGACTACCGCTTCGTCGAAATCAACGGCGAGCAGCCGATCGAGGCCGTGCAGCAAGAAATTCTCAAAGCGCTCCAACTCTCATGATTGCCAAAACCGAATCAGACATTAAGAATCTGCGCCTGGCGGGGAAGTACCTCGCCGAGGCGCTTGCCGCAACCGCGCGTGCGGTCAAAGCGGGGGTCACGACCGCCGAGCTCGACATGGTTGCCGAGCGTGAGATCCGTGCCCGCGGTGGCGTGCCCGCCTTCCTCAACTACAAACCGCGCGGCGCGGCCTACGCCTACCCGGCGGCGCTGTGCATCTCGGTTAACGACGAGGTGGTGCACGGCATTCCATCCGAAGAGCACACGCTTGAGGACGGCGACATCGTCTCGCTCGATTTGGGTCTCTCCTACAATGGTCTCTTTTCGGACTCCGCCATCACGGTAATCGTAGGCGGCGAGTGTGACGACGCAGCCAAGAACCTGCTCGAGGGCACTCGCGAGGCGTTGCGCCAGGCGATCAAAGTCATCAAAGCGGGCGCACACGTGGGAGACGTTGGCGCTGCCGTCGAGCTGGTGGCCAAGAAGTACAAGCTTGGCATCGTCGAAGAACTCGGGGGCCACGCGTTGGGCAAAACCGTTCACGAGAAGCCTTTTATTCCCAACATGGGCCACAAAGGCAACGGCGAGAAATTGGTCGCGGGGTTGGTCCTGGCGATTGAACCCATTATGACCGAAGGCTCGCCCGACGTCGGGGTCGCCGACGACGAGTGGACGTACCTCACCCTCGACCACTCCCGCGCCGCGCACTTCGAGCAATCGCTCTTGGTCACCGAAGACGGCTGCGAGATTCTCACGCCGTTTTTGTAGAGCGCAAGCGGTAGTAAATCGGGCCATTGCAATTTCATCGGGGAGCCGTACAATGCCAGCTATGCAGACAATTCGTTGGGGCCGCGCCCTGTCAATCGCCGCCGTGGGAGTGCTTTTGGGCACGGTTTTGGGGCTTATCATCGAGGTTAAAATCGTGCCGTTTGCCGCGGCTTACGCGCCGATTAACCTCCTGTGGCACTCGGTCATCGTGCCGGTTCTGTGCACCCTGTGGTACTTCCGCTCGCCCAGCGTGGCGCCGTCGGTGCGCACGGGTGTGTACTTTGGGTTGGTCATGTTATTCGCCTCGTTCCTCTTGGGTATCGCGGTCTCGATCCTTGACGTGATCTACCATGTGCAGATTTTGCCCTTAGGGCTCTCGGCATGGGCGCTCATTGTGGGATCGGTGGCGCTGCTCTTGGCAAGCACGGGCATGACGGCGATGTTTTTATCGGATAAATAATTTCGAAGCAGTATGGCAAATTTGAAACAGGAGCGCACGTTCGTCCTTATTAAGCCAGATGGCGTGAAGAAGGGTCTCATCGGCGAGGTCATCAAGCGCTTCGAGCAGCGCGACCTTAAAATCGTGGCACTCGAGATGTTTGAGCCGTCACGCGACATGATTGACAATCACTACCCCAAGTATGATGCCTGGATCGAGCGCGTGGGAGGGAAGACCCTCTCGACCTACGCCAAATACGGCGTTGACCCCATCGAGGCACTTGGCACCGACGATGCGCATAAAATCGGCACCATGGTACGCGGCTGGCTCCTCGACTTTATGACCTCGGCCCCGCTTGTCCGCATGGTCGTCGAAGGTGCACACGCAGTCGACGTCGTCCGCAAAATCGCGGGCCCGACCCTGCCGTACGCGGCCGAAGTCGGCACCATCCGCGGCGATTTCTCGATTGATTCACCGGCCATCGCCAACAGCGAGAAGCGCGCGGTTGCCAACATTTTGCACGCATCCGAAACCCCGCAAGAGGCCGAGCATGAGATCAAACACTGGTTCGGCGCAAACGCCGGATTCTCCTACAAGCGCTTCGGCATCGACGAGTAGACAACACATTCGTTGTGCGATAGTTTAAAGGAGGACGGCGGGGGCAAATGTCCTTAAGTGTCTTTTTGGGAGCTTCATATCGCCATGCGCCTTGGCGCACCGGCTGCGAGCACCCACGTAACAACAAGAAGACGCTTGCTCTCGAAGTCCGAAAAATGCCTCTCGCCCCTAGTGGGTGAGGGGCTTTTTTCGTGGCGGCACAGCAACGCTTCCTAGTGGTACAATGAACGCATGTCTTCAGCAACAATTACCTTCTGTGGTGGCGCAGGTTCGGTCACGGGGTCCAATTTTTTACTTGATACAGGCGCCCCCTCGACAGGGCTCGGGGCAGGCAAAAAGTTTTTAATCGACTGCGGGATGTTTCAGGGTGGGGCCGAGCTTGAGGCGGGGAACTGGGCGCCGTTTGGGTTTGATCCGACCGAGATTGCGCTCTTGGTCAACACGCACGCGCACATCGACCACATCGGGCGTATCCCGCACCTCGTGCGCCTGGGCTACCGCGGGCCTATTCTCTCGACTGAGGCCACGCGCGCGATTGCCGAGCCGCTCCTCCACGATGCGATGGAGCTCTCGCGTATGGATGCTAAGCGCCACGGTCACCCCGAACTCTTTGGCGAGGCCGACATCGCGCAGGCACTCTCGCAGTGGCAAACCATGGGCTACCACGCCCCAAAAGACCTCGGCGACGGGGTGACGCTCGAATTCCTCGACTCCGGGCACATCTTGGGCTCTGCTATGGCGCTCTTTCGTCGCACCAGCGAGGGTGAGGTGCGCAGCGTCCTTTTTACCGGCGACCTCGGCGGTGGCAACTCGCCGCTCCTCTCCCTGGCCGAGGAGCCCAAGGACGTCAATTACTTGGTGACCGAGAGCGTCTACGGCGACAAGATGCCTGCGCCCGGCGAGCCGCGCCTCGACCAGCTCGAGAATCATATCGAAGACGTGGCACGTCGCGGCGGGGTACTCCTCATCCCGGCGTTCTCGACCGAGCGCACGCAGGATATCCTTTTTGAAATCCGCGAACTGTTCACCAACAAGAAGGTGCCCTCGATGCCGGTCTACCTCGATTCACCCCTGGCCGAGAAAATAACGCAGGCCTACGTCGCACACCCGGAGTTTTTCAACGAGGCGATGCAGGCGCGCATTCATGCGGGCGAGAAGATCTTCGCCTTCGACGAGCTCCACTTCATCGAGAATGCCGCGCAGTCGACCGACATCATGAAAAAGCCCGGCCCCAAGATTATTCTCGCAGGCTCGGGCATGAGCAACGGCGGGCGCGTGTTGGCACACGAGATGGAAGTCTTGCCCGACGAGCATTCAACGGTGCTCATCGCGGGCTATCAGGCTGCCGGGAGCTTGGGACGCCAGTTGATCGAGGGTGCGAAGAAGCTCGACATCCACGGCACCAGCGTCGCGGTGCGTGCGAAGATCGAGACCATCTACGGCTACTCGGCGCACATGAACAGCGAACAGCTTCTGGACTTTGCCGCGGGCATGCAGGATTCGCTCGAGACGGTCTTCGTGGTGATGGGGGAGCCAGCCTCATCGGGCTTTTTGGCGCAGCGCATTCGCGACTATCTCGGTATTAAGTCGATTGTCCCCGCGGCGGGCGACAAGGCGTCGATCAATTTCTGATACAATAAAAAAATGGAACAACCGCAACAACACTTGCAGATGAAATTCGGCGTCTCGGGCGCCGCCGAAACCGGCCACTGCGGCCCCGATGCCTACGACCAGGCTATTCAACTAGGTCAAGAAATCGCCAAAAGCGGCGCCATCATCGTCTCGGGCGCCACGACCGGCTTCCCGATGTGGTCTGCCATGGGTGCCAAACAAGCGGGCGGCTTTTCGCTGGGATTCTCACCGGCCACATGCGAGAAGGAGCACATCGAGGGCTACAATCTGCCGATTGAGCACATGGACGTCATCGTCTACACGGGCTTTGGCTACCCGGGCCGCGACCTCATCTTTACCCGATCGGTCGACGCGATGTTCTTTGGCTGCGGCCGCATCGGCACCATCCACGAGTTCACCATCGCTTTCGAGGACCAAAAGCCGATCGGCGTCTTGCAAGGTGCTTGGGAGACCGACGAGGTCATCAAAGACATCCTCGCCAATGGCCACCGCCCCAACGATCGCATCGTCTTTGACTCCGACCCCAAAGCCCTCGTCGAGCGCGTCGTCGAGCTGGTCAACAAAGACACCATCACGCGCGCGCAGATGCATTTTGAAAAGGTCGGCTAACACCACCCACCGTGCAAACAAAAACCCCGTCGCGATGACGGGGTTTTTGTAATCCGGGGAAAGAGGGGATTAGGAGACCTTTTTGACGACGCGAGCGAAGGTCTCGGGTGCCTTTTCGGCGAGGGTCGAGAGAATCTTGCGATCGAGCTCGATGTTGGCCTTCTTAAGCGCGCCGATGAATTTGCTGTACGAGAAGGTCTCCGAGATCTGGTCGAGGCCGGCGTTGATGCGGACGTTCCAGAGCTTGCGGTAGTCGTTCTTCTTGTCGCGGCGGTGCGCAAACGCGCTCTTGCCGGCGTGGAAAATCGCCTCGCGGGCCTGCTTCTTCTTGGTGCTGCGGCCAAAGCGGTAACCCTTGGTCATTGCCAAGATATTGTGACGTCGCTTTGTTGATGTGACTCCTCCTTTTACGCGTGCCATAGTGGTGAATTAGTTCTTGAACGTGCTTGCGGTGTTAATAAAGCGCTGCGCGACCTTCGGGGTCACGACGATGTTCTGGGTGCGGCGGCCATCCTGCTGGGTCGAACGGCTCTCCTTGGCGTTGAAGTGGTTTTGGCCCGGCTTGCGAGCGACGATTTTGCCCGTCTTGGTCAACTTCAAACGCTTGGTGAATGATTTGTTCGTTTTCATAAAATGGTGATTACTTTGGCTTTCCTGCTCGCTCGATCACGGTGGTGAGACCTTTCGGGCTCTTGATGATGGGGTCGCTGATCTTGTACTCCTCGGGGATGAGTTTCAAAAATCGCTCCAATCGCTCTTTGAGGAAGGCGAATTCCATGTACTTGTACCGCCCCCACAGGAAGAGGTCCACTTTGACGCGGTGCCCCTCTCGAAGCCACTCCGCAGTCCGTTTTGCTTTAAGATTAAGGTCGTTTTCGCCCGTTCCGATCTTTACCTGTACGCTTTTGGTCTCGGTGGTGTGAGATTTCGCCTTTATTTCACGGCGTCGTTTCTCCTGCTCGTACTGGAATTTACCATACTCCATGATTTTTGCAACCGGGGGAACGGCATTCGGCGAGATCTCGACGAGGTCGAGATTGAGCTCCTCGGCACGGGCGATTGCGTCAGACAGGGCCAAAACGCCCAGGTTCTCGCCTTCGGCGCCGACAACGCGGACTTCCTTCGCACGGATATGGTGATTGATTCGGGTTTCCAAAGCAGTTTTAGTTGACCTTGAGTATACCAGCAAAGCCTTTTTCGGGCAATATAAAGAAAAACACCTCCTTTTGGGGAGGTGGTGGGTGGAGAGGCGGCCCGCTCGGCGGCGAACGTACTAGTACGGCTACCGATCTCGGTACCACGCCCTTAGATGTTTCTGGGTGCCTCTCCGCACAGGAATGTATCACAGGTTGTTTTGGAGCGCAAGGGCTGCGGGGTATTATAGGGATATGAGCAGACGCACGTACGGGATGCTGGTTTCATTGGTGGTGCTTGGCGCGGCCGTGCTGACCCAGCAGCTATCGGCATATGGAGACAACCCGTTTCTCGCCCGCAACCCGCACTCGCAGGCTGAAATACCCGTTTCTGCTGCCGCCCTCGCAACCTCGACCCCGGTCTGGGAGCCGGTTATTCGCGTCATCGACGGCGACACCATTGTAGTGATGCACCAGGGTGCCACGACCACGGTGCGCCTCATCGGCGTCGATACGCCCGAGGTGGTCGACCCGCGAAAGCCTGTGCAGTGCTTTGGCCGCGAAGCATCGGCGCAGACCAAACTCCTTCTTACAGGCCAGTCGGTGCACTTGGAGTTTGACCCATCGCAGGGAGTGCTCGACAAGTACGGCCGCACGCTCGCCTATGTCTGGGCGCCCCTTAACAGCGACCCGCAAGGATTCCTCGTCGACGAGTATTTAATCAGCGAGGGTTATGGCCACGAGTACACCTACGACGTGCCCTACAAGTATCAAGCCGAATTTAATGCAGCGCAGGCCGAGGCCAAGCAACAGCAAAAAGGCCTGTGGGCCCCGGGTGTGTGCGGTAAATAGCCATACGGAGGACTGACCTCCGCAAGGAAGCGTATTTTGCTGATGTGCCTACGCCAGCAGGGTGTAGAAGAGGCCGAGGGCACCGAAGGACATGATGGCGAAGGTGATCCAGATGACGGTTTGCGAGAGTGCGCCGCCTTTGTATTTACCGAGGATGGCCTCGTTGGCGTTGATGCGATTGATGAGGAAGAGAAGGGGGACGGCAGTCACACCATTGAAGACGGCGGCAAAGACGAGTGCCTTAATTGGATTGATGCCGACGAAGTTCATAAGAAGGCCGATGAAGGTCGCGACGATGATGACGCCGTAGAAGCCGCGCGCCTTGCGGAATTTGCGGTAGAGTCCTTCGCGCCAGCCGAAGGCCTCGGACATGGCGTAGGCGGTCGAGGCAGCGAGGACGGGGATCGCCAAGAGGCCGAGGCCGATGATGCCGACGGCGAAGATGTCTTTGGCAAGTTGGCCCGAGTTGGGGAAGGAGCGCACCAGTGGCTCGAGCGCTTTGGCAGCGTCGGCGGCGCTAGTGATGTTGGTGATGCCGTGGCTAAAGAGGATGGTCGCGGTCGTGATGATGATGAACCACTGCGCAATTTCTGCGGCAACCATGCCGATGGTGGTGTCCAGGCGCACTTGCTTGAGAAACTTTTTGATACCGTGCGGGGTGCCGCCTTTTTGCGCCAGGTGGTGATTGGCAATCTCTTCTTCGACTTCGCCCGACGCCTGCCAGAAGAACATGTACGGCGTGATGGTGGTGCCGAAGACACCGACGACGATAAAGAAGAACGCGAAATTAAACTCCATGTGTGGGATGAGGGTCGCGGCAAAAATCTGCTTCCACGGCTCGTGCACGATGAGTGCGGTCACGGGGTAGGCCAGAAGTGAGAGGGTGAGGAACTTCAGGAACTTCACGTAGTTTTTGTAGCTGATGAGAATTTCCAGAGCTACGACCAGGATGGCCGAAAGGATGGCGTAGAGGGCGAAGGGCAAGTCAAACACGAGCTGCGAGGCGCTCGCGATCGCTCCGATGTCGGCGCCGATGTTGATGGTGTTGGCGATGACGACCAAAATGACGACCGCGGTAAGGAGTCTCTTCGAGTAGTGCTCTTTGACGACGCCAGCAAGACCTTTGCCGGTCACCACACCGATGCGCGCACACGCCTCTTGGACGGCGATGATGAGCGGCAGCTGGTAGAGCGCCGTCCACAGCTGGCCGAAGCCGAATTGTGCGCCCGTTTGCGAGTAGGTGGCGATGCCCGATGGATCGTCGTCGGCGGCGCCCGTGATGAGGCCCGGGCCCAAAATGCGCAGCAGGCGGCCAAAGCGGGTGGAGTGCTTTTTTTCGAGGATCTTGGGCTCGATGTTAATTTCGATCACGGGCGCGGTTTCGATCATGTTGAAAGTATACGATAGAATCATCTGAAACTCACCCGGCTTGGTGTTTGTTAATACGGTATGAACCACATAATCCGCGGAGCAGCGGGGCGACGTTACTAGTATGTGCGGCATCTTTGCGTACGTGGGCGAGGAGCAGGCGGCGCCGATTTTAATGGAAGGGCTCTCGGCGCTGGAGTATCGCGGCTACGACTCGGCGGGGCTGTGTGTCGGGGGTCGATGCGTGCGCTCGGTGGGCGCGGTCGAGCAGCTGCGTGCTCGCTTGGGCGACACGATGCTTGCGGGCAAGAGCGGTATCGCACATTTGCGCTGGGCCACACACGGCGAACCCTCCGAGCAAAACGCGCATCCGCACGCCGACTGCGGGCAGCACGTCTTCGTCGTCCACAACGGCATCATCGAGAACTTTCGGGAGCTCCGAGAGAAGCTCGCCGCGGCGGGTCACCGATTTGCGTCCGAGACCGACTCCGAGGTGTTGGCGCGCCTCATCGAGGCGCATCGGCGCGCGGGTGCCGACCTCGAGCAGGCGGTCTGCTTGGCGCTGAAGGACGTGCGCGGGACCTATGGGCTCGCGGTGTCGTGTGCCGAGGAGCCGGGGACGATTATCGCCGCTCGCATGGGGGCACCCATCGTGGTGGGTATGGGCGAGCGAGCGCATTTTGTGGCGTCGGATCCATCGCCCATTCTTGCGCATACCAAACACGTGCTCTACCTCGAAGACGGCGAGGTGGCGGTGCTGACCGCCAAAGCACATCGCGTCTTTAGTTTGGACGGGACGAAGGTTTCGCGCGACGTCGAGACCATCGAGTGGGGAGTCGAGCAAATCCAAAAGAGCGGCTTTGACCATTTCATGCTGAAAGAAATCATGGAGGAGCCCGATGTGATTGAGAACACCATTCGCGGACGACTCATCCCTGGGCAGGGGCGTGCAAAGTTGGGTGGACTCGACAGTGTTGCCGAGCGGCTCGCGAAGGTTAAGCGCATTGTTGTTGTAGGCTGCGGCACCGCGTTTTATGCAGGGCAAGTAGGCGAGTACATGCTCGAGGAGTTCGCGGGCATCCCCGTTGAAGTGGAGGTGGGCTCGGAGTTTCGCTACCGCACGCCGATTCTTGAGGAGGGGACGATGCTCTTGGCAATTTCCCAGTCGGGCGAGACCGCTGACACCTTGGAAGCTATTCGCGAGGCAAAGCGCCAAGGGGCGCTCACGATTGGCATCGTCAATACGGTGGGCTCGACCATTGCGCGCGAGACCGACGCGGGGATCTACAACCACGCGGGCCCCGAGATCGGCGTGGCCTCGACCAAGGCGTTCATCTCGCAACTGACCGCACTCGCGCTCCTTACATTGTTCTTGGGTCGGCAGCGCACCATGAGCGAGGCGGTGGGGAAGCGGATTGCAAACGAACTGCTGGCGCTGCCGCTGAAACTCGAGCACATCCTCTTGCAGCACGACGAGCTGTGCGCCCTGGCGCTGCGCTACAAAGACGCGCGCGACTTCCTCTACATCGGGCGCAAGTACAACTACGCGACCGCGTTTGAGGGTGCTTTGAAATTAAAAGAGGTGTCGTACCTGCATGCCGAAGGCTGCGGCGCGGGTGAGATGAAACACGGCCCTTTGGCTATGATCGACAAAAACTTCCCGACCTTTGCCATCGCACTGCAAGACAGCGTGTATGAAAAGATGCGCTCCAACATTCAAGAAATTAAGGCGCGTCGCGGCCCCGTCGTGGCGCTAGCGACCGAAGGAGACACAGGGCTCGCCGATTTGGCCGACGACGTCGTCTTCGTGCCGCCTACACTCGAGATGCTCTCGCCAATTTTGGCCGTCGTGCCGCTGCAACTCTTTGCCTACTACATCTCGGTGGCGCGCGGCCTCAACGTCGACCGCCCGCGAAACCTCGCCAAATCGGTCACCGTCGAGTAATGCAGCAGGGTGCATAGAAGTGTGGGTTTGATGGTGGTAGTATGAACCCCATGACTACGTACTGCTATCTCAACGGCGACATTATCCCGGTTTCGGAGGCGAAGGTTTCGGTGTGCGATATCGGTCTCTTGCGCGGCTTTGGCATCTACGAGGCGCTGGCGACCAAAAACGGCAAACCCTTCCGTCTGGCCGATCACACGGCGCGCTTTCGCATGTCGGCCCGGGAGATGCAGCTCACAATTCCCGTCACCGACGAGGTGTTCGGGCAAATTCTTGAGGACCTCCATGCCAAGAACGGATTCAAAGAGTCGATCTTCCGCATTATTCTGACGGGCGGCACGGCGCAGGCGGGCATCGAGTACGACCGAGGCACGCCCACCTTCTATATATTGTGCGAGGAGTTTAAGCCGATCGAGGCGAGTAACTTTACCGACGGCTGCTCGCTCATCACCGCCGAGTTCGAGCGACAGTTCCCGCGCTACAAGACCGTCAACTACATCGAGGCGGTGTTGCTCCAGGGGCAGCGCAAAGAAAAGCAGGCGCTCGAAATCCTCTACGTCCACGACGGCGGGGTCTACGAGTGCGCCACCAGCAACTTCTTCATCGTCAAAGACGGCATTGTCATCACGCCAAACATCGGCATCCTCGAAGGCATCACCCGCAAAGTAGCGCTTGAAGTGGCGCGTGCGGCAGGTACGGTCGAGGAGCGCCCCGTCTCGGTCGACGAGATGCTCCAGGCCGACGAAGCCTTTCTTACCTCAAGCTTCAAAGACATCGTGCCCGTCGTTCAAATAGATGATACAAAAATCGGCACCGGCGCGGTCGGCGAGGTGACGAAAAAATTGATGCACGGGTTCGAGGCGTACGCGAACGCACAGTAAAAAAAGTAATCGGCGGCGCTTGTTAGGCGCCGCCGGGTCGAGCATTATTCGGGTGTCGTTTGGAGCAGCCAAACGATGAATATATAGTACGAGGCGTAGCCAGCGAAGAGGACGACGGCGCCCAACAGCGACCAGGCCCAACCATACACAATACCGAATACAATGCCGAGGAGCAGCGGAAGAATCCATGTTCTCGCGGATTCTTTCAGCGTATAGTTACCGCGGGAGTTTAACTTCGCGCAGAGTACGCCTGCTGCGAAGAGGACTATCAACGCAATAGTGAATGTCATCGTGTGAACCTTTTCGAAGACTTTGCGGCTTTCCGTGACGGCGAACCTATTTTTTACAAGACACGTATTATACGTTTCTGTCAACATTGTGCCGACAAAAAGAAAAAGGCGGCATCCCGAAGGGCGCCGCCGAGTTTGTTCTGCCACAGGTTTGTGTCCGGGGGAGGGACGGGCCCGTGATCGTTTAGTCATTATATCACGTTGAGTACCGAGAGCGCGGGCGTCATCTGCTCACACAGCGAGATGATGCCCATCCCGAGGAAATAGAGTCCCCCGATGATGCAGAGCATAAACAGCACGAGGCTCGCCAGCGCGTCGCCTCCGCGCGCGTTGTTGTACTCGTTCGGGTCTTCAGCATCAATCTCTTGTTGGTCGGTTACGAAAATCGACATCCGTTGCCTCTTTCATTTGGTGTGCGGCTGCTACTGACTATACACCAAACATGCGATTTGTCAAACGCTCCTCGTGACTATTTCTTCGACCGTGCCGGGTCCGAGAGGACGTAGCCTAATACGTCGAAATCGGGGTCGAAGAACTCGAGCAATTCGTACCCCTCGCGCGGGATGATGCGCAGGTTCTCGGGATGCGCGGCAAGATACGTTTCTTTAAACGCGGTGTAGTCGGGGATGTCGTAGTCGTTGCTGCCGACGTGTGCGCGGTAGGGGTCGGGCTCGCGGATGCGCAGGTGGGTGATGGTGTGCGGGCCAGCCACAATCGGCTCGTTTAAAACGATGCGGGGGCCAAAGATGCCGCCGACCAGGGTGCCAAGTGTGGGCAGGAGCGATTTCAAAAAGTCGAACTCAGCTGGGTAGTGCGAAAAGACGGTGAGGGACGTGATGGGCAAAACTTCGCCGGTGACTTTTTTGCACAGCTGCGATGAGGCGTCGGCGACGTAGGCGATTGCCTCGCGCAAACCTGCCTCGCTGTCGATGGGGCTACACCGGTAGAGTTGCATACAGCGATAAGTATAGTCGAGAGAAGCTCCGCACGGAAGGCCGCGCGAAGCTTCGGTTGCACATATGCGAATGAACGTAGTGGTTATCGTCTGCGGTATCCTTTCGGTGTGTCGAACTCGTGGGGCAAAATCCCCGGATATCGTCGGTTAAGGTCAGAGAGCAGGCGGAAGGGTCCGCGCCGAATCCAGTCCGGATGTTTTTGATGCTCGGCGACGATCTGCCCGTTGATCGTCATGAAGCGCCGCGTGGGAGGGTCGCTCGACACCGAGCCGAACGCGAACCATCGCGCGACCCAGGCCTCGGCCTCGGGACGGTTAGAGTCGTTGTGTGCGACCCATAGGTACTCGTGGTTGGCCACCTCACCGAAGAGGTGCTTTGCGATGATGCTTCTCATGATTGTGGTGTTCGGTTCTCCCCACACATGGACGGCGCTTATGCGGGGTCGTGTGTTCGCGCCGTCTCGGTCGAAGTGTTCGGACACGATGGCGTAGCTTGCCGTCGACAGAGTGACCGGCCACGGGCCCGCATAGGGGCCCTGGATGTACTCGTCAGTGTCGACGAGCAGCCTCCGCCGCTTGTCCACGTCCATCGTGTGAAGAACCACCTCCTCGCCGAACTCGTGGGGGTGGAGTATCGCCATTGGTAGGCACGACAGACGAATGAGTCGCCGCACCAGGTTTGATTCCTCCTGCGGCAAAATCATGCGGTACGCGCAATCCGAACCGATTCGCCACTTCCCGCGACGGCGCAGTTCGGTGCGGTACTTTTCGTTTCCCGCACGTGAATACCTCGTCACCTCCAAAGCACCGCTTCGCCGACTGAATATGACGAATCCGAACCCGCACTGTATCTCCTCGTTGTAGTTGATAGGGTTGCCGTTTATCGAGACGTCGTCTTCCCCGACATCAACGGTGAGCCATTTCGACATCGCCACACTGTCCCTTACGTTTGTTTTACCGTACCATTTTTTATTGTCATGTCGCCGCGACGCCGCGTCTTGCCGAGCCGCTTCGCGAACCGTGGGTGCAGAACTACCCAAGGTTTGTTATGCCACGCCTCCCGTGATATTGAGGTTAATGCATCTCTCCCATTGTGTCTTTCAATTTGGATAGGATGTCGTTCGCATTGGTAAACGGCTGATCGGGCAGGCTGTTTACGAGTGGGAGCGACTCCAAGAGTCCATGGTTGGTAATCTCCTGCAGGAGTTGCTCTTTGGTCAGCGGGTACTTGAGCGTCCCCAGCAGATTCTGCATCTTTTGTAGTTCCATCATAGGCGTCAAAGGATACACGAGCACGCGTGTGTACGAGGTGAAAGGGGAGTGGGTATAAAAAAGTAGACCGCCCCAGAGTGTGGGGCGGCCGGTAATCAGGCGGCGGCTTTCTGCGCGTCGCGCACTCGTATTGCGTGCTCGACGGCAATCAAGAACAGTCTCGTCTCATCAGGATTGAGCTTGTCCATCGCAAGCAATTTCCTGTTTCTGCATGTGCATGCCGGCGCAGAGCAGGCCAGCGAAATCGGCGGTTTCAAAGGGAACACCCGCGCATGAATACCGACGAGGTCGATATTCTCGAGGTCGTACGTACGACCGTGGTTCCTTCGAGCCAATAAGTTCTCGTTTTCGCGAGCTGTTTCTGTTTTCGTCCTGTGTTCGGAGTTTTCTTCGGTCGCACATCACTCGGTGAGTCTTGAGCGATGAGGTGCAAGTAGGTCGTTGTTGTGCACATTATGTCTACCGTATCCCAGTTTTCGATGGATTCACGCGAAACACACATATTGGTGAACTTCCGCTGTCATAAATACACCGTATCTTCATGTTTGTCAATTATGTGGGGCTATTGACGTACTGTAAACAATGAGTGTAGTATTGCGGTTGGCATTCACGAGTCTGTCATGGTGACAGGCTCTTTTGGAAAGGATTTCCACCATGCTGACGTTGAAGAAGTTGTGCTACCGGTCTGTTGCGATCGCGTCCCGTTGCGGACGTGCTCTGCGAACTCTCGGCAAGTTTTCGATCGATCAATTCGATGCGTTCGTGACGAAAGGCATGACGAACGAGTAGCGCAGAGCTCGTTCGTTAGTCCCGGGGCCCCACCAGGCCCCGGGATTTTTCTATCTGGTAGCGGGGCCGTGGGTGGGGTAGAGTAGAGTTTCATGCGCAAGAAGGAATTCCTCGAATCACTCACGAAAATTTATTGCCGCCTCGGGGTCACGACACACGGCGTGGGGCTCGTCGCCATCCGCACCATACCCCAGGGCACCGACCCGCTTGAACATGCCGACCCGTTTGGCACGTTACTCAAGATAAAAAAAGAGGAGCTCGACTTGTACCCATGCGACGAGGCGGCAAAAGAGTTGGTGCGCGACTTCTGCGCACTTCAAGATGGCGTCTACCACGTCCCCAGCTACGGCATGGACGCGCTTACCAAAAATTACTTTTTGAATCACTCGAAGACTCCCAACATGGTGACGCACGACCGGGGCGAGACTTTCGTCGCGCTGCGCGACATCAAAGCGGGCGAAGAGCTCACGGTAAATTACGACGCCTACCACGAGACCACCCACTTCGTACGGGAGTAGTGGCGGGGAATAAAAAAAGGTTGGCCCGAAATGAGGTAAGTCATTCGTGCCAACCCTTTCGCGGCGTCTGCCACATTCGTCACCAAACAATCAGCGCAAATACTGCGATGATGCACGCCGTTACCGCGAGAGCGGCATAGACGTGTTTGCGCAATGAAGTTTGATGCGATTGTGCGTCCTCCGCTTCCTGCGCCGCTTTCACGGATGCGTCGAACTCCGCGTCCGCAACAACCTGGGCCTCAAGCCATGACTCGATGGCGTCGGCGAGCAACTGCGCGACGTCTTCGCTCGGCACCTCGATTGAAAAATGCTCGTCGGAATCTTGCCACCACATCGCGTGCGAGCCGTTGCATACCTGCTTCATCAAAGTCCGCGGCACCAGGTCGTCGAGCTGCCAGCGATGCCGACCAAACCGTTTGGTCTCGATCGTCATAATGTATCGCGGATGACGGCCGATGCCGACGTTCTCCAGTTCAAAGTCCATGTGAACCTCCTACTATTGTTATTATAGCATATACAGCACACAAAGTCAATGTACGAGCGACCTAATACAAAAAATCGACGCGCCGGGTGGCACGTCGAGGTGGGTGGACGAAGTGCGCTATATGTTTAAACTCCGAGGAGTCGTAGCGATCTTGCCCCGTCCACCCATGGGTAAGAATACAACTTCTACTTTTTTCACGCAAACCGTTTCGTTTATAACAAATGTTTCTTGGCGAATGCGTGATCGGAACCGCGGGCTTCTTTATTGTCGAGTTTCAAGACCTGCTGCGTACCTAACAATAAGCGCCTCTTTCTTTTCTCGCCGCCATTTCTTGATTTGTATTTCACGCTGACGCGCGTCGGAGAGGGAAGAGTGCTCTTCCAAAAATACGATAGCGTAGGTCGAGGAGTGTTTCGTATACTGTGCGCCGCGTTTTTTCGTTGTGGTAGGCGAGTCTGTGCTGCGGGTTTTCGGTTACGCCAACATACAGTTCGTCTGCCGCATTCTTGATCATGTACACGAAATACATGTCTCTATTTTCGCGCGCCTAGTATTCAAATCAAGTCCCTCGACTTCGCTCGGGACACTCGATTCGCCAACGTGAAAAGCCACCAAGTCGGCTATTCCGAATCGGTGGCTTGCCACGAGCGAGTCTGCCATAAAGGCAGGCGAGTCGAGTGGAGATGGCGGGAGTTGAACCCGCGTGCAACGGGGAGCTATCGGAGCTTCTACGGAGTGTAGTCGCGCTTTTTTGTTTCTTTAACCGACGCTATATGAAGCGAACGAAACTAGCGTCGATTGCAGCCTCTAATGTTCGGTCGCGTCGCAAGGCGGACGATTCGCGACTATAGTCCTGATATATAACACCCGGTCTCCAGCCTCAGGCGAGAAGGAGAGAGTGCGACGTTAGGCTCGCGCGAGCGCGAACTGGAAGTCGTTCGCCGCGAAATACGGCGATGCAGTTTTGGCTGCAGGTAGGTTTTCCAGCTTTTTAAGAAGATCTGGTCTTCTACTTCGCGCATCCGACGAACTGTCCCATTGTCTATGCCTGGCATCCCCTCTGAAAGAACATCGAAAGATATTCGCTCAAAATGAATGCCAGCGACTGAGTGCTCGAAAGTGGTGGCGACCGGCGATGTAAGGAGTACATGCCGGTGCGCCGGGGCTGCTTAGTGGATCACGGATAGACCTCGGTGTTTGTCCTCCTCCATCACGGTCAGGATGCCGAAGCGTCCGGCCTGTGCGCGAATCACCACAGCGGTGACGGCGGGCACCCCAAGGGCGAGGAAGGCTTCCGTCCACAAGAGGACGTCAGTCTCGGTACGAGGAGTTACCGAGCAGTCATTGGTACGCGGTGTCGAACTCATGTCAAATACTCGTCAAATTCTCTGCCCGAGTAATGCCGGGCTAGAGCGTGGTTTTTTTGAACCACTTTCGAACACTCATTCAGTTATTGATTTTTCAAGGTGCGGTCGATCTCTCGTTTCACATCGCGTTCTTTGAGGACCGCGCGCTTATCGAACTTCTTACGACCGCGGGCGACCGCGATGCGTACCTTCAACTTCGCACCTTTATTATAGACAGAAATAGGGATGATTGTCAAGCCCTTCTGCTGTTCATATTCGGCCAACTCAGCCAGCTCCTGCTTGGTCAGCAAGAGGCGACGCGTGCGGTCGGGGTCGTAGTCGCCGGGGGTGTTGGTCTGCTGGTAGGGTGGGAGCGACGCGCCCACCAAAAAGGCTTCGCCACCGCGGACGATGACGTGTGCGCCCTCGATCTTGCCGTGGCGACTGCGCAGGGTTTTGACCTCGTGGCCCAAGAGTTCGATCCCGGCCTCGAACTCTTTGATGAGCTCGAAGTTGAGGTGCGCCTTTTTGTGTTCGATCAAATTCATACTATTTATATACTGCGTACCTGTACAATACCGCAACGGCCTTTTTTTGTCCTGAACTTGTCAAAATGGTACTATGTAACTCTCATGGTAGACCAAAAAAAACAACATAATAGTACCAAGAAGAAGCCGAACATACAGATGCCCAAGGTCCCAGGAGGGGATTCGTTCTGGACGAATCTTGCAACGAGCGTGTTTTTGCTGATGCTCTTGGTCGGGGTCTACACCTATTTCGTGACCGATCAATCGAAGCAGCCGACCGACATCCCGATCTCGCAGTTGGCACAAGATGTGCAGGCGGGGAAGGTGGCGACCATTTCGGTTGACGGCGATGACCTCACCATTGCCTACGCCGACAAGACCGAAAAGATTTCAAAAAAAGAACCCGATGCGGCGCTCTCGCAAACCTTGACCAACTACGGCGTGCCTAAGGACGCGCTCGATAAAGTTTCGATCAACATCAAGCGCGAGAACAGCTGGCTCTTTTGGTTTACCGCGCTCTCGCCGTTTTTGGCGCCGCTCCTTCTTATCCTGTTCTTCATTTGGTACCTCTCTCGCCAGGTCAAAGGTGCCGGCATGCAGGCGTTCTCGTTTGGGCAATCGAAGCCTCGCGTCATTGACCCCAACGACAAGGTGCAGCGCGTGACGTTTAAAGACGTCGCAGGTGCCAAGGAAGCAAAAATCGAGTTGCTCGAGATTGTCGACTTCTTAAAAAATCCGAAAAAGTTTCTCGACATCGGTGCGCGCATCCCGAAAGGGATTCTCTTGATGGGCTCGGCCGGAACCGGCAAGACACTCTTGGCACGTGCGGTCGCGGGCGAGGCGGGCGTGCCGTTCTTCTCGATCTCGGGCTCGGAGTTCGTCGAGATGTTCGTCGGCGTCGGCGCCTCACGTGTGCGCGATCTCTTCCTCATGGCCAAAAAAGCGGCACCGGCGATTATCTTCGTCGACGAGATCGATGCGGTCGGTCGCGTGCGCGGCACCGGCGTGGGTGGTGGCAACGACGAGCGCGAGCAGACCCTCAACCAGATTTTGGTCGAGATGGATGGCTTTGAGCCAAACGAGAAAGTCATCGTCATCGCGGCCACCAACCGCCCTGATGTGCTCGACCCGGCACTGGTGCGCCCGGGGCGCTTCGATCGCCGTGTCGTGATTGATTTGCCCGACCGCCAAGACCGCAATGAAATTTTGCACATCCACGCACGTCGCAAGCCCTTGGCCGAGGATGTGAACCTCGGCGTCATCGCCGAGCGCACGCCGGGCTTTTCGGGTGCCGACTTGGCAAACCTTATGAACGAGGCGGCGATTTTGGCCGCACGCGAGAACCGCAAGACGGTGGCGCAGTACGACCTCATTCGCTCGATCGAAAAGGTGATGCTCGGCCCCGAGCGCAAAACGCACGTGCTTAATCTCAAAGAAAAAGAAATCACCGCCTACCACGAGGCTGGTCACGCACTGGTCGCCTCACTCCTCCCGTACGCCGACCCGGTCCACAAAATCTCGATAATCTCGCGCGGCCGGGCTGCCGGGTACACGCTGAAACTTCCGTTTGAAGACAAGCGCATGCAATCCAAGCTCGAGTTTCTCGACGACATCGCGATGGCGCTCGGCGGCTACGTGGCCGAGAAGACGGTCTTTGGCGACATCACCACGGGCCCAAGTAACGACCTCCAGGTTTTGACTGGTCTCGCGCGCGACATGGTGACCAAGTACGGCATGTCCGACAAGATGGGTACCATCGCACTTGAAGGCGAGGGAGGTCGCGCTCTCTTTGGCGCAGGCGTCGAGGGTAAAGAGTACTCCGAAAAGGTGTCGGCCGAAATCGACGGCGAGGTCAAGAGCATCATCGATGGCGCCTACCAAAAGGCGGTCTCGATCATCACCGAGTACCGCAAAGTCCTCGACATCATCGCACACCGCCTGGTCGAGACCGAGACCATCGAACGCGAGGAGTTCGAAACGATTCTTGTTGCAAACGGTATCCAGCCGAAGAAGCGACAGGACATCGAACCTCGCCCAGCTGTCGTTAATTTTTAATTGCTCGTCTGTACGAAAAAGAAGGACCGCCGCTCCTTGTTGAAGGGAGCGGCGGTTTCGCGTTAGCGATAGTGTGCAAGGCGATGGGCGATGCGACGGATGATGCCGGGGCCTTTGTACACGAGCGCGGTGAAGATTTGCACCAGGGCGGCGCCTGCAGCTAGTGCCAGCTCTGCCCGCTCGGGTGAGTCGATGCCACCGCACGCAATGATCGTGAGTGTCGGGTACGTTGTGTGGACCAGGCGCACCATCTCAAGCATGCGGTCGAAGAGACTGTGCCCGCTTAGTGCGCCCACCGCGTCGACGCTGTGGGGGTTCTTCGACGTGTTGCCCAGTACCACTCCGTCGATGTCGGCGCGTACAGCCGCCTCAACGCAATCGAGCAATTGCTCATCGCTAAGGTCGGGTGCGAGCTTGAGCAAGATGGGCTTATGTTGCACGCCGTGTCGGTGAGCAAGTTCCTTTTCACGCTCGACGAGCGCCCGCAAAACCTTTTCAATAACTAACGGATTTTGCAGGTAGCGGTGCGCCGGCGTGTTGCGGCAACTGATGTTTACTTCGAAGAAGTCGCCCAGAAGATAGAGAATCCGGAGCGACTCAAGCAGATTCGTCGCCTCCTGCCCGTGCAAGGTATCGGTGTTACATGTCAGTGAGATGCCGACGGGAATGCTCCCGCCTCGTCTCGCTTCCTCGAGGTTATCTCGCACCGCAAAGGCGCCCGGTGAGTTGCAGCCCATGTGATTGAGCAGATCGTCCCGTCTGGGTACGCGCTTCAGTCGCGGTTTTGGATTCCCGGGCTGGGCACGCAGTGGTACCGACCCGACGACTCCACTACCAAGCCCAAGCGCTTGCATGATGTTTGCAATCTTACCGGCCTTGTCGAACCCGGCGGCGAGCATGACTCGGTTGGGCAATGTGATTCCCATAACCTCAACCGGTGCATAGACGGGGTGGAAGTACCACGAAAGAACGCGGAGCGCACCGGGACTTTTTTGGAGCCAGCCGCAGAGCGCGATCGTCATGTCGTGCACCCATTCCGCATCGAACAAGAAGAGGATGGGGCGAAGAATGAGGCGGTACAACATCGGGAACTTTCCATTCTGTGTGTTGAGGAGACTATTCTGTGGCTGACCATACCGCATTCGTCGGCGGCATGCAATCTTTGTGGGCGCAGTAGGGATCGAACCTACGACCGGCCGTGTATAAGACGGCTGCTCTACCGCTGAGCTATGCGCCCTCGCTCTGGACTATACCGCACTCGCTACTCGAAATGAAGCGCGCGCATCTGATTGGCGAGGTGTGCGGCCAAGCGCGGATGCTTGGCGAGTGACTCATCTTTTTTAAGGAGCGCCAACGCCTCGGTGCGGGCGGCTTCGACCAATTTCAGATTCTTTAATGCTTCCATACCGACGTCTGAGATGCCCCACTGTTTGCGACCCGACAGTTCGCCCGGGCCGCGCTGCAAGAGGTCTTGCTCGGCTAATTCGAATCCGTTTTTTGCTGTCACTAGGGCTTTGAGGCGCGCGAGCGTGTGCTCGCCGCGCGACTCGGGGCAGACGAAGCAGTACGCCTGGTGATTGCTGCGCACGACGCGGCCGCGCAATTGGTGGAGCTGCGAGAGGCCGAAGCGCTCGGCACCCTCGATGAAGATCATCGTCGCGTTGGGGACGTTGACCCCAACTTCGACCACCGAGGTTGCAACCAGGATGTCGACCTCGTGCGCGGCGAAGCGCGCCATCACCTCGTCTTTCTCGGCGGGTTTCATTTTGCTGTGGAGAATGTCGATGGTGTATTCGGGGAAGACATCTTTCTTTAGTCGTTTCGCCTCGGCGGTGACCGACTTTGCCATGAGCGCGAAGGCCTTCTCGGGGTCGGGCTCGTCGATGCGCGGGCAAATGACGTAGGCTTGGCGGCCGTTTCTCAGTTCTTCGCGAATGCGCTCGTAGGCCACCGCGCGCCCCTCGGGTTTCACCACTTCGGTGATGATGGGTTTGCGCCCGCGCGGCATTTGGTCAAGGAGGGTGAGGTCAAGGTCGCCGTAGATCGTGAGTGCGAGCGTCCGCGGGATGGGGGTGGCCGTCATCGAGAGGAGGTGCGGCAGGCGTGCCTCTTTGCGCGCGAGCTTGCGGCGTTGGTTGGTGCCGAAGCGATGTTGTTCGTCGATGACCACGAGCCCCAGGTGTTTGAATTGGACCGACGCCTCGATGAGCGCGTGCGTGCCGATGAGGATAGCGATCTCGCCCGAGGCCACCCACTTGAGGAGTTGTGCACGCGAGATCGGCGTCGCTTTTTCGCGATTCACTTTGGAGGGAAATTTGTAGCAGCCGCTCCCGGTGATGAGGCCGATGTTGATGGGGAAGTGTTCGAAGTAATTGATGAACGACTCGAAGTGTTGCTTGGCCAAGATTTCGGTCGGCGCCATGTAGGCGACCTGGAGTGTGCCCGATTTTTGGCCCTCGGGTTTGGTGCGCACGGCGGCGTAGGCGGCGGTCGCGGCAACCGCTGTTTTGCCCGAGCCCACATCGCCCTCAAGCAGGCGCGACATCGGGTGCCCTGTTCGCATGTCGGTGAGGATGGCTTTGATGGCGCGCGTCTGCGCCGGGGTTGCGGTGAAGGGGAAGGATGAGACGAATGAGTCGACGTCGCGTTGCGGTGCGTCGACGGCGAAACTTATTTCGCGCAATCCCGCGAGGCGCTCTTTTTGTCGCGCAAGTTGGATCAAAAAAATCTCCTCGAAGGAAAATCGTTTGCGCGCAGCCTCGGCGTCTTTCAGTGCCTTGGGTACGTGCATATACAGGAGCGCCGCTTTTTGCGAGGGCAGATGGTAGCGCGCGAGGATGTCGTCGGGGATGGGGTCTTCGATTGCGTCGAGAATATCGGCGGCGATCAATCGCTCGATTGCGTGGCGAAACCACAGCGACGTGATACCGCGACTCTCGGGGTACTGCGCGAAAAGTTTATCTGCACTCGATGAAGAATCGCTCGCAGCGCCATCCCTCCGAGAAGGTCCTCGGGTCTCCTCGCTGCGCTCGGCCAGACCGTTCTCTGCGGGATGTCGCTGCTCGCTCAACTGCACGACGGGTTCTGTTTTTTCGAAGAGGCCGCTCTCGCTCAAGGTCACTCGTTCGAGTTTTGGATTAGCCAAATACAGGTTGCCGGGTTTGCCGGCAACTTTTCCGACGGCCTGCACGAGCGCACCCTCGCCGTACATTTTGGCGATGTAGGGTTGATTAAACCAGCGCACTTTGATGCGGCCGGTTTGGTCGCGCAAGAACCCTTCGGTCGCGGGCATTTTGCTGTGCCACAATTTTTTCGCCGCTAGCTTTTCAAGCACACCCACCAGGGTGATTTCTTGGCCGGGCTCCAGCGACGCGACGGTCGATTGCTCGCCGGCGGCCTCATAGCGAAAGGGGAAGTGAAAGAGGAGGTCGCGCACAGTGCGGATGCCGAGCTTGTGGAGCGCGTCTTTTTGCGAGGGCACAAGGCGGAAGTACTGCGTTACCGAGTCGGTCAGTTCCATCCCTCCATGATACCAAGTAATTCTGCTACACTGGGGGCATGAAAAAAACACCCAAAAAACCGATCAAAACAGCAGTTCGAAAACCCGACACCGCGAAGCTTGCCATCGCGCTCCATAAAAAACTCCAGGGGAAGATTCGCATCACGCCTACCATGGCCGTAAAGTCCCGCGACGACCTTTCGCTCGTCTACACGCCGGGGGTGGCCGCAGTGTCGCTCCTCGTCGCTAAAGGTTCGGAGCACGAGCAGATGAAGGCGGCGCGCGACTACACCATAAAAGGGCGGATGGTCGCGGTCATCTCGGACGGCTCGGCGGTCTTGGGGCTTGGCAACATCGGGCCCTATGGGGCGCTCCCGGTCATGGAGGGGAAGTGCGCGCTTTTTAAAACCTTCGGCGATGTCGACGCCTTCCCGATTGTGCTCGACACGCAAAACGTCGACCAGATCGTCGAGACGGTGTGTGCGCTTGCGCCCGGCTTCGGCGGCATCAACCTCGAGGACTTCGCGGCTCCCAACTGCTTTGCGATCGAGGCGCGCATCAAGGAGCGGCTCGCAATCCCGGTCATGCACGACGATCAGCACGGCACCGCGATCGCGGCGACGGCAGCGCTCATTAATGCAGCAAAAGTTGTGGGCAAGAAATTCGCGGGGCTGCGCATCGTCATCCTTGGTGCCGGGGCGGCAGGGACGGCGATTGCAAAACTCCTTGTGCTTGCAGGTATTCAAGACGTCATTGTGCTCGATAGCCACGGCATCCTCGACGAGGCACGCACGGGGCTTGCCGAACACAAACTCGAGCTCGCAAGCATGACCAATCCGCGCGGCATCTCGGGCGACCTTGCGGCGGCACTCAACGAGGCCGACGTCGTCATCGGGGTCTCGGGGCCGAACCTTATTTCAAGCGAGCATATCGCGCTCATGGCTAAGGATGCGATCATCTTCGCGCTGGCTAATCCCACGCCCGAAATTTCTCCCGAGGCGGCACTGGCGGCAGGGGCGGCAATCGTGGCATCGGGGCGCTCCGACTATCCCAATCAGATCAATAACTCGCTCGTCTTCCCGGGCGTCTTTCGCGGGGCGCTCGATCACAAAGTGTCGGCCATTACCGACGCGATGAAACTCAAAGCAGCCAAGAATTTGGCGGCACTGGTGCCGAAGCCCACCAAACAAAAAATCATCCCCGGGCCGTTCGAGAAGGGCATCGCCGAGGCGGTGGCGAAAGCGATTCGGTAGTACGGAGCAGCTTTTTGCGTGACCCATTCATGTAGCTGAACTGCCTTTCAGACAGCTGTGGTAGAGGTTAATGACGCACGAGAAAGAAAATGACTTTCCGTGCGTCATACCGTATGGCACACATCGAAAAGCAATTTGAAGACGCGTTTCGGCGGCATGGGGACGAGCTGTTTCGCTTCGCGTATCTGCGCGTGTCCGATCGCGAGCGGGCGCTCGACCTTGTGCAAGAGACGTTTCTGCGCACCTGGCGGCACCTGGCGCAGGGCAGACCCGTGCGCGAGTATCGACCATTCCTCTACATGACGCTTCGGCATTTGGTGATCGACGAGTACCGTCGGCACAAGACACTCTCGCTTGAGGCGATGATTGAGGAGGATGACGGCGAGGCGCTCGATTCGCGTCTGCCCAAGGACGACACCAACACGCTCGAGGCTGCGATTGATCGCCTCGACGGTCGGCGCGCCGTCGACTGTCTCGCGCGCCTGCCCCAGCGATATCGCGAGACACTCATCATGCGCTATATTGATGGTCTTTCTCCGCAGGAGATAGCGGCGTGCCTGGGCGAGCGCGAGAACGCCGTGTCGGTGCGCATCCATCGCGGTCTCAAAAAGCTCAGCGCGTTGCTCGAGCCTGCATCCCACCATGAATCCATTTGACGAACAATTTCTCGATGAAATCGCGCAGATTCGGCTGTCACCGATGGAGCGCGCGGCCGTGTGGGCGCGAGTCGCAGAGGAGATGCAGACGTTCCCGATACCACACTCCGTGCGTGCTATACTGGACGCATATATGAAAAAGGTACTCAGCTCGAGTCGGGATATGTTTCTTGCGGCGCTCGTATTTGTCCTCTGGGTACTGAGTCTGCGTTTCTTCTATTTCGTCCATCGACCCGAATCCTCGCTCGCTGAGGCTCTCGCGACTGCGTACCTCGTGCTCCACGTCGTCATCTTCCTCGCGGCGTCGTATTTGTTCGTATTGACGGGGCAGGAGATGCTGCGCCACCGACACGTGCTTCGAACGTGGGGCATCCCGTACCTCGCGCTCTATGGGTACACGATCATCAGTACGGTGTTTTCGTTCACGCTGACCATCCATACGCTTTACTTCTAGACCGTCGCGACCATGGTGAGACAAGAATTAGTCGACTACATCAAACAAAATTTAGAGGCAGGCTTCGCGCGGCCCGACATCGAACAGTCGCTCAAGGCGGCGGGGTGGGCCGATGCCGATGTTGCAGACACCTTCGCCACATTCGCCGTCGAGTCGCCTGCGCCGCAGGCGGAGGCTCCCGCTGCTGCCGAGGAGGAAGGGAACCTCATCGGCCTCATGGTGCCGCATCAGGGCGACGAGGAGGTTGCGGCCGAGGATTCGTCATTTAACACCAAAGATCCGAAGGAGTTCCTCGCCGAAATGCAGCGCCACCGCGACGCGCAAAAGCAAAACGCAAACGCCGGGGCACCCGAGTACATGGCGTCGCTTGGTGAATCCGGCGCGCAGAACCCGGGCGGTCTCATCGGACTGCTCCTCAAGACGCACCTGGTCAAGACCGAGACTCAGGCCAAGATTGCGCTCGTGGTCATCATGCTCATTATTTGGGCGCTCATCGGGTGGATGCTGCTGCGCTAAGAAGCACTAAAAAACCCCGACCAACTGGTCGGGTTTTTTGTCTCGCTCTCGATTACTTGAGCGTGACGCTGGTGAGGACGACCGGCGTCAGCGGTCGATCGCGGCCGTCGGTCGCCGTGTTGTTGATCTCCAATACGACATTCATGCCCGCGACGACGTGGCCAAAGACGGTGTAGCCGCTGTTGAGGCTGGGGTTGTCGACTGCATTGATGAAGAACTGACTGCCCGCGGTGTTGGGCCCCGAGTTGGCCATCGCGATTGTGCCCGCGAGGTTGCTGTTGGTCGGGCCGATCTCATCACTCATTTGGTAGCCCGGGCCGCCGGTGCCCCAGATCGCCATCTTTGAGTCATCCTTGGTGAGCGGGTCGCCGCCCTGGTCCATGAAGTTTTTAATGACGCGGTGAAACTTCGTGCCGTCGTAAAATCCGCTCTGCGCGAGTTTGATGAAATTGGCGACGGTGTTGGGTGCCTGCTTAGGTAAAAACGCGATCGTAATATCGCCCATGCTGGTGTGGAGCGTCGCCTGAGATATGGTGTCCATGTTCTTGGTCTGTTTATTAGTAGTAGTCGTCGCGGTGCTCGTGCCCGTCGCCCGTGTGGTCGCGGGGGAGACGACCGTCGTGTTGGTGGGTGTCGCGTCGTTTGGCGTCGGGCCGCCGGTTTCGGCGAAGTACACACCCAAGACGACGATGCATCCTGCTAAAATCCCCAAAATAATCTTCAGCATACCCACCTATGGTAGCAAATTTCTGGGCGGTGCAGAACTCCTTTTTGGCGCGCGGTCGGGGGTATACTTACAGTGTCTTTATATACTAATTTCACGCTATGTATACAACGCTTGTGCTCGCTCGGTCGCTCGGTATTCTCTTCTCGCTCGTCGGGGTGTCGGTGCTGCTTAACAGAAAGGGTGCTGCTTCGGCAATCGCTCGCACGGTGGGGGACGAAGGGTCGCTGTGGTTCGCCGGGTTCGCCGCTCTGTCGATGGGTGCCGTTATGGTCGCGCTCAACAATGTGTGGACTACCGGGCTCCCGCTCTTTATCACGGTTTTGGGCTGGCTCGCCCTCATCAAGGGTGTGGCGATTCTCGCGGCGCCGAAATGCCTCGTTTCATTTTACTCACGTGTCGTGCGCGGCGGCATCCTCATCTGGAGCGCGGTCGCGTGCATTCTCCTCGGCCTCGCACTCCTGTACCTGTCGATGTAGCAAAGACCGTTGTCAGAAGCTCGTCTGTGTGGTAAAACTCCCCGCAGAGCCACGCGGTATTCGTGTGGCACATGTCCTTCTAAAACAATAAGGAGTTGGACGCATGTCGCACAAGACAGTATGTCTCGCGGCGTTCTTTACGCTCGCGTTTCAATCGCTCGGCGTCGTCTTTGGCGACATCGGCACCTCACCGCTCTATGTCTTAACCGCCATGCTGGGGCCCGACCCCAGCTTCTACACCAAGGAGCATGTCTACGGGGCAGTCGGCCTCATCTTCGTGACACTCTTTGGCATCGTCGGGTTTTACTGTGCGGTCGTGCTGCGAATCAATCAGCAAGGGGACGGTGGCATCACCGTGCTCTACAGCATATCCAAACGTAAAATCGACAAGTGGTGGGCGCGCGTCGGCATCTCGGGCGTCATCTCGGACGGTCAGATCACCCCGGCCATTTCGATTCTGTCGGCATGGTGGGGGCTCCTCAGTGTCCCGGCGTTCGTGGCGCTTACCGTCATGGTGCAGCACTACGGCACCGACGAAGGATGGCTCGCGCTCCCCGCGACCGACACGGGAGTCGAGGCGCAACGTCTCATGATCGGCCACTCGATCGCCAAGGCGCTCGCTGTCCTGGCACTCATCGTGCTTGCCTGGATTCAGAAGAAGGGCAGTAGCAAGATCGGCACGATGTTCGGCCCGATTATGCTGGGGTGGTTCTTCATGCTGGTGTGGGGCGGTATGCCGCAGATTATGTCGCACCCGGGCATCCTGCAGGCACCGCTTCGCTTCGACTGCATGTGGAGTCTCCTGACGCACGATCTGCCGTGGTGGAAATCGCTCTCCATTTTTTGGTGCGACGGTGACCGCCTCGCTCGCCGTGTTCGGTACGGTGCTCTTGGCGGTAACCGGCGGCGAGGCGCTCTATGCAGACATGGGGCACTTCGGTCGCGGCCCCATCATGGCTGCGTGCACGCTCGTCATGTGCGGCCTCATCGTCAACTACGCGGGGCAGGGTGCATTGCTTGCAGGCTACGGTTACAAGGAGTCGCCGTTCTTCGCGCTCTACCAGGACAATGAGTACGTGCTCACGTTCATGGTAGCGCTCGCGGTGGCGGCGGCGTTCATCGCCTCGCAGGCGCTCTTCACGGGTTGCTTCAGTCTCGTGGCGCAAGCGGTGCGACTAGGGCTCGCACCCCGCGCGAAGGTCACTTGCACTTCCGACGAGAATGCGTCTCAGGTCTACGTGCCGACCATCAACACGTTCCTCCTTATTGGGGCGATCAGTTTCGTGCTGATCTTCCCCGACCCTGATGCGATGACGTTCGCGTACGGGATGGCGGTGGGGACGGGGATGAGCATTACCTACACGCTCGTTCGCCGGTACTATCGCGAACACGGATGTCGCTACGTGTGGCTGATCGATGTGTGCGGGGTGTTCATCATCATCCTCACGCTCGGTGCCTACTCCAAACTGCTCGACAGCCCGTTGGGCCTCATCCCGCTTGGCAGCATGGTGCTGTTTACGTCGGCGATGGCGGTGTGGGGGATGGGTCGAAAGATCGTGGATGATGCCGAGGCAAAGGAAAAAGTGGACACCTTCGCGCACATCATCAACCACGACGAGAAGACGCCCTTCGTCCACACGCCGGTCATGCGCGTTTTCCTATGTGCCGGGGCCGCCAGTATGGACGGTAACGTCCCGCTCGCGTTCTATCACTACTTGGATGACTGGAGGGGGATGCCGCAAACCGCCGTCTTCGTGCACATCGACCGGATTCGCCGGGCGCATGTGCCGATCGACAAGCCGGTGGCACAGGTTCAGATCTTCGAGAATCACGAGCTCGTGTCGAGTTTCGAGATACCGCTGCGCGACCTGCCTCCCGAAATGGCGCCGCTCTCCCAGCTTCGACGTTGGGCTAAAAAAGCGCTGGAGATCGCGCCAAAACGCGTTAAAGACGGCTTGTCGGTCGAGTAGTTCCTCGGTTGGGCGCAACCCCAAGTGACGCGGCATCCCGAGCACCAGCTGGGAATCGGTGCCAAACGAAAGATCGTGCTGGTCACCATCTTTCAAGGATGGAATGACCCGCCGTTTCTCGTGTCGGTGCTGCACTATCTTGGTGTCGCACTTTACAACGCCGAGCGGCATTCTTGCGTCGGCGCGGTTAAGGTGATGGTGGTCGTACATCGTCCGCTCATCGAGATCGATGAGGAGACGGTGTGGCACACGAGACTGCTCGTGCGAACGTTCCTGTGGATTCGCAAACACGTGCAGACGCTGCCCGAGCATCTGGGTGTGCCGCCGTCGGCGACGACGTACGTCACGCTTCAGATCGACCTGCGGGGCGAGCAGGGAGGTGAACCGCTTCGCACACGCGCAATGCGTCGCCTCCGTTGGCCGGCTCTTCGGTTCCTTGCGCGACTCCCGAAGAAACCGGTTCGGCTGATCTTCCCACGGCAAACAAACACTGCATAAAAGTTCCCACGACTTCACGCCACCCGGCTCTCGGGTGGCGTTTTTCTTGTAGCTTCCCATTTCGCTCGGTTTGTGGCATAGTGGTTGCAGAATATTTCCTCAAACCACCGGAGATGAGTGTTATGTCGGCAAATCTGGTTCAAATCGCATTCTTTCACCTGCACTACCAAGGCAAGTCAGTTGAGGCGATTACGCGGGAGGCTGACGAGCGTGCACGCGACGGTAGCAGCATCAAAACAATCATCCGGATTAATGATGTTGACGGCCATTTGACCGAGGCGGTTCGGCGTCTGTCAAAACAAACTGCAGTGAGTGAAACGGTGTTCGCTCAGGTTGAGGCGAGTCGGTGGCGAGTTGTGCGCATGATACGAATCTTCAAGGCTGAACGGGCGAATGCGGAAGTCTCAAGGCTCGAAGCGGAAACAAAGAGACTCGCAGTCGAGAAACTTGAGCAGGCGTTTTTGCTGTCGCGCGATGTTGCGGTGGAGCGGTATAACGAGTTTCGCCTCGTCAGAGAGGACGAGATGCACGAGCTGCTCGAGTCCGCGCGGGCGGCGACGTGCGCCTGGTTCTTTGTCTTTGCGCCCAATAATTTGTTCTCGCAATCGAATGAGTTGCTCTTTGCTACGGCGTAACGCGTGCGCGGCGCAACCCTATCCCTGGGTCGCGCCGCTTTCTTTTTTTATCGCGCTAGCGCTCGAATTTCAGAAAATATTCCTTGGGTGTGGATTCTTGCGTCAGTGTATTTTTCCATTCTGGTCTCACGTCCGAGAGTCGGCACACCTCGCCCTCGTTGCGGCATAGTGGGTCGACGGCGCGCGATTTGCACGAGACGCGCGCCGTGAAATCGTCGGGGTCGTTGGTGTAGCCGACCTCGCCGTTCATGCGGGCAAGGAGGAGCGCGAGCGTCGCGTCCTCGGTCGCGCGCGGCAGTATCTTTCGCAGCACCGCCTCGTCGGTGGTGTAGAGGTCCGCCTCGCTGATGTATGTTTGCGCGAGCGCGTGCCTAAGTGTGTCGCCCACAGTGCGAAACATGACGGCCGAGGTGAGTCCTGCCCAGTAACGCGTATTGCACAAAAGAAAAAGTTCTGCGAATGACGCGGCGCTCTCGACATCGGCAAAGACCCAGTGACCATCCTCGGCCGACAGTCTCTGCAAGAATTGTGATCCGTCGGGTATGTGCCCACATACGACCGCTTGGCGCAGCGAGTAGTCGATCCGGTCGGCGCACAAATCGGGGAGGTCGCGCTCCTTCAGCGGAAAGTTCGCGTCGTCGAGAATCCGCTCGAGGTCGATGTGGTGGCGCTCTAAGATGGCGGGAATCTCGGATGTGCGCACGAATCCCTCGAAGATGTCATCTTGGTGCGAGTGCTTCTCTTCAGCGACGCCCGCCAGCGCGTAGTCGATGCAGTGCGAGAATGCCGAGTGCGACACGTCGTGGATGAGTCCAGCGATCTGCTCCTCCAGTGATGCGCCGAATCTGCGGAGCAAGAGCATCACGCCCATCGAATGTTCGAAGCGTGAGTGTGCCGACCCGGGGTAGTAGGGCTCGGGGTAGCCCGCCTGGTCGATGTCTTTGAGGCGCTGGAGCGATGACGATTCGATGAGTGCCACAAGCACGTCCTCGGTAATCTCGGCATCTCCGTACACTCGGTCGTGGTAGTGCATTGTTTGTTTCGCGCGTAATAAATAATTAATCAACAGTGTATCAGAGTAGCTATCACGTATCGAGGGTTCTCATTAAATGCTATCGATCGAGCGTAAAGACGCCGTCGGCTATGCCGCTTCTTAAGCTCTCGCTTGTGGTCGCAAGCGTCGCGGTGTGTGCCAAGGTTTGGAGGATGGTCGTGCGCTCGGGGTCTGGCATGAGTGAGGCTTGCGCGTGTGCAATGTCGAGCGGGTCGATGGTGTACGTCGCCTGACTCGGGGTGAGGGTAATTTCGATGGCGAGCCCTTCGGACGTCGGCCCGGAATTCGACTGGTCGAAGATGAAATTGCCCATCGAGTAAAAGATCGCCTTGCCGTTATATATCTCGATCGGCTCGATGACGTGCGGGTGCGCGCCCAACACCGCGTCGGCGCCCGCGTCGATGAAGGCATGCGCTTCGGCGCGTTGAAACGCCGACGTGGTCGTGCTGTACTCGACGCCCCAGTGCGGGTAAAGAATGGTGAACGCGCCCAGCGTTTTTGCCTCGCGAATCGCCTCGAGCACCTTCGTGTCGGTGCCTAAAAATTGATGGTAGCCGATGAAGGCGACGGTCTGCCCATGGATGATTTGCAACGACGGCCCAGGGTCGTCGTTTTGCGGGTCGCCAAAGGTGCCGATGCCGCTCGCACGAATGTTGGCCTGCGATTCGCGCAGCCCTGCCGCGCCAAAGTTAAACGCGTGATTGTTGGCTTGCGAGAGTAGCGTGAAGCCGAGGTTGTGCAGGGTCGGCAACTCGCCGGGGTCGAAGGTGAACTGCAATCGGTCGGCCGTCGCGACCGACGTGTTGTTTGTGAACGGTCCCTCGGCGTTGGCGACCACGATGTCGTGACCGTTTAGAAATTGTTCGATTGATACGAACGGATAGTCGGCGCCGTGGTTGAGGATGGTGGTGCGCACTGCGCGGTCGAGCATCAAGTCACCGAAGGCGAGGATGGATACACTCGGCTCTTGTTGCGGTTGTGTTACCGCTGCGCCCGCGGCGAGTTCGGGCTCGTGGGTCAGGCGCGGTGCGGGTCGATGCATGAAAAATCCTGCAGCCAGTGCGGCAAGGACAAGAAAGACGATGGTAATATAGCGATACATTTTCATACGTGTCGTACACGAAGTGTGGCACAAAAGCGCAGGCACGTTAAGGAGCGTGTGGTGCATGTACAAAAGAAAAAGAGCGGCCAGGGGGTGCCTGGCCGCTCGGTTTGCGAGGGCGAACGGAATTCAGTCGTCGCCGATTCGGGCGACGCCGAAGATACGCAGGAGGTGGATGAACAGGTTGATGAAGTCGAGGTACAGCGTCAGTGCGCCGAAGACCACGAGCCCTGCCGAGGCGCCGGCGCTCTCGTCATGCATGGCGCGAAGCTTCTGCATGTCGAAGGCGGTGAGTCCCGCGAAGAGGCCGACCGCCGCCACGCTGATGTAGAACTCGTTCTCGACCGAGCCGAACGCGGCGTTCATGAGTATCGCCGCCAGAAGGCCGATCAGCGCCATCAGGAAGAACGACTGCAGGCCCGTCAAGTTGACCTTCGTCGTGAGCCCCCAGATCGCCATCCCGCAGAACATGCTGGCGGCGATGAAGAAGACTCGGACGATGCTCACGGCTGTGTAGGCGTAGAGCAGTGGCGCGAGCGTGACGCCGTTAAGCGCGGCATAGATGCCGAACAAGACGAGGCCGTCGACGAAGTTCAGGCGTTTGCCGAGGCTGCTCCATGAGAGCACGATCACCAGCAAGATCTCGAACGCAGCCGCGCACCAGTAGAGGCCCGAGGCCTCGAAGGTGGTCTTGGTCTCGCCGTCTTCGGAGTAGGTGACCAGGTGGAACAGCGACGCCATCACGGCGTGGTTGGACGACAACGCGAGCGAGACCAGTGCCGTGAGCACGAGGTCGCCGGTCATCACCAGAAACACGTTCGAGAAGAAGTTGCGCTGCGAACGCTCTCGCGGTTCGGCAGCATAGCGAGCAAGTGTAGGTTGGCCTTGCGCCATCGATATAGACTCCCGTATGAAAGAACCACTGCTTGTGGCCCGACTATATAACATATTTGCTAAAACAAGCAAGTGATACCGACTGTGGCGTAAATCAAAAAAGGATGGGTGTCTCGGTCTGTAATTGACGACTACGCGTTGTTGCTGTACAGTTTCGTCGGCCTACATTGTACAAGGACATGCGAAATGGAACTCCAGAGTGACCCGTGGCAGACAGGGTTTCGTGCGTGGGTGGCGCGCCGACCGTTTGCGAAACTGCGTGATGCGTTCGGTGTCGCGTGTGGCGCGCGCGGCATGAGCGGCCCGCAGATGCGAGACGGGCTCGAACTTGTGGTGCGCGTGCCCGGCCTTCGCTGGGTGCTGCGAAATAGACTATACGAAACGTCAGTCCTGACCGACTTGGCACTCGTAGGCTGCGCACCGTATGAGAGGGCGCTCGTGTATGTGCTCATTGGTGAGTGCCTATTATTATGTGGCGAGCGCCAGGAAGCCTTGCAAGAGGCGCACTCCGTGTTGTTCAAAGCCACGCCCATTAACGACAACAAGCCGGTCGGGTGTGCAGACGAGAGTGGCGACGCAGAGCGCAACCTCGCGCGCGTACTCAACGCCGTGGCACTCCTATTTTGGCATCTCGGTGAGGTGGCTGAAGCGAGTCATGCCGCAAGGAAGGCGATGGTCGTCGCGTCCGAAGCGAATACGGATCATGAACTTGGAATCGCCGAGAACCTCTTCAGAAACTGTTCGCACCGACTGTGGTGATGGTGTGCGTAACCTCGTTCCCGGCCCACTCGTGGTCGGGAATTTTTTTATGACTGGTATACTTACACCATGCTTCGCTTACTCTACGCAGTTTTATTAACCGCGCCGGTCATGTTGCTGCTCGATGGTCTGTGGCTCGGGGTCATTGCTAAAGATTCGATCAAAGCCGGTCTTGGGTACCATCTTGCGCCGTCGTTTTTACTAACACCCGCGATTTTGTTTTACGCGTGCTATCTCGTTGGCATCATGATCTTCGCTGCGCACCCGGCGATCGTTGCACACAGCCCCATGCGCGCACTTTTGTATGGCGCGCTCTTTGGCTTTATGTGCTACATGACCTACGACCTCACCAACCTCGCAACGCTTAAAGATTGGCCGCTTAAGGTCGCCCTCGTCGACATGGCCTGGGGTACGACGCTTACCGCCATCGCCTCGTACACCATGTACCTCGTCTACGGTTTGCTGGGCTAACACGTTACGCGCCCTTCGCCTCGTCATCAAAATTTTCAAAGCAGACTGAGTTCATGCAGTAACGCATGCCAGTTTTGGTGGGGCCATCGTTAAAAAGGTGCCCGAGGTGTGAGCCGCAGGTGGCGCACACAGTCTCGGTGCGCACCATGCCGTGCGAGGTATCCTCGACGTCTTTGACCGCGCCGGGGAGTGCCTGGTCGAAGCTTGGCCAGCCCGTGCCCGAGTCGAATTTCGCATCGGCTGCAAAGAGCGCGCTCCCGCACACCGCGCAGCGGTAGAATCCGTCGCGGTCGGGATGCACGAGCTTCCCCGAAAACGGCGCCTCGGTCCCACCCTCGCGCAGCACTTCGTACTGCTTGGCCGTGAGCCGCTTCTTCAACTCCTCGTCGGATGGCAGGGGTTTTGTCATGCGGTAAGTATATCAAGCGTGTCGTCTGTGAATATGAAAACGAACCGCAATCCCAAGGGGAGTCTTGGGTGGGGGAGATGCGGCGAATCCTTGACGAATTCAGTTTTTGGTGTACTCTTGTTTTTGCATCGACGAGCGTCGTTGATGCACGATCTTTTGGGTAGGTGATCCATGCTTAATTGTTCCGGCCTCAATTGCGCCGATGGAATGATGTCTTCGATTCCTAGCGAGAATCCCTGCGAGCCGTGCAAGTTCAATCCCTCGCGGCTGGCCGAGGCCGCAGAAGCCGAACGGCTTGGGGAAGACGGTAATGGCCCGGCCGGCCCGTACGGCCTGACCAAGCTTGGCGAGATGAAAAGAATGTCCTAGGCTCCGGCCTGCAGCCGAGTGGTGTGCGCGACTATCGCGCCCCGCTCGGCTTTTTCTTTTATGCAATATTAAGAATGTGCTCGCGCGTCCGCATCATCCAATCCCAAGCGCCATCTAAAAAATCGGGAGAAGGTGCTCATGAGGGAAGTATACGCCATGCCCCGGAGGGGCCCCGAGGCACAGTGTTGATTGGAAGAAATCGTAGGTTGTTAACCGTTGATTGTTAGTGAGTCTGTTGCGAGCAGCTGGCCCGTTGTATCGTCGTAGACCGCTACAGTATAGGCACCAGCCGAAAATACTGAATAATCAAATCCGTTTCCAGCTACCTCTGTATTTCCAATGTAGGCGTTCCATCGTCCTTTTGAGACAACGATCTCAGAAGTTCTGAGCTCCGAAGAGTTGAACCATACAGATTTTGGAAACGTAGCGGTCTCTGACTGTGGAGGGGTAATTACATTGCGCCATATATAAACGGAAATCGCCGAAGTTCCCGAAACTGCACCTTGTATTTTTGGTGCGGTGTTCGAGGTCGAGGTAAGTGAGCTTTGGTCTATTGTTGCGGAGACGCGCGCAGTCTGCTGTGTTTGTGGCTTGGGTGTTGCAGAAGTCGAATTCGGACGAGAAGTCGAGGTATTGCTTGTTCGTGTAAGGCCTGCGGCTGCCGGTTGTGTCGGTTCAGGTGTGACCCGCGTATCCGTCGGCGGAGTGGGAAAGGTGGTGTTCGAGGTCTGTAACGCAGTAGTCAAAACAGGTACCGGTTGCGCAGTGTTGTGGGTTAGATACCAAAACGTAGCCCCTGCGCCGATAATAATTACGATACCGGTTACCAACGCCATCACGCGCCCTTTTGTATAATTCATAGAGTAAACAGATTTTACAGCATTTGAATGGTAAGTAAATTCTATTGTCCACTCATGGTTTTGTCGCCTGTCAAAACGTAGCTACGCCGTTCGTCTATCGACCATAAGTGAGTCTTCTGACTCAGGCGACGGATACGTGCTATCGTTTTAAGTAATGACTAAACCACTACTCACTGCAGTTTGTGTTGTTGCGCTTATTGCCGTTATTGTCGGTGTCGATGTGTTGTTCTTTCGGGATAGGGTGTGGGAGCGGCTCATGGTGAACGTCGGGATTGTGTTGGTGTTTGGGGCATTTGCCTTGCGATTTTTGAGATAGCGGCGCCTTTCGAATCCTTCCCGCACACCAAAAGGCACCCTTGCGGGTGCTCGTAATGTTTGGCGGCAGCTCGCGAGGACGCGACTGCACTCGGATTTTTATAGTCGTAAACTCCTTAAAAATCTCAGCGGAGGCGGAAGGATTCGAACCTTCGGACCCGTTCCCAGGTCAACAACTTAGCAGGTTGCTGCTTTCGACCGCTCAGCCACGCCTCCGTTTATATTCTGTTTTGTCTGCTGCAGACCGGGTTTCGCCCTGCGCCTGTTCCACTAAACTACACCAAAACTCACGATTGCGCGAGTGCCAAACAGTAGACGTGTGCGGCGCCGGCGGCCAAGAGGGCGCGTTTGGCTTCGGCGAAGGTGGCGCCGGTGGTGGTGACATCGTCAACGATAATCACGGTGCGACCCCGCAGGCGCTCGGGGTGAGGGGCGGTCATTGAATTTTTGAGATTGCTGAGGCGTTTGTGGCGGGCCGAACCTTGCTGGTGCGGGGTGGCTTTGTGGCGCACGAGAAGTTGCGGCGCGTACTGTGCGCAGTGGGGTGCGTGGGCGAGCGCAGCTTTGCACAAAAGTTCGCTCTGGTTGTGGCCGCGCTCGCGGCGGCGGGTGTGATGGAGCGGGATGGGGATGAGGAGCGGCTCGCCCAAAATATCGCTGGCGTACTCGATGAGCGCTTCAGCAAGAATAATGCCGCCCAGGTTGGCGGCGCGCGAACTGGCGTAGTACTTCATCTCCCAGACCAGAGCGCGTGCGCGCTCGTCGTGGTAGGGGAGGAGGCCGATCTCATTTGGCATCACGAGCTCCATGAGGTCTTCCTCGCACAGCTCGCGAACGAGGAGTTCGGTGTCGCGTGGGGGCGCGACGAGGTCGACGAGGGGTTGGCAGAGGCGCGACAGGATATAATGCATAGTTGAAACCGTCGGGTTCGTATATACTACTATATAGCAAGATACTATGGCATTCTCCTTCGCATCACTCTTCGCTCCCGAACAAAAAAGCGCGCTGGGCGTCGACATCGGCACGTCGTCGATTAAGTTAGTGCAGCTGCGCAAAGACAAAGGCACCGTCGTGCTCGAAACCTACGGCGCGGTGGCGCTGGGGCCGTACGCAGGCAGCGAAATCGGCCGCGCGACGTCACTGCCGGCCGAAAAAGTCGCCGAAGCATTGAAGGATTTGATTCGCGAAGCCAACGTCACGACGCAAAACGCGGCGCTCTCGATACCATACTCCTCGAGCCTTATCTCAATCCTGCGTCTGCCCGCGGTGGTGCAAAAGCAGTTGGCGCAAGTCATCCCGCTTGAGGCGCGCAAGTATATTCCCGTGCCGATTAACGAGGTGCAGCTCGACTGGTTCGTCATCGGCCCCGACAAAAAAGACCCCTCCAAAATCGAGGTGCTGCTCGTGGTTATCCACAACGATACGATACAAAAGTTTCGTACCATCGCGAGCGAAGCAGGGCTCAATGTGAGCTTCTTCGAGATCGAGGTCTTCAGCGCGGTGCGTGCGGCGCTCGACCGGGGGATTGTGCCCGTGGCGGTGGTCGACCTCGGCGCGGCCACGACCAAGTTCTACGTCGTCGAGCGCGGGCTCATCCACGAGAGTCATATCATCAACCACGGCAGCCAAGATTTGACGTTGGCGGTCTCGCGCGCCCTGGGCATCTCGGTCAGCAAGGCCGAGGAGTACAAGCGCAAGGTGGGGCTCACCGGCATATCCGAGATGGCGACCACCGAGGATCTCAAGAAATCGATCGAGCTCTCGCTCATGCCGCTGTTTTCCGAGATCGCGCGCACGGCGGCGGCGTACGAGTCGCGCACCAACCAATCACTCAGCGCCTTGGTCTTTACCGGTGGCGGCACCGACATTCGCGGGCTCAAAGAGTTCGCACAAAGCAAAATCCAAAACGAGGTGCGCATGTCCGACCCATTTAGCAAGATCCGCGTGCCGGCGTTCCTCCAGAAGGGGTTCGAGGAGGCGGGGCCGGAGTTTACGGTGGCCATCGGGCTCGCGCTGCGGCTCCTCCAAAATTAGACGCACCCGCATGTGTGGATTGCGCCACACAGAGTTGTAAAGTCGGGCTATACTAATGAGTAATGGATTCTCAGGCTCCGGCATCTTTCATTCCCAAGCAGTCGCTCGATAGCGGTAGCTATTACGCCAGCAGTGAAGGCGCCTTCAGCAGCATCTTTTTCATCATCGCGCTGCTCGTCTTCATCGCCTCGATCGTATTGGCCGGCGCGGCATTCGGCTACTCGCAGGTGCTCACGACCTCGATCGCCACGAAGACGGACTCGCTCAAAAAAGCACAGGACGCGTTCAATCCCGACACCATCGCCGAGATGAGTCGCCTCGACTTGCGCATCCAAAACGCAGAGGGGCTGCTGCAAAAGCACGTGGCGCCCTCGGCACTCTTTACCTTCCTGGGCAGTCAGACACTCCAGGCGGTCCAGTTCAGCAGTTTTGACTACGAGCTTCAGGCCGACGGGTCGGCGCAGATTACCCTCGACGGGCAGGCAGACAGCTTCGCGACTGTGGCGCTCCAGAGCGACCAGTTCGGCGCCAACAAGCTCCTAAAGGAAGTCTCGTTCAACAATATTACCGTGGGTAGTACCGGCGCCGTAACCTTTAACGTCACCGCGACAGTCGACCCGTCGGTCATCAACTTCGCCAAGACCTTGGGCACCAGCGCGGCCTCGACCGACCAATCGGCAGCGGCGCCCGCTTCAGACACGACGCAATCGTCCACGACGACGCCCACAGGTGCGACACCGCAATCATAATCACCATGGCTAGATTTTTCGTACCCATCCTCCTCATTATCGCAGCTGTCGGACTCTTCGTCGTGTACACCAACCCGACCTATCAAAAGGACTTGTCGATGTCGGCACTCGACAGCAAGTACACGACCGCGCTCGCGCAGGCGGCGCAGCTTCACGCGGTGCGCGACACCTTGCTCAACAAGCGAAACGCGCTCTCAAACGACGACGTCGCCAAACTCGAGCACGTACTCCCTGACAACGTCGACAACATCCGCCTCATCATCGACGTCAACAACATCGCGGCGCGACACAACCTGCCTCTTTCGGGCGTGAACATCGGCAGTCTCACCAAGGGCGACCCCAAGACGGCGACGGCGGTCGGGTCGTCAGGCGACGCAGTGGGGTCAGTCCAGGTTGGCTTCTCGGTCACGGCAAGCTATGATGATTTTCAGGCGTTCTTGCAGGACCTCGAGCACAGTCTGCGCATCGTCGACGTCGACAAAATCGGGTTTAAGGCGGGGGCGGGCGATCTGATGTCCTACTCGCTCGAGATTCGCACCTACTGGCTTCACTAAACACGCGCTATGGACTTTATCAAAGACAACAAAATCATGCTCGCGGTTGTGGTGCTGGCCGTCCTCGCGGTCGGCTACTACATGATGTCGGGGTCGGCGACCGGCTCGGGTGCTGCACTGACCTCAACCGATGATGCTTCAATCGGCTCGCAGCCGATGCTCGTGATGCTGAGCAGCCTCCAGAGCATCCGGCTCGACAACACCATCTTTACCGATCCGACGTTCGTGGCGCTCACCGACTTTGGTGTCGTCATCGCACCCGAGCCGTTGGGCCGCCACAACCCGTTCGTGTTTGTGGGTCAGTCGGGCGCCACGGCGAGTTCGTCCAAAGCCCTCAACTCGATACCGCTGAAGCTCCCGAGTACGTCTACCACGAAGTCGAGCACCTCAAAGACCAAATAGCTTATGGATCTTCTCGCCCTCCTGGAAGAAGCCAATGTCATAGACGCCGCGAAGGCACAACTCCTGCGCGCCGAACTCACCAAGCCCGGGGTTAATCCCGAGGCTGTCTTCGTCAAAAACGGCGTGCCGCTCTCGGAGATTCTGCGCGTCAAAGGTACCTACTATGGCGTCCCACCGCGCGAACTGGGGGATGCGACGGTGCCCTTTGAGGTGTTGCACTACATCCCCGAGGAGTCGGCGCGCTACTACCACTTCGTGCCGATCGGCGTCGTCGACAACGTGCTCGAGATTGGCATCACCGACCCCGACAACCTTGAGGCGCGCGACGCGCTGACGTTTACCTCGGCAAAAATCGGGATGCCGTACAAGCTCTTTCTCATCTCGCAAACCGACTTCGACAAGATGCTCAATGCCTACCGGGGCTTCTCGGGCGAGGTGGGGAGTGCACTCACGGAGCTTCAGACCGAGTCGGCGGTCAAAACCCAAAGCAAGACAAACAAAGAGACGGCCGACCAAGAGAGCCTGCTTACCGAAGATCAAATTACCGAAACCGAGTCGGCGGCCATCACGACCGACGCGCCGGTCACCAAAATCGTGGCGACCGTCCTGCGCCACGCCTTCGAGCAGCGCGCCTCCGACATCCACATCGAGGCCCTGGTCGACAAGAGTCGCGTACGCTTCCGCATCGACGGCGTCCTCACGACCAACATCACGCTGCCGACTCAGGTGCACCAGTCGGTCGTGGCGCGCATCAAGGTGCTCTCGAACATGCGCCTGGACGAAAAGCGCAAACCGCAAGACGGCCGCTTCTCGGCGCGCATCAAAGGCAACAAGGTCGACTTTCGTGTCTCGACCTTCCCGACGTACTACGGCGAGAAGGTGGTGATGCGTATCTTGGGATCCTCCTCGCGCGCGGTCGAGCTCGACTCCTTGGGCTTTTCGGCCTACGACCTTGAGATGATTCGCACCGCGATTAAGAAATCCTTCGGCATGATTTTGGTCTCGGGGCCGACCGGCTCGGGTAAATCGACATCGCTCTACGCCATCCTCAACGAGGTCGACCGCGAGCGCCAGAACGTGCTCTCGCTCGAAGACCCGGTCGAGTACATCATCCCCGGCGTCTCCCAGTCGCAGATGCGCCCCGAGATCGGCTACACCTTCGCCTCGGGGTTGCGCACCACACTGCGTCAGGACCCAAACATCATCATGGTGGGCGAGATCCGCGACGCCGAGACGGCAAACTTGGCCGTCCAAGCGGCACTCACCGGTCACTTGGTGCTCTCGACCATCCACACCAACAACGCCGTGGGCATCGTGCCGCGTCTCCTCGACATGGGTGTTGAACCGTACCTCATCCCGCCGGTCTTGATTTTGGGTATGGCGCAGCGCCTCGTCCGCACGCTCTGCCCGGGTTCGGGCAAGCGCATGCCGGTTGATGCCACCATGCAGGCGATGTTTGAGGATAGCTTCAAGACGCTGCCCGCGGAGTTTCGCTCCCGCGTCCCGTCGCTTACTGAAGTGACGCGGCTCGCTCCCACGCCCGAGTGTCCGACCGGCACCAAAGGCCGCGTCGCGGTCGTCGAGATGTTTAACATGTCGCCCGAGCTCGAAAAACTCATCCTCAGTCACGGATCCGAAGAGGACATGACCGCAGTTGTGCGCAAGCAAGGTATGCTCACGATGAAGGAAGATGCTATCATAAAATCAGCCAACGGTGTCATCCCGTTTGAGGAGGTCAACGCCCTGGGTGGCGAGTTTGAGATTCCCAAAGACGAGGATGCTGCGGTCGCCGAGCCCAAGGTCATTACGCTCGATGAGGGTGCATCGGCCAGCGCCGACGACAAAGAAGTGCAAATCTAACGACACAACCAACGCATGCCTGACTACAAACAAAAACTCAACACGCTGATTGATATCGTCATCGCCGAGGGCGCCAGCGACCTGCACTTGGGCGTGGGGTACCAGCCGACGGTGCGCGTCTCGAGCGTCATGACGCCGGTGTTGACCGAGCCGGTCATGAGCGCCGACGACGTCTTAGGTGTCCTCTTCGAGATGGTTTCGCCCGCAAACAAAAAGAAGTTCACCGAGACCCAGGAGGTCGACTTTTCATACTCGCACCAAGACAAAGTGCGCTTTCGCGGCAACGCCTTCGTCGAGCGTGGCCGCCCCGGCATCGCGCTTCGTCTCATTCCCAAAATCATCCAGACGGTCTCGCAACTGAATCTGCCGCCGGTCGTCGAAACGTTCGCATCCAAAAAGCAGGGCTTCTTCCTGGTGGTGGGCCCGGTGGGGCAGGGGAAGACGACGACCCTGGCGTCGCTCATCGAGAAGATCAACGTCGAGCGCACCGAACACATCGTCACGATCGAGGACCCGATCGAGTATCTCTTCGAGAACAAACGCTCCATCATCGACCAGCGCGAGATCGGCATCGACTCCAGTTCGTTTGAGGTGGCGCTTCGCTCGGTCTTTCGCCAAGACGCCAACGTGCTCATGGTGGGTGAGATGCGCAGTCCCGATACCATCGCCACCGCGGTGACCGCCGCCGAGACCGGGCACCTCGTGTTCTCGACGCTTCATACCAACAACGCCGTCCAAACCGTCGACCGCATCATCGACTCCTTCCCGGGCGCTCAGCAAGACCAAATCCGCATGCAGCTGGCAGGCTCGCTCATCGGCATATTCTCGCAGCGCCTGGTACCACGCATCTCGGGCGGTCTCATCCCGGCCTGCGAGCTCCTCATTAACAACAGTGCGGTTTCGAACCTCATCCGCGAGAAGCGCACGCACGAGATTCAGACCGTGATCGAGACCGGGCTTGAGGATGGAATGATTGACATGAACCGCTCGCTCTCGGAGTTGGTGCGTGCCGGCGAGATTTCAATCGAGAGTGCCTACTCGCGCTCGTGGAGCCCCAAGACCCTCGAACGCCTCCTCTAACATATGGAATTCAAATACAACGCAGTTGATCAAGCAGGCAAGCCGCAGAGCGGCACCATCTCCTCCGCATCCGAAGGCGGCGCCGTCGACCTGCTGCAAAAGAAGGGTCTCACCATCACCTCGATCACTAACACGCAAAATCCGGGCGGCGTGCAAGCGGTGCTTCAGGGCAAAATGTCCTTCTTCGGCGGGGTCTCGAGCCGCGACATCGTGGTGCTCTCGCGCCAGATTTCGACCCTCTTTGAGGCGCAGGTGTCGGCGCTGCGCGTCTTTCGCCTGCTGTCGAGCCAAGCCGAGAAGCCGGCCCTGCGCGCCATTTTGACCGAGGTCTCTGACGACCTTCAGGGCGGCAGCAGCATCTCCAAGGCTCTCGCCAAACACCCGAGCGCCTTTTCGCCCTTCTACATCAACATGGTTCGCTCGGGTGAGGAGTCGGGCAAGCTCGATCAGACCTTCCTCTTCTTGGCCGACTACATCGACCGTTCCTACGAGCTTTCGTCCAAAGCGCGCAACGCGCTCGTGTACCCGGGATTCATTATGGCGACCTTCGTCACCGTGATGACGCTCATGCTCACGGTCGTGATCCCCAAGATCGGTGACATCCTTTCAAGCGACGGGCAGACCTTGCCGGTCTACACCCAGATCATCCTCGACATGAGCCATTTCCTCGTCGACTACGGCGTGTTCGTTCTCATCGCGCTCATCGTCGGCGGGTTCTTCCTCGTGCGCTACGCGCAGACGCCGGTGGGAGCGATCGCCATGAGTCGCATCAAAATATCGCTGCCGTACGTGGGCGACCTCTACAAAAAGCTCTACCTCTCGCGCTTTGCCGACAACATGCACGTGATGTTGACCTCGGGCATCACCGCGGTGCGTTCGCTTGAAATCACCTCCTCGGTCATCGAGAACAAGATCTACGAGCGAATCCTCCTCGAGGCGCTCGAGGGCGTCAAAGCCGGCACCCCGATGTCGGCGATGCTCGCGCACTATCCCAACGAAATGCCGCCGATCGTGGTGCAAATGATACAAATCGGCGAGGAGACGGGCGAAATGGGCGGCATCCTCGAGCGTCTGGCCAAGTTCTACAACCGCGAAGTCAATGCCGCGGTCGACACCCTCGTCTCACTCATCGAGCCGGCGCTCATCGTCGCCTTGGCGCTCGGCGTGGGCTTTCTTTTGGCCTCGGTCCTCCTCCCGATCTACAACAGCACCGCCAGCATGTAGCTGCGGCAATGTGGTTATCCACATATGAAGGAATGGGGAAGGAGGTACCAGGGTATACTAGGGCTAGTCTGCAACAAATTATTAATCAATGGCAGATAATTAATCTAAACGTCATTTTATGCGCAAAACGTTTACACGCGGTTTCACCCTTATCGAACTCCTGGTCGTGATCGCTATCATCGGCATTTTGGCCTCGATCGTGCTCGTCTCCCTTAACAGCGCACGCGCCAAAGGCCGCGATGCAAAGCGCGTCGCCGACCTCCAGCAGTTCCAGCGCGCGGTTGCGATGAGCACCAACGCGAACGGGTTGGCGAACTTCAGCGGTTGTACGACCGCCAATGCACTCGTCTCAGCATGTACGGACCCGAATGGCACGGGCTTCGCTGATCCGGGTACGTCTCCAACTGCTTGCTCCGCCGGACCGACCTCGCAATGTAACTACTCGGTCGCCAGCGCCGCAGGCGGTGGTGCGCCAGCGTTCTCAAACAGCGGCACCTATTTGGGCTATACAGTTCGTGATTGGCTCGAGACCGGTTCCGGTTCGTTGGGTACGGGAGTTATCTGTCTCGGCGACGCGACTTCGTCGATTGCCTCGGGCGCAAACTGCAAGTAATCCCTCTCGCTTCACAAAAGCAGAAATCCCCAACCGAAGGTTGGGGATTTCTCGTTTCTGTGGGATGATTATCGCATGAACTCGAAGAGACCTCTTTTTATACAGCGCGGCTTTACTCTTATCGAACTCCTGGTCGTGATCGCTATCATCGGCATCTTGGCTTCGATTGTTATTACGGCACTCAATAGTTCCCGTGTGAAAAGTCGCGACGCCAAACGTATCTCCGACCTTCGTCAATGGCAGCGATTGATTTCGCTTGATCCTAAGGACGGCTCAAACAACCAGTTCGTAGGATGCACGAACGCTGGTGCTAATCTGGCCTCTTCCTGTACCGATCCAGCCTCGGGGATGTTTAGCGATCCAGTCACGGCAGTCGCGGCGACTACCTGCGGCGCAGGGAGTACTACCGGTTTGTGCAACTATACTGTCACCTCTCGGACGAGCTTCAGCGCTGCGCCGTATTTCAACACGTGGCAATTTAAAATTGTGCTCGAAACTGGTTCGGGGTCATATGGTTCAGGGGATGTGTGTGTCAGTGATGCGACCTCTTCGGCTGTCACTGGTGCTGCATGCTTTTAGTTAGTTTCGCATAAAACATCTACATGAATGCCAAAAAAGGATTTACGCTCATTGAACTCTTGGTAGTCATCGCCATCATCGGCATCCTCTCGACCATCGTGATGGTGTCGGTGTCGGTCTCCAAGCAAAAGGGTCGCGATGCGCGCCGCACGGCCGATCTCAAGACCATCCAACTCTCGCTCGAGGAATTTTACAACGACTACTACTACTATCCGACGGCACTGACGACGCTCTCGCCGACCTACATCGCAACCTTGCCGACCGATCCGCTGACGCACGCCAACTACTACTACTATGCGCTCACAACCGACAGCGGCGGCGCCTGCGCGAGCGTCAAGCCGGTCAAATACCACATCGGTGCCGCGATGGAGGCTAACACCAACGTGCTCGACGATGTCGATGCGCCTGCCGCGGGCGGCTCCGGCGTCTTCAGCGGGTTTTACGCCTGCAGCGGATCGACAGCCTTCGATGGTAACGCGCCCTTGTGCGTCGGTACGACTCCCGCTTCAAGCGGCGACAACTGCGACGACATGACCAACTAATGTACGACCCCTTCTTGGCAATTTGCGCCGCGGGCCTGGGTGCCATATTGGGCAGCTTTCTTAACGCGCTGTCATTTCGATTCAATACAGGGCAGGGGATGGGTGGGCGCTCGCACTGCATGCGCTGCGGTCACACCCTCGCGGCAATCGACCTCGTGCCGATTTTTTCGTGGCTCTTTCTTTTTGGTCGCTGTAGGTACTGCAAGACCCGCATCTCGGCGCAGTACCCCTTGGTCGAGGTGTTGGCTGCGGGCCTCTCGGTAGGGGTCTATGTGCTGCACCCGACGCCGCTCGCCTATGCCGTGTCGCTCTTGGTGTGGCTGACGATCCTTTTCATCGTGGTCTACGACATGCGCCACACCGTCATCCCGTGGTCGTGTTCGGGCACGTTGGTGCTACTTAGTCTTGCGACAATTGCTCTCGCGTGGCCGCCGTCGTTTGCGGCACTCTACGCGGGGCCGCTGTTGGCACTGCCACTGTTCCTCCTTTCGCTCGTCTCGATGGGTCGCTGGATGGGGTGGGGCGATAGCGCATTTGAGATTTCGTTGGGCTGGCTCCTGGGGCTCAGCGCAGGATTCACCGCGCTCCTTGTTGCCGTGTGGAGTGGCGCTCTGGTCGGCATCTTGCTCATGTTGTTCTCGTCGATACCGTGGAAATCGGGAGGGAAGCGGTTTACAATGAAGAACGAGATTCCATTCGCGCCGTTTCTCGCGTTCGGTGCGTTTCTCGTCTACTTCTTCCATGTCAATTTTTTCTCATCACTCTCACTTTTCTAACCGGCGCGTGACCTCGGCTACGGCGGGGTTTACGCTGATCGAACTTTTGGCGGTCGCGGCAATCATCACCGTCATCACCGCGTTCGTCGTGTTTCGGCAGTCGAGTTTTGATAGTTCGACCGTATTGCGCAGCCTTGCCTACGGGGTCTCGCTGTCGGTGCGCCAGACGCAGGTGTACGGCATCAGCGTGCTTCGCTCTGCCGCCTCGCCAAATGCGGTGCCTGCCTACGGCCTTTATTTTGGGAACAGTACGCAGAACTACACGCTCTTTGCCGATATCAACGGCAACAGCGCCCTGGATGTGAACGAGGTTGTGAAGGTCTTTAACCTCAGTAACGGCTACTCAGTCAGCGAGGTGTGTATGCACCTGCCACCGTCGACGTTTCGCTGTAACGGTGCCGATGATACGACCGGGTCTGCGACCATTACGTACGCGTCGATCATCTTTCAGCGTCCCAACCCGGACGCCAAGTATGCCTCGTTCTACTCGAGTGGTGTGAAGCTGGCCGAGACGTACGACAGTGCCTACGTGCGCATCAGCGCCGGTAGCTCGAGTCGCCTCGTCAAAATCACCACCACCGGCGAGATTAACGTGTGTCCGCTCAACGATACCGTCAGTGCGGCCTACACGAATTGTTGATATGAAAAATCGCGGATTTACCCTCATCGAAATATTGGTCTCGGTCGCCATCTTTGCGACGGTCATGGTGATTGCGCTTGGCGCGCTCCTCGCACTTTCTGAGGCAAACCGTCGCGCGCAGGCGATCAATTCGGCGGTCAACAACCTCAGCGCCGCGTTCGATAGTATGTCTCGCACGATTCGCACCGGTCAGACGTATGCGTGTGTCGGGGGCTCGGGCGGCACCTCGCCGGACTGCACCGCCACACCGGGATACGGATTTACCTTCACTGCCTTCGGGGGAGACACTGTGACGTACTGCCTGAGCAACGGCGCCGCAGCCTCCTGCGGGAGTGCCACCACGTGTGCGGTCGGCAGCCGATGCTCGATCTTGCGCCAGATTAACTCCGGGAACTACCTCCCAATGACCTCGCCCGAGATCGCCATCACGCAGCTGAGCTTCTACCTGATCGGGTCGCCGATTACGGGCAACTCGGTACAACCCAAAGTGACCATCCTCGCGTCGGGGGTCGTGTCCTCAAGCGGTACCGCATCGACTACCTTCAACCTCGAGACCTCGGTAACACAACGCCTCTATGACCAATAGTTTGCGACGCACAGCCACCGCCGGGTTCACGCTCATCGAGACGTTGGTCGCGGTGCTCATTTTGGCGACCGCGGTCGCCGGGCCGCTCACCATCGCCTCCAAAGGTTTGCATAGCGCACTCATCGCCAAGGATCAGACGATCGCGCTCTTTTTGGCGCAAGACGCGCTCGAGTACGTGCGGTTTAAGCGCGACTCCAATGCGCTGGCCGGCGTGTCGCCGTGGCTTACGGGACTTGATGCGTGTGTGAGTACGGACGGGTCGGTGGCCTGCTACCTCGATTCGCTCGAGCAACACCCGACGGTCCCGACCGCCTGTGCGTCGCCAAGCACGTGTCCTGTGATGAACTACGATCAGACTAGCGGCACCTTTCAATACACCAACGGCACGCCGTCGTTCTTTCGGCGCGAGGTACAGGTGGTGACGCCGGGGTCCTCGACGACCGAAGCGCAGGTCATTGTGACGGTCAGCTGGTCGGACATGGGCGGGGTGACACACTCTATTATCGTGCGAGAGAATATATTCCACTGGCAATGAAAACGAACCCACGAGGATTTACGATGTTCTTCGCGGCACTGGTGTCGAGCTTGGCGCTGGCCATCGGCATGGCGATTTACGATCTTACGGTGCGCGAGTTGCAGGTCACTTCGATGACGGCGCAGTCGCAGTACGCGGTGTTTGCCGCCGACACCGGCGCCGAGTGCGCGCTCTACTGGGACTTTCACTACAACGGGACGGGGAGTGCGTTTGCGACCTCGAGCGCATCAGGTAATCCGACCGTCGGCAGCGTCGTGTGCAACGGCTACAATGTCTATGCGAACGGGACGCCGCCCGCAGTCTATCTGCCACCTACCAGTTCTACCTGGACGTCATGGATTGTGACGGCAAACGCGAATGCGGCGACGACGACCTTTTACATTTCGTTTCCTGAAAACGATCGCTGCGTCGAGGTTCAAATCGCCAAGACGGCAGTCCCGCTCACCACAATCGTCTACTCGCACGGATTCATCAACTGCGCGGGTGCCGCGGGTGGTGCGCCGCAGCTTGAACGCGAGCTCCAAGTGTCGTATTAATAGGGTATGAGCGTCCCTCCCGAGTTGCGCCTGCGCTACGAAAAGTTGAAGGCGTCGATCAATCACTATCGGCGGCAGTTTCATGTCTTCGACCGCGAAGAGATCCCCGAGGCCGCGCGCGACTCGCTTATGCACGAGTTGGCCGAGCTCGAGCGCCAGTACCCCGTACTCGTGACGCCCGACTCGCCGACGCAGCGCGTGGCAGGGGAGGCGCGCACGCAATTTTCGAAGGTCCGTCACACGACGCCACAGTGGTCGTTTAACGATGCGTTCGATGAGAATGACATAATCGATTTTGATATGCGCGTAAAAAAGCAACTTGGAATTGCTGCTGAAGCGCCGCTTTCATATGTCTGTGAACTCAAAATCGACGGGCTCAAAGTCGTGCTCACGTACAAACATGGGAAGCTCGACGTGGCGGCCACGCGCGGCGACGGCACCATCGGCGAGGATGTGACGCACAACGTACGCACGATTCAATCGGTGCCGCTCCTCTTGGAGCGCCCCATCGACATCGTCGTCGAAGGCGAGGTGTGGATGAGCGAGCATGCCTTGCGCAAGGTGAATGCAGAGAGGCAGGCAGAGGGCGAACCACTCTTTGCAAACCCGCGAAACGCCGCAGCCGGTTCGATCCGCCAACTTGACCCCAAGGTGGCCGCCGCACGCGGGCTCGATACCTTTATATATGACGTGGCCGAGACCGAGGAAACATTGCCGCACACGCAGGCCGACGAGTTGGGCTATTTGCAGGAACTTGGCTTCAAAGTGAATCCCGGCTACCGAGTCGTAACCTCAATCGACGAGATTATTTCGTACTGGAAGGAGTGGCAGCACAAGAGCAAAACACAAGGCTACTGGGTCGATGGTGTGGTCATCAAAGTCAACGAGCGCGCATTGCAAGAGCGCTTGGGTTACACCGGCAAAGCACCGCGTTTCGGCATTGCCTTTAAGTTTCCAGCCGAGCAAGTGACGACGGTGGTCGAGGACATCGTGCTCCAGGTGGGGCGCACGGGCGTCTTAACTCCGGTGGCGCACCTGCGCCCCGTGTCGGTGGCGGGCACAACCGTCTCTCGCGCGACACTGCACAACGAAGACGAGATCCGCCGACTGGATGTGCGGATTGGCGACACGGTGATTTTGCAAAAGGCGGGTGACGTCATTCCCGACATCGTGCGCGTCTTGCCGGAACTGCGCACCGGCAACGAAAAAGCGTACGTGTGGCCGAGTGTGGTGGCCGAGTGCGGCGGCGATGGCAGCATAGAGCGTGTGCCGGGGCAAGCCGCATGGCGCTGTGTCTACAAAGATTCGTTCGCGCAACTGCGCCGCAAGTACCGCCACTTCGCCAGCCGCGGTGCGCTTAATATCGAAGGCTTGGGCCCGTCGACCGTGGATTTGCTACTCGAAAAAAATCTCGTGCAACACCTCGACGATTTCTTTACACTCACCGAAGGCGACCTCCTCACCTTGGAAGGCTTTGCTGAAGTCTCGGCCAAGAAATTAATTGAGTCGATTAAAAAAGTCGCCGAACATGTCTCGCTCGCGCGTCTGTTAACCGGCCTCTCGATCCCGCACGTGGGCGAAGAGACTGCCATCGTGCTGGCGCAGAAATTTGAAACGCTGGACGCAATCGCCCGCGCAAGCGAATCCGAACTGACGGCGATTGATGGCATCGGCGGCATCGTTGCGCACGCGGTCGTCGAATGGTTCGCACTTGAAGAAAACAAAGCATTACTTTCGCGTCTTGCAGCGGTTGTGCATATCGAGAATCCCGACCACGCTTCGTCCCCAGCACTGTCGGCCAAGCCCCTGGCGGGGAAGGTGTTCGTTTTGACCGGCACGCTCCAGTCGATGTCGCGCGACGAGGCCAAAGAAAAACTCCGCGCACTCGGCGCCTCGGTGTCGTCATCGGTCTCTAAAAAAACGTTTGCCGTGGTCGCAGGCGAGAATCCCGGCAGCAAACTGACTGACGCGGAGTCGCTCGGTGTGACGGTCTTGTCGGAGGAGGAGTTCGCGAGGCTTTTACAAGAGGCGCTCGGCTAGTGTACTATTGCCCCATGATATCGAAAACTGACATCGAGGATTTGGCGCGTCTCGCGCGGCTGGACCTCAGCGAGACCGAGAAGGAGGCTCTGATCAAGGACTTCGAGGGGATTCTCGAGTACGTGGGGCAGGTCGCGGCCGTCTCGGGCGACGTCAACCAGAAGCCGATCCCGCCGCTTCGCAATGTGATGCGCGACGATGCATTGTACGGTGCCGACGTGCCGACCACCGGCAAACAGGAGGCGCTGCTCGCGGCGCTCCCCAAGCGCGAAGGCGACTACGCGGTCGTACGAAAGATAATCCAGAAGGAGGCATAAATTTGTATGGAATCATCACTTGCAACATTGACCATTACCGAAGCGGCGAAGAAACTCGCGGCGAAGGAAATTACCTCGCTCGAGCTGTGTCGCGCGTGTCTCATCGAGATCGAAAAGAATAACAAGAGTCTCAACGCCTACTTGGAAGTCTTTGCCGATGTCGAGGAGCAAGCAAAAGCGGCCGACGCGCGCCGCGCACAAGATGAGAGAGAAGGGAATGTGAGTCATCCACTCTTGGGCATCCCGGTGGCAACCAAGGACAATATTTTAATCGAGGGTCGCCACGCGTCATCGGCATCGAAGATGCTCGAGAATTACGTCGCAAGTTTCGATGCGACCGTCATCACCAAATTGAAGGCGGCAGGCGTCGTATTCATGGGTCGCACCAACATGGACGAGTTTGCCATGGGCGGCTCGACCGAAAACTCGGCGTACGGCCCGACCAAAAATCCGTTTGACCACACGCGTGTCGCCGGTGGCTCCTCGGGCGGTTCGGCGGCGGCGCTCGCCTCGGGCATGGCGCTGGGTACGTTTGGCTCGGATACCGGCGGCTCGATTCGCGAACCGGCAAGCTTCTGCGGACTCGTCGGCCTCAAACCCACCTACGGCGCGGTCTCGCGCTCGGGCGTCATGGCCATGGGTTCGTCGCTCGACCAGATCGGCCCCTTCGGGCGCACGGTCGAAGACACCGAACTTCTTTTCGATACCATCCGCGGCAAGGACGCACTCGACGGCACCTCGATCGATGCGGGCTTCTATCCCAAGCGCGAGCCGACCAAAAAAATCGGCGTGCCCCGCCACCTTCTTGCAAACGGTGTCGACCAAGATGTGCTCGCCGCATTCGAGGAGTCGCTCAAAGTCCTTCAGTCGCAGGGCTACGTCGCCGTCGATATCGAACTACCGTCTGCGGGCCTCGCACTCGCCATTTACTACATCATCATGCCGGCCGAGAGTTCGACCAACTTGGCGCGCTTTGACGGCGTGCGCTACGGCCTCTCGATTAAAGGCGAGACGCTCGCCGAGGATTATGCCAAGAGCCGCGGCGCAGGCTTCGGCCCCGAGGTGCGCCGCCGCATCATGCTCGGCACGTACGTCCTCTCCTCTGGCTACTACGACGCCTACTACGGCAAGGCAACGCTCGCACGCGAGAAGCTGCGCAAAGAGTACGCCGATGTGCTCGCGACCGTCGACGCTGTGGCTGTCCCGACGGTGCCGACGCCCGCCTTCGCAATCGGCGAGAAGGCAGCTGACCCGCTCTCGATGTACCTGGCCGACATCTTTACCGTGACCGCCAACCTTACGGGTAACCCCGCGATCTCGGTCCCCATGGGCACGGTGGTGCGCGGCGACAAGACACTCCCTGTCGGCATTCAATTTACCGCGGCGCACGGCGACGAGGACACGCTCTTCAAACTGGGGAAGATTGCCACTGGCGAATCGAAATAGGGATTACAATAGAGAGGCATGGGCACATCCACCATCCCGACGATTCAAGACGTCTTTTCGCTATTGGCGCAGGGCGTCATGGCCACACCCGAGCAGCTCGCGCCCTGGGCGGCCTCGGCGCTTTTTTATCTTGAGGCATTCGCGATGCTCGGGCTCTCGCTGTCGGTGGTGCTCTTGGCGTTGGTGGTCTACACCCGCATCCGACTCGAGCAGGTCGAGCATCACGGCTTTCATGAAAAAGAAAAGGCCGAGCACGCGATGCACGCGGCGGCTGCGGCACCGGTTGCTAAGAACCCGCGCTGGGAAGGGGTCACGATTTTGGCGAGCTCATCTAGCGACAGCGATTGGCGCCGCGCCATCACCGAGGCCGACATTCTTTTGGGAGACATGCTGACCGCGCGCGGCTACGCGGGCACGATCGGCGAGCAACTGAAGAGCGCCAACCCGCAACAGTTCACGACACTCGACCTCGCCTGGGAGGCACACCGCATGCGCAACGCCTTGGCGCACTTGGGCGAAGCCTTCCCCTTAACCGAGCGCGACACTCGGGCCACCATCGACCAGTATCGCCGCGTATTTGAAGAATTCGACTACATTTGATATACTAGGCCCACTACCGAGCGATCGGCGCTCGAGAAACATAGCGGGGTGGAGGAGTAGTACCTCACAAGGCTCATAACCTTGGGACCCGGGTGCAAATCCCGGCCCCGCAACAGAGTTGTGACAGTGGAACTTAGTCCGGTCCCCGTCAAAAGGCGGTACGGTACCGGTCCGGATATTCAACAGAAAAAGCGGCTTAATGGGAAAATGTGAGGCTATGCAGGCGGCGAAAGCAGTGTCGTGATAAGTTTCATCCGCCGCGCATGCGTGAGCCCCGAATGCACGGCAACCGCAAGCTTCACCTTCTTGAACGAACCATCGAGTGAGTT
>CAISEE010000045.1 GCA_903884345.1 Candidatus Adlerbacteria bacterium | reverse complement strand
TACTGTCGGCCGCTCTGGCTCAGAACGAGCGGTGCTCGAATACGTCAAGTCGCAAGGCAAAGACAAGGAGTACATCAAATTGCACGCAGATCAGCCTGTCTTGTTTTGATACCTCGTCAGCTTGCTGCGAGGTTGTTCATTTGAATAACGACTACTAGACAGGCTGTAAAGAAGTTGGTATGGTCAAGATAGCCGTCCTTTTATATACGGTTCCTATCATTCTCCAGAATGGAGAAAACAGACTGCTTGCGGCACGTGGTGTGACTGCAAGAAACCCAACTGGAGAACACGGATGTTGAAAAATACATTGTTAGCTGCGGGAGCTGTGATTGCAGTGTCTGCAATCGGCACCGCGCCGGCAAAGGCCGAACATCTTCGGCCGTACTCGGTGTTGGCTCACGAGGACTGCAAAATGAGTCCGACCAAGCTCGCGGCCGTCTTGTACTTCGAGTACGACGGCAAGTTCGGGCACGCGTGCTTTTCGCACGTGGATACGCACAAGCCGATGACGGCTAGTCTCGGCGGCATGACCGTCACCATCTATCCGGCCAACTACCAGTTGTCGGGCGGTGTCGGACAACACTACCAGATCGGGGTCATCCGGTCCTGGAAGGTGGCGATGCAGCCGTGGTACGAAATCACGGTCACGACAACGCTGCCGACGCCCGCTGAACCGAAGAACGCGAAAGGAGATCACGATGCGACGCATACACGCGGTACTATCAGTACTGCCTCTTCTTCTGCTGTTCTTCGTCGTCGGATGCAGCAGCACGCCAACACCTGACGCCACCGCACACACGTGGGCGGCACAGGTGCAACTTGTGGACCATCCGGCTGTGCCGGCACAACCGCAGGCACCCGCTGTGCGTGCGACTCCGCAACCAATCGTATCGGCCACCGTGGCGAAGAAAGCGCCGCTGCCGACACACATCAGGAGACCGGTTTCGACCAAGGCACCGGCGACGGTCGCCAAACATCGACCGGCCGCGCCTCGCGTTGCTACACCCAAACATGAGGCCGACGCCGCCAACAGCGGCAACAGCTTCATCATTTGGGACTCGGGCCCGCCCAAGGCCGGCACGGCTCCCAAGCCAGCACCGACATCTGCCGCCAAAGCACCGGCGCCTCCGGCTCCTGCGCCAGCGGCGCAATCTGCTGCCCCCATCGCGACTCCTGCTGTTCCTCCCGCCGCCGCGGCCGCTTCCAAACCGGCCATCACCGAACAGAGTTCGCTTTACGAGTTAACACCGTACGTCGCGCTGCCGCCGTTGCCGAAGGTGATCTATCCGGGCGGCGAGCGTAAGAACAGTCAATTGACCACCGAAGTCATCTACGTAGCACCATACTCTGGCCAAGGCCCGGTACGGTGGTCACACGAACCGCCTGCGCCGCGCGACACCTCACGCCAAGCGCATGCGTTCACCAGCGTCACCATCTCGCCGGCAATTGAATAAACGGCTACCGCGCTACCGACTTTTGGGCTACTACGCTAAAGACTACTGTGCTACCGGGCTACTGTGCTGAAGACTACTGTGCGAAAGGATACTGTGCTTATGTGCTACTGTGCTAACGACTTTGGTCGATAAAGGGCGGACCATTCATTTGGTTCGCCCTTTTCTCATATTCGGGAACGTGCCGATTGGTATTGTATTGACGCAGCAAATAGCTTTACAATCCGACCATACCGTGCTATGATTGCGCTAGGTTTGTTACATCGTTGGAGAGTGCAACATGGTCGGAGACGTTGATTTCGTTGGTCAAATCGCCAAATTTGACCCTACGAAAGGGTTTGGCTGGGTCGGTCTGACCAGCCTTTCACCACAAGGAATCATCCTGCGGGGCGACATTCTCATCCACGCGAACAATTGCCCGGACTTCGGACAAAGAGCGTCCATCGTCGCGGGAGCCTGGGTCAAGTTCCACATCGAACCCAATCCCAAACGTGACGGCGAATACCGTACGTCGTGGGGGACGGTGTTCCTCAGCGAAGAACCCACGCCGATTCCGGCGCAAGCCACAGCGGCGAGCGTCACGACGGAGGCGCCACTCAGCAAAATCGCACGTCGCGTCAGCAAGTTCTTCGGGGTCTAACTTTTTGGTCACAACGGTCGGTGTATCGCAAAAATTGCGTGCACCGACTTTTCCATTTTTATAGACACCACTCCCGTTTGCATGTGCTACAATTTTTATATGGTCTTTTCTTTCGCGTTGCTCAACCTCATCTGCTACTGCGCCCAACAGTTGGGGATGGCGCTTGGCGTGGGTGCCGAGACGCTCACGCTCGTGGCCTACATCATGACAATGCGCGACCGCGTGGTGAGCCCCGACGAGCAGCGCTTCAACGGCGCGATCCGGCGCGTCCTCATGGTCGGCGTCTTTTTGGTGTTCGCCTCGGCGGCTGGCATCACTGGGGTTATGTACCTACAGCAGGACAGTATTGCGGCATCGAACATCTACCTATTTAAATGCGCGCTCATTGGACTCATGGTGCTGCTGTCGCTTATGGCACGAAGCCCGGGCAGCACGATGGCAAGCGTCTTCGAGGGCCTGGTCGGCGGCACGTGGTTTGCGCTCTTTGCCGTCCATATTTTGCAGCCGGCGCTTCCGCTCCAACAACTCGGCATCTTCTATGGCTTTTGGATGCTTGGGTTCATGCTCATTTGGACGGTGCTCGTCTTTACGATGCGCGACAAAAAAGTAGAGGTTGCGAGCGGTGCCGAAGCCTACTTGGTAGGGAAGATCCCCCCGCCGTCGGTTAACCTGCAAGAGCAGACCATGCGCAAACCCTACGTGCAGCCAAACTTTATGGGTCAAGAATTGGCACCGACCATGAAGCCCGCCCCCACACTCACCCCGCGCCAGCAGATAATTGAGCCAACAGCAATGCCGATTCTCCAACCCAAACCAACCATCAGCACCGAGTCGGCGGTGTTTGCGCCGATGAAGGCCTCCCCATCGATGCCACCGACTCCCATCCCGCCGCCTGTGCCGCGACCAGCGCCAATGCGCCCGTTGGCACCGGCAGCGCCGGCCGAACCACCGCTGCCGCCTGTCGTGTTGAACATGCAGCCTGTCGGTATGTTCCCATCGCCACCTGCGCCACCCGCACACATGGCGGCATAACCCGCACCAATCTTCCCCCCGCCACCACGCCCCGTGCCGCCGCCCACGCCCGAAATCCCCGACCCCGAAGTAAGCAGCCTCCCGACCATCCGCACCGTCCCGCGACCGCCGCAGCCCTAATCATGTATGTTTTTTGATTCCCAGAAAAATAAGAAAATTGTCGTCTTGCTTGGCCACCCCAACTCTGGGCAAACGTACTGCGGCGAGTTGGCGTTGTTGTACGAAACAGCAGCAAAGAAGGCAGGCCACGAGGTGCGTCGATTCAATCTGGGCGACATCCAATTCGATCCCATCCTCCACAAAGGCTACATGACGCGCCAAGAGCTCGAGCCGCAACTCAAAGAACTACAAGATGCGATTTCGTGGTGCGACCACTTCGTCGTCATCTACCCCACATGGTGGTGTTCGCTGCCCGCGCTCCTCAAAGGAATGTTCGACCGCATGTGGCTCCCGGGCTTTGCCTTTAACTTTTACAAAACAGGCATTGGCGCGCACCTCGACTTGCATAAAAAATTGCTGGTAGGGAAGACCGCCCGCGTCATTACGCTCTCGGCCGGACAACCCACGCTCCTGAAGCTTTTCAACACCAACCACACGCGCATTATCCGCAAAGCCATTTTGGAATTTGCCGGCATGAAAACGAGCGTCTCCACATTCGGTCCGTCGCTGAAAGCCCCCGAATGGAAGCGCAACGAATGGCGCCGCCGGGTCGTGCGGTTGGGCACACACGCGCTCTAAAAGCGCGTTTCAGAACCAGCACATAAGGTACCTTATGAAACCGCTAGTTTCGTACCTTGTATTCGAGCAGCAAATAGGAATGCTCGAGCGGTTTTGCTTGCACGAGCTCGAGCGTACGAATCTCTGCCAGGTCTTTCATTGTGTGGAGCGATTTGCCATCGAGGAGTGATGCCGTATCTTTGCCACCAATAAGCAGCGGAGCGACAACCAACAACACACGGTCGATCAATCCATCTCGCAGCAATCGGGTATTTAGCGTACCGCCCGATTGGACGGTGAGTTTGTCGGCGATGTAGGTTTCTTTCAGTTGGCAAAACAGGTCAACAAAGTCAATTTGCTCTGTATATGAAATAACATGCAGATTTGGGTGAGCATCTGTCAGCGCATGCGCAGGATGTGTAGGGTTTGTTGTCACAAGGACAAACGTATGCGCTTTTTTTGCGAGATAGGCAACGCCGCTTTCGGTTAAATGTGGCTTACTATCGATTACCACAAAGCTCACCGGCAGTTTGGTCGGCTCGTCGGTCTTCTCGTTGACACCTATCTTGGCGAATACGCGTCCTGTGTTGAGTGACCACAAGTCGGTCCATCGCTCAAGCTCGTAGTATTGCTCTAAACCCTCGCGTGCCCCGTCTATGTGCGGCAGATCTTTATCGATATCACGGTCGTCTGCATCGCCGGTAGAAATCTTCCCGTCGACTGACATGAGCATAAATAATGTTGTGAATGGTTTTGTCATAGTCACTCACCAGTGTACCAAAAAATGCCCCCGTGCTATATTCGAGCCATGACTGTCCCCATAACCTATTTTGTCCAGGGAAGACGGTTGATAACGACTGGCGTATGCGCAAAGCCTGGAAGCCCGGATGGGAGTATATAACTGAGTAATTTTTATGCGCATCACCATTATCGGACATTGTGCAAGCGGTAAGAGTACGTTTGCTCGCACAATCAGCGAGAAGCTGCATATTCCGCGCCTTGAGATCGATCGACTTTGGTTTCAGGCGGGAGGTAACACTGTTCCAAAAAGCGATACTGTAGGCCGCGAGAAAGTGGACAGTGTAATCGACGAGAGGGTGCAAGAATTTGTGAAGCAGGATGCATGGGTGTCCGATGGTTGGTATCGGAAAGTGCAGCCGATTATCGCCGGGCGAGCAGATGTTATTGTCTTTCTGGATATACCCTTGTGGCGGCGCTTGTTCAATCATATCTACCGCGTGCTGTGTACCGAGCGTCATGCCGAACTGACGAAATGGCAGGATCTCACATTTAGCTGGCAAATAGTCACGCGTACCTACAGGCACGGACCGGCAATGCGTGAATTTGTCCGTGAGCGTGGCGACAAGGTTGTCACTCTCCGCAGCTATATGGCAGTCAGGCGGTATCTGGAGGGGTTGCATTAAAACCGCGAAAGAAGTTTTTGTAACTACGGAGGACGGACCTCCGTATCACGTGTCAATTCAACAAATAATTTCGCAGTTCGGGGAACATGCTCGTTTTCATGCTTCCCATCGTAAAATGTCCTTTGTCCGTAAATTCTACAACCTGTAGTCCTTTGATTGTGGCCTTCAATTGCTCAGCCGTGTCGAGTTCTTCTTTGTCATCGTCAAGAGAAATAAAGAGGGTGAGGTCTTTTGTGCGAGTCGCTAAGTTGGCATCTATTGCCATATCGGCAAACATCTTTGGCGCAGAATCATGATTTGGGTCGATCCACGGCGCGACCAACACCACGCGGCCCACTTTGACAGAGTTCTCGCTGAGCCAACGCACCAAAAACCCGCCGCCGCAACTGTGGCCAACAAGTATCGTTTCTTCATCGAGCTTGAATTGCTCGAAAACCGCCTTCCATTTTTTATAGTCAGGCTCATAGGGTACGGGGAACTCGGGCGTCTGTGCAAGTACGCCGTTCAGCAAGAGTTCGCGTTGTAGCCACGGGAACCAGTGGTGGTTAGATGGGGACGGACTTTGTTCGTCGAAATAATTTTCTTTCGAGGGCATCCCGTGGATGATAACGGCGGTTTTCATGCCTCTAGTGTACCAAAAATTTGCTATACTGCCGCTATGATTGAATATCTTTCATCTATCGAAGGCGTTTCCGAAAACCACCTCAACGGCTTTTTTGTGGGGTGGAAGAGTGCGCCAACTGCTGCAACACTGCTGAAGATTTTACAGGGGAGTAACCACGTCGTGCTTGCAATCGATGAAGAGACGCGAAACGTCGTGGGGTTCGTGACCGCACTCAGCGACGGAGTTCTTTCGGCATACCTGCCACTGCTTGAAGTCCTTCCCGCATATCAACACAAAGGCATCGGCTCCGAGCTTGTCTCGCGTATGCTCAAACAGCTTGGTGATTTGTACATGATTGACCTTTCATGCGACGAAGACATGCAACCATTTTATGAAAAATTCGGCATGCACAAATCCCACGGCATGATGCTGCGCAACTACGGGCAAAATGTATGAATATAACTTTAATTGGCATGCCCGGCTCGGGCAAAAGTACGATAGGGAAGGCGCTTGCTGAGAAGCTCTCGTATTCGCTGATTGACGTCGACTCATTGCTTGAAATTGAATTTCAACTAACCATTCCAGCATTTATCGCTCTGCACGGTGAAGCTGCGTTCCTGCAAAAACAAAAAGAAGCCATACTTGGTCTAACGCCGAAGGATAGTATTATTTCGCCGGGCGGCAGTGTGATCTATTCGACCGCAAGCATGGAGCATCTGCGAAGGATCTCGACCGTCATTTTTCTTGATACGCCACTTGAAACTATTCTCGCAAGAATCGCATCCGAGCCCCGCTCGATGATTGGAGGAGCAGCTGAAGATACCCGATCGCTGCTTTTGAAACGGCAGCCCTTATACGTCAAATACGCCGACAAAATATTTAGAACGGAAGGCAAGAACATAACAAAGATAGTCGACGAAATTGTTAATGGTTGCGAAGTGATTCAATGACCAGGCACATTTCCGATGATGAAGGTTGTGCCCTTGAGTTTTAAGCCGTTTCGGGCCATAGTGCATGTCTATGGCACTATCAATCGGCATCGTGGGGCTCCCGAACGTGGGGAAATCGACTCTCTTTAACGCGCTTACCAAAAAGAGCGTGTTGGCGGCGAATTATCCGTTTGCCACCATCGACCCGTCGGTGGGCGTTGTGTCGGTACCGGATAGACGCGTCGACAACTTGGCCGAGTTCTCAAACTCCGAGAAGAAGGTTCCGGCTGCAGTCGAATTCGTCGACATCGCGGGGCTCGTGAAGGGCGCGTCCGAAGGCGAAGGGCTCGGCAACAAGTTTCTCTCGCACATCCGCGAGGTCGATGCGATTGCACAGGTGGTGCGCATCTTCGACAACACGAGCGTGCTGCATGTGGATGGCAACATCGACCCGGTGCGCGATATCGAGACGATTAACCTCGAACTCGTCTTGGCCGACATGGAGACGGCGGGGAAGCGGCTTCAGGCGCTCGATCGCGATGTGAAGCGCGGCGTCAAAGAGGCGATTCCCGAATTTGAGGCGGTCAAAAAGGCCAATGCAAAGCTGACCCTGGGACTCTTGGCATCGAGCGCCGAGTACACGCCCGAGGAGCGTCAGGCACTAAAAGGGCTGCATCTTCTCACCATGAAGCCGATTTTGTATGTATTAAATAAAGAGGCGGGCGGGCACAACCTCGACGAAGCACGTGACGAGCGCTGGACGAAGCTTCAGGAGTTTCTCGAGGCCGCAGGCGCGGTGTGGGTCACGGTTGACGCCAACATCGAGAGCGAGTTGCGCGAGCTGCACCCCGACGACAAGGCATCCTTCCGCCAAGAGTACGGCGTCGTCGATGACGGGATTAATGACCTCATTCGCGCGGGTTACCAAACGCTGGGACTCATGAGTTTCTTTACGACCGGGGCCGACGAGACGCGTGCGTGGACCATCCCGCGCGGCTCGACCGCACCCGAGGCCGGCGCCGCCATCCACTCAGATTTCAAAGAGAAGTTCATCCGTGCCGAAACCATCGGCTGGGAGGCGCTGCTGACCGCAGGTTCGTATGCCAAGGCGCGCGAGCAGGGCTTGGTGCGCACCGAGGGCAAAGAGTACGTCGTCCAAGACGGCGACGTGATGGAGTTTTTGCATAGCTAATCGCTTGCGCACAAAAAAAAGACCGCCCGAGCGCGTGACCGAGATTACTCTCGATTACGAGCTTGGGCGGAAGGAGAATTACGGTACAATCTATGTCTTTGTTGACGGATCGACCAATATCTACCTGAAGACATGTGCACCCCACATCAGGCAGAAAAACAGGGAAAAATTTACCGTCAGAATCATGACAAGCGTTGCGTCGAAGCGTTGCTCGTGCCCGCTAAACAACCAAAGCACTCCAATACCGTAGGTGCAAAACGCACTGATTACGACGAGCAATTCAGTCGACGCGTAGTAACCGAGCGACACACAAAGCGCAACACCCACAGCTGCTGCGAAAAAAACTACTTTCATGAGACCTCCTTGCTGGTACTCAGTTGAATCAAGGCTGACGTAAGCATACCACATATGCACTTTCAGTAGACTCTAGGTTCAATGCAGACACGGTGAAGAACTTTTGACAAACGCATTTTTGTGCTATTATGTATGCAATAGTACGCAACAATACATTTATGGAAACAGCAAGAACGACGCCGAAGGATTTCTTTCTCTGGGCAGGGGCGATGCTCGGGCTCTACTGGAGCGTTTCGTCGTTCATCGGGCTTCTCTTCGACTACATTAGTCACGCGTTTCCGAATCCGCTGCAAAGCCAATACTACAGCGACCCATACGCGAGCGGCATCAGCTTCGAGATGGCCTCGCTCCTCGTCCTGTTTCCCATCTTCCTCGTCTTGATGCGACTCATCAACCAGGGGATTATTGCCGACCCATCCAAGCGCGACATTTGGGTGCGCCGCTGGGCGATTGTGCTGACCCTATTCGTGGCGGGCGTCTCGATCGCCGTTGACCTCGTTGTGCTGCTCAACGAATTCTTCCAGGGCAACGAACTGACCGCGGCGTTCCTTTTGAAGGTTGCGATTGTGCTGCTCGTCGCCGGCGCGGTGTTCATGCACTTCATTGCCGACCTGTGGGGCTACTGGGCACAATTTCCGCAGCGAGCGCACTCGGTTGGCTGGGCTGCAGGCGCACTCGTATTGGTAACCATCGCCGCAGGATTCCTCATTGTGGGCACGCCGAGCCAAGCGCGCCAGTATCGCGAAGACCAAAACAAAATCAGCGACCTCGAGACAATTCAGTCCGAAACCGTCATGTATTGGCAGCAAAAACAGAAATTGCCCGCATCACTCGGTGACCTCAACGATCCTATTTCGGGTTTTACCGTTCCGACCGATCAAAACACCAAGCTCGCGTACGAGTACCTCCCGGGGAAGGTGAGCACATCTTCGCCTTCGTTCAGCCTTTGCGCGACATTCAACCGTGAGAGCCCCACTGGAAGCGGCGCCCGGTTTGCCGCACCAACCGACCCATCGGTTGCCTATTCGAGAGTATCGGACAATTGGCAGCACACCGCCGGTCGTGTATGTTTTACTCGAACGATCGATACGCAACTGCATCCGCCGACCAAACAGGTTCAATAATTTACAGGGCGACTCACCGATTCAACAATGGAACACTACGATCACACTAAAATTGAAGGGAAGTGGCAGAAGAAGTGGGCTGTCGACGATGTGTACCAAACCGTTGAAGATTCGGCAAAGCCCAAGTGTTACGTGCTCGACATGTTCCCGTACCCTTCGGGCGAAGGGCTCCACGTCGGTCACCCCAAGGGATACATCGCAACCGACGTCTACTCGCGTCACATGCGCATGCAGGGGCACTCGGTGCTCCACCCCATGGGATGGGATGCGTTTGGTCTGCCCGCCGAAAACTACGCGCTCAAAAATAAAATTCATCCGCGTGTGGCGGTCACCAAAAACATCGCGCGCTTTAAAGAGCAGCTGTTCAATATCGGCTTTGATCACGACTGGAGTCGCGAAGTCGACACCACCGACCCGGCGTTCTACAAATGGACGCAGTGGATTTTTTTGCAATTGTTTAAAAAAGGTCTGGCCTACCAGTCCAAAGAGCCAATCAACTGGTGCCCCTCGTGCAAGACTGGTCTCTCGAACGAAGACCTCGAGGACACAGCCTGTGAGCGCTGCGGCACCCAAGTCGAGAAGAAGATTCTCCCGCAGTGGGTGCTCAAAATCACCGACTACGCCGGCCGCATGCTCGAAGACCTCGACGCACTAGCGTGGCCCGAGCACATCAAAGAACTCCAACGAAACTGGATCGGCCGCTCCGAGGGGGCCGAAATAGAGTTCGCGCTCACCGCGGGCGACGACAAAATAAAAGTCTTCACCACGCGCCCCGACACACTCTTTGGGGCGACCTACGTCGTGCTTGCACCCGAACACGCGCTGCTTTCGACGTTGCGCAGTTCTATCACCAACTGGGCTGACGTCGCGGCATACCAACACGAAGCCGCACAAAAGACCGAAATCGACCGCACCAACGACACCAAAGAGAAGACCGGCGTCAAACTGGAAGGCGTCTCTGCAATCAATCCTGCAACCAAACAGGAGATTCCCGTGTACGTCGCCGACTACGTGCTCGCAGGCTACGGTACCGGCGCCATCATGGCCGTCCCCGCACACGACGAGCGCGACTTTGCGTTCGCGACAAAATTTGGAATCGCAATCAAGCCGGTCATTGGTTCAGCAGACGCTACCATGCCGTACATCGACTCGGGCACGCTCATCAACTCGGCACCATTCGACGGCCTCGAGTCAGAGGAAGCAAAAACGAAGATTACCGCATTTGTCGGCGGAAAGCTCACCAAGACCTACCGGCTCAAAGACTGGGTGTTCTCACGCCAGCGGTACTGGGGTGAGCCGATTCCGATTGTGCATTGCTCAAAATGCGGTGCCGTTGCGGTGCCCGAATCGCAGTTGCCGGTTCTGTTGCCTGACGTCGAGTCCTACGAGCCCAGCGGCACGGGGGAGTCCCCTCTGGCCACCATTTCAGAGTGGGTCAACACGACCTGCCCGACCTGTGGCGGCCCAGCCAAGCGCGAAACCAACACGATGCCGCAGTGGGCGGGGTCATCGTGGTACTACCTGCGCTTTATGGATCCCAAAAATGATTCTGCGTTGGTTAGCCCCGAGCGCGAGAAGTACTGGGCACCTGTGGACATGTACGTCGGCGGGGCCGAGCATGCGACGCGCCACCTCATCTACGCACGCTTCTGGCACAAATTCCTCTTCGACATTGGCGTCGTCTCGACCACCGAGCCGTTCGCCAAACTCCAGTCCGTCGGCCTGATTATTGCCGAGGACGGGCGCAAGATGAGTAAGCGCTTCGGCAACATCATCAACCCCGACGACATCATCGAGGTGTATGGTGCCGACACGCTCCGCGTCTACGAGATGTTTATGGGCCCCTTCGAGAACGCCATCGCCTGGAATACTAACGCCATGATCGGCGCGCGTCGCTTCATCGAGCGTGTCTTCCGCCTATCTGCATCGGTAGCACAGGAAGATAGCGCCGCCGTCGAACCAATACTGCACGCCACCATCAAGAAAGTGGGGGAGGATATCCTGGCATTCAAATTCAATACGGCCATCAGCCAGATGATGATTCTTCTTAATGCCTTCGAGAAAGAGGGCGTCGGCAAGAATCAGTTTTCGGCCTTTCTGCAGATTCTTGCCCCCTTCGCCCCGCACCTGACTGAAGAATTGTGGGCAACAGTAGGACACAGCGGCTCAATCCACACCTCAACCTGGCCTACCTTTGACCCTGCCAAACTCGTGTCCGACACACAGACCGTCCCGGTTCAGATTAATGGTAAAGTACGTGCCACCTTGGTGCTCCCAACCGACATTTCGGAGGCAGACGCGCTGCAGCAGGCGCGAGAAAACCCTTTGGTAGCAAAGTGGTTGGCAGAAGGGACCGAATCCCGGGCGCTTTATATTGCGGGTAAAATTATTAACTTCGTCGTGGACAAAATTTGACCATAAAAGTAATCCATGCTAATGTGCATTGCACCACTATGACACAAACAATCGATAAAACGGGCTTCAAACCGAAGAACATCGTCAAGAAACTTTTGACGGGTCTTCCCGAGCGCTCGCGCGTCGTCCTCGAGGCACGCTTTGGCTTGGGTACCAGCCCGGACCGTGTCACTCTTGAGGCGATCGGCCAGCGCTACGGCATTACTCGCGAGCGCGTTCGCCAGATCGAGAATCATGCCCTTGCATCTCTGAAGAAGCTTCCGGCCTATGTCGAGGCAGAGACCGCCTTCGAAGAACTCGAGCGCGTCATCGACACCCTCGGCGGTATCGTCACCGAACACGACCTCCTCAATTTCATCACGAAGGAGCAGTCGATGCAGAATCACATCCACTTCCTTTTGGTACTCGGCGATCCGTTCAAGTACCGCAAAGAAGACGACGACATGCACCGCAGCTGGTTTCTCGACCACGAGTTGGCCGACAAAGTCGAGGGCGCACTCAAGACCCTCTACACCAACCTCTCTGACGAAGACCTCATCCCCGAGGGCGAGATGGTGGACCGCTTCCTCAAAGAGCTCGAGACCATCAACAACAAATACCAAAACGAAGAGGTCCTCAAGCGCTGGCTCTCGATCTCGAAGTCAATCGGCAAGAACCCGCTCGGCGAATGGGGTCACGCAGCGTCGCCAAACGTCAAGACCAAGGGCGTGCGCGACTACGCATACCTCGCCGTTAAGAAGCACGGATCGCCTTTGCACTTCCGCGAGGTAGCCGAGCTCATCGAGAAGATGTTCAGCCGCGTTGCACACGTCGCCACCACCCACAACGAGCTCATCAAAGATGACCGTTTCGTCCTCGTCGGCCGCGGTATGTACGCGCTCAAGGAGTGGGGCTACACCTCGGGCGTCGTCCGCGACGTCATCCGCGAGATCCTGCGCAAGCACGGCGCGCTCACCAAAGACGAGATCATCGAGAAGGTCCTCAAAGAGCGCCACGTGAAGCCGGGCACCATCGTCGTGAACCTCCAAAATCAGAAATACTTCAAACGCAGCAAGGAAGGGAAGTTCTCACTCGTTAAGTAACCCACAGCAGACGAAAAAAGCCGCTCCCCAATGGAGCGGCTTTTTTCGTGCGTGTCGCGGTTATGACTGCATGAAGTGCGCCTTCATCAGGTTCACTATGAACGTTAGTATCTCCCAAAGAATGAAAATCTCAGCGAGAAGCAGCGCGCCTTGTACGGCATGGCTGCGCGCGTGATCGAGGTGCTCTTGGTGGTGGCTGATCCGAAACCAATGCCGCACGCCGGCCAAAAAACCGCGAAGGAACGTTATGAAGGCGTACGCCGCCCAGATACTAAACCCGACGCCGACGTAGTACATCGGGTTTGCCACAAGTGTTGCGAGTAGATACTGCATACTGCGATTGCGTTTTCGTATATACTATAGCATATGGCAACCGCAGCAAAACCGCCGGCACCAAAAGAATCGGCGTTCGTGACATCCTTCATGTGGGTCATCGACATCCTCTTTCTGTGGGGGACGCACGAGAAAAGCGAAAAGGTGCGGAAGTGGCTCGAAAGCTGGAAGATGGACCCGCTGTTCCTTTCCACCATATTCATCATCGTGGTCGGCCTCGTCGCTGCCGTGATGGATGCCGGCGCGGTCCGCGCGATGTTCATGGCGACGATCGCACTCTCGCCCGTGTGGCTGCCACTCTTTCTCGTCGTCTTCCTCTGGGTCTCGTGGGTCGACTACGTGCGCCTGCTCTTCTGGTTCTCGCAGGGGACCGTCCTGTTGGAAGTGCAGCTGCCGCCCGAGGTGACCAAGTCGCCGGTCGCGATGGAGACCTTCCTTACGACGCTCCACAATACCGGCGGCGAGGGCACGTTCGTCGACCGATTCTGGCTCGGTAAGTATCGTCCAGTCTGGGCGCTCGAGATCGCAAGTAACGGCGGCAAGATCGGTTTTTACATCCACCTGCGCAAAGCGTGGCGCAACATCGTCGAGGCACGCCTCTACGGCCTCTTCCCTGAAGCAAAGGTCACCGAGGTCGACGACTACGCGGCCAAACTGCCCTTCAACCTCACCGAGTACGACATGTGGGGCGCCGAGTTTAACAAGCTGGGCCCACAAGCGCTCCCTATCAAGTCCTACATCGACTACGGCCTCGACCGTGACCCGAAGGAAGAGTTTAAAATCGACCCCATCGCGAACATCCTCGAACTCTTGGCGAGCATCTCCGAAGGGGAGTACTTCTGGATGCAAATCATCCTCAAGGGTCACCGCGGCGAATCCGAGTGGTACGGCATAAAGACGGCTGGGGACGACGCGTTTAAAAAGGGAGCCACTGCGGAGATTGAGAAGTCGATGGCCGACGCCGCAAAGCGCGCGCAAAAGGTCATCGACGAGTACAAGATCGAGCAGGGTCGCATGGTGACCATGACCAAGAACGAGCAGTTGCGCATCGAGCAAATCGAGCGCTCGATGGCCAAACTCGTCTTCGACTGCGGCGTGCGCGTCCTCTACATCGCCAAGAAAGAGAAGTTCAACGGCATCAACATCGGCGCGACGGTCAACTTCTTCGGCGCCTTTCGCGGGCAGGACACCACACGCGAATACAATAACATCATGCCGACGCGCGGCGTGTCGATCTTCGACTACGCATGGCAAGACTTCCACGACATCCGCCATCGCATCCTCAAGCGCAACCTGTTCTTCCAATACAAGCACCGCGCGTACTTCTACGTGCCCTACGACCAGGTGCCGGTCTACCTTACGACCGAGGAGTTGGCGACCCTGTGGCACTTCCCGAGCTCGGGCATCGTGACGCCGGGCCTCAACCGCGTGTCGTCGCGCCGCTCGGAGGCACCGCTCAACCTGCCCATCTAACCAAAGTAATCGATGCCGGAAGAATTCAAGAAACCGATACACATACGGGCGCGCCAACACATTACCCGTGTGGCCAACGTGTGCGATGCCGCGTGCCGCGAGTGGCGTGTCTACAACCGTGTGCTCCCGACCGCGTTTTTGGTCGGCGTCTTGCTGTTCCTCATCTACTTCGTCACCATCGCCGCGCCACTCGATTTTCCCACCGGATCGCTCGTGCGGGTGGGGAAGGATCAGAGCGTCGCCGACGTCGGTGCGATGCTGCAGAGCAAACACATCGTACGGTCGGCAAAAGGTTTCGAGATCGCCACAAAACTCTACAACAGCAAAACACACATCATTCCCGGCGAATACTTCTTTTCAGGGGCCGAGGATATCCTGACCGTGGGGAGACGACTCGCGCGCGGCGACTACGAGTTGGTGCCGATACGCGTGACGATCCCCGAGGGCGCCAACTCGCGCGAGATGGGGGAGCTCTTGGCACAGAAAATCCCCGACTTCGACGAGCAGACGTTCGTGAACGAGGCGGCCAGCAAAGAAGGGTACCTCTTCCCGGACACGTACTTCTTTTTGCCCGGCGAGGATGTCGACACGGTGCTCTCGGCGCTCGAAAAGAACTTCCAAAAGCACATCAGCGACCCGTCGGTGGCGGCGGCAATCAGCGCCTCGGGCCGACCACTCGGCGACATCGTTACCATGGCGTCGCTCCTCGAAAAAGAGGCGCCACGTACACAAGACCGCCAAGTCATCGCGGGGATTCTCTGGAAGCGCATCGAGCTCGGCATGCCGCTCCAGGTCGACGCGGTGTTCCCGTTCATCATCGGCAAAAATTCGCTCCAGCTGACACGCACCGACCTCAAGACGACGTCTCCCTACAACACATACACCAACAAAGGGCTGCCGCCGGGCCCCATAACCAACCCCGGCATCGACGCCATCCTCGCGGCGGCGACACCCATCAAAACGAATTACCTCTATTACCTCTCTGACCTGCAGAGCAACTTTCATTTCAGCGTGACATACGCGCAACAGTTGGCCAATCAAAATAAATACCTGCGATGATTCGACTCAGACGACAAAAGAAAAAGGTGTTCGTGGGCCTCTCTGGCGGCGTCGACTCCGCGGTGTCCGCGGCGCTGCTGAAGCGTGATGGGTACGACGTGACGGGCGTCTTTATTCGCATCTCCATTCCCGACTACCCGTGTACGGCAGGGGAGGACAAGCGCGACGCGATGCGCGTTGCAGCACACCTCAATATCCCGTTTCTCGAAATCGACCTCTCGAAGGAATACCAAGAAGAAGTCTTTCGCGCCTCGATCGACGAATTCTCGGCCGGGCGCACGCCGAACCCCGATACGCTCTGTAATCGCGAAATCAAATTCGGCGCGTTTTATAACTTCGCACGACTGCACGGCGCCGACTTCATCGCAACCGGGCACTACGCCAAAACGAGGCGACGCAAAGACGGCAGGACCGAACTCGTTGCCAGCGACGACCCCAACAAAGACCAAAGTTACTTTTTGTGGATGGTGCCCGAGGAAGTGCTGACCCACGTCATCTTCCCCGTGGGCGGCATGCAAAAACCGCATGTGCGCAAAATCGCCCAGCGATTCGGCCTCCCGAACGCATCGCGCAAAGACAGTCAGGGCCTGTGCTTTCTCGGCGACATTTCCATTAAAGACATGTTGCAGCGCGAGCTCGACATCCAGCCGGGGCCGGTCCTTGCCGAAAATGGCGATGTGCTTGGCACACATCAGGGTGCGGCACTTTACACCTTGGGCGAGCGGCACGGGTTTACCCTCGCGACGCAATCTCCGGACGCGACGCCGATGTTCGTCATCGCAACAGACATCGACAACAACACCATCACCGTCTCGCCGAATCGGTACCCGACCGACAGCACCGCGACAGACCTTTCTCTCGTCGAATGCAATTGGATCGGCGCCGTCACCCCGGGCACGTGCCAGGCTCGGTTTCGCTACCGCCAAACGCTCCTCAACGCGACAATCGAGACCATGGGCGACGAGTCACGCGTCGTCCTTGCCGAGCCGTTCCATGTGCCGCTGGGTCAATCCCTCGTCCTCTACCAGGGCGACCGATGCCTTGGTGGGGGAACTGTTGATAATTCGGAGCTTGTGCTCGCATAAAAACGTATACTAGATGCATGAATAAAGAACGCGGTGTCTTGGCGCTCCTCGTGCTGCTGATTAGCGTGCTGAGCGCGTGGGCCGCGCTGTCGACCATTCGACCGCTCGAGACGTCAGCACCCATGCTCGCCCAGTCCGACACGCAACAACACGACGTCGGCGACGGCATCTACACACTGTCGCACACCCTGATTGTGCATCACGCGCAAAAACAAAAAACCGAATCCTTCTCGGGTAATTTGACGCTTCCTGCCTGCGATACGTTTTCGACCAATGCCGAGACCACCTTTGGCAACCCGTCCCACTTGAGCCTTTCGTTCAACATCGCGAAAGCATCGACCACCTGCACCTCAACCGCAAGTTCGAGCGCACCGTTCTTGGTCGCCCTTTCGAAGGTCAACAATGAAGCAGCGGTCGTCGACGCAATTATGGTCAACGGAGCATCGGCGTCCTATTCGATTGTAGATGACCAGCGATGATTGTGACGCCAATCCACATCACCAAAGCCGACGGCACGACCGAACCCTTCGACGAATCTAAACTGCGCGCGTCCCTGCAGCGTGTCGGCGCCTCAGACGAGGCGACCGAGGAGATTTTGCATGAGATCGGAGGCGAGTTGTACGACGGCATCTCGACCAGCGAGATTTTTACGAGAGCATTCGCGCACCTGCGCGACCACAGGCGCGGTGTCGCAGCCAAGTACTCACTGAAACGAGCGATACTTGATTTCGGTCCGTCCGGATTCCCGTTCGAGGCATACATGGCGGAGCTATTTCGCGTCGAAGGGTACCATGCGATCATCGATCAAATCGTGCAGGGGACCTGTGTCGAGCATGAAGTCGACGTCGTCCTCACCAAAGGCGACGTGACCACGTACGTCGAGGCAAAATTTCACAACACCGCCGGGTTCAAGACCGACCTCAAGACGACGCTCTACGTTAAGGCGCGCATCGACGACCTTAAAGCCGTGGCACCCAAGCGACACATCCGCGGTCTCATCGTGACCAATACCAAGTTCACGTCCAAGGCGGTCCAGTACGCAACCTGCGAGGGTCTCGACCTTCTCGCCTGGGAATATCCACGGGAAGGAAACCTGCATGACCGCATCGACACCGCGAAACTCTACCCCATTACCGCGCTCACCACGCTGACACGCCGCGAGAAAACAGCCCTGTTGAGCCAAAAAATCGTCCTATGTGCGGCGATAGTCACTGACAAGGGCATTTTAAAGCAGGTCGGCGTGACGGGGCAACGGGCCGAGTCGGTCTTTGACGAAGCGCAGGCATTGTGCGCATCTGGAAAAGATATATGATAATGGTGTGCATTTTTTAATTATCATATAGACAGAGATCACTATGGCAGACACAAACGGCAAGCAGAACCCGCAGAACGGTCAGGGGCAAAACGGGCAACCGAAACCCGGACTTTCGTGGTCGCAGCCGCAAAACAATTTTAATAATCCGAAGCCCGTGGTACCCGAGCAGGCACGCACGACCCAGCCCGCTGCACCAAAACACAACGGCAACAACAGCCCGAAGCGAATCATTTCGCTCATCGTCGCCTGCATCGTCATCATCGGCCTCATCGTCTGGGCACTCGTCGCCGCACGCAAATCGGAGGCACCGACCAGCAGCACGACCGCAACCTCGACCGTCTCGACGACCGCAACCAAGAGCGATGCCAATCAAAGCGTCGTCAGCGCCGGATCAGACGCACTGACCATTCCGTCGCCGCAGGACGCAGGGCTCCAGGTCGCCGTGTCGAACGTCGTCGTAACCAACCCGACCTGGGTCGTCGTCTATGAAAACAACAACGGTGAGCCGGGCAACGCGCTTGGTGCGGGACTCTTCGTCGACGGTCGCGACAGCGGCGTCGTGTACCTCCTTCGCGGCACGCTCCCGGGCCAGAGCTACTTCGTGGGCGAGTCGCGCGACGACGGCGACCACATCTACTCGATGGATCGCGACCCGGCCATCCGTGACGCACAGGGCAACCCGGTCATGGTACAATTCAAGACGAAGTAATCATGCATACGCTCCTCTCCATCGGCTCGGGGTTTAACGCAATCGAGATCAGTTTCTCGGTCCGCCTTTTGGCGGCTGCGATACTCGGCGTGCTGATGGGGCTCGAACGTACGATCGCGGGCAAGCACGCGGGCATGCGCACGTACGCGCTCGTGGCGCTCGCATCCTGCCTCTTTTGCCTCGTCGGCACCTTGGCGAGCTTCGAGCTCTCGATGTTCTCGAGCATCAACCCGCTCCAAATCGCCGGCTCGATCGCAATCGGCATCGGCTTCGTGGGCAGCGGCCTCGCGGTCGTTCGCAGCGAACACCCCGGCGAGCTTACGACCGCCTCGGGCATCCTCGTCGTCTCGGCAATCGGCATGGCCTGCGGCTTCGGGCTCTACATCATCGCCTCGGTCACTACCATCCTCAGCGTCATCATTCTTTCGCTGCTGTCGCGTGTCGAAGGTCGCATTCGTTCGCGCCTCAACCACACCGAACCGATCGCCTAATCCCTCCGTTTAGGTTTATAGGGTACAATGGAAGGCGCCTCGCATATGGGGCGCCTTCCTCAATCATGAGCCTCTACTACAAACCACATCGAAACCCGGGCTGGAACTACGGCGGCGACAAATGGCGTCTCTCGCGCTCCAAAATCGAGTTCTTCATGGAGTGCCCGCATTGCTTCTACATCGACAACAAACTGGGCACCGCGCGCCCGCGCGGCCCGTCCTTTACCCTTAACGTCGCGGTCGACACACTCCTTAAAAAAGAGTTCGACGCACATCGTGCCGCAAAAACCACGCACCCCTTAATGAAGGCGTACGGCCTCGACGCCGTCCCGTACCAGCATCCCAAGATGGACACCTGGCGCGAGAACTTCGAGGGCATCGACTACCGCGACCCCGCGACCCGCATGACCATCTGCGGCGCCGTCGACGATATCTGGGTGAACCCAGAAGGGAAACTCATCGTGGTCGACTACAAAGCCACATCAAAAGAGGGCTCGATTGAGACCCTTGCGGATTCGTCGTGGGAGGAGCAGTACCGCCGCCAGATGGGCATCTATCAATGGCTCCTGCGCAAGTGCGGTTTTGACGTCTCGGACACCGGCTACTTCGTCTACGCCAACGCCGGTATCGACAAAGCAGCCTTCGACGGCCAACTCGATTTCGAGATCACGCTTATTCCCTGCGAAGGGGAGACCGCTTGGGTCGACCAGGCCATCGCCGACATCAAAACCTGCCTCGATAACCCGCTCCCGCCACCACCCTCATCCGACTGCGATTACTGTAAGTACCGTGACGCTGTGAGCGCCAGCCTTACGAAGGTAGGCGGCCACGCACACTCCACACCGGCAATTAAAGCGCCCACCTACAAACCACCCACGCCCCCACAGAAAAAAATCGCCAAGAACGACGACGACGGGAATATGGCGCAATTATTCTAGCAATCACCAGTACATAGGACGGACCTATGTATCCCATTTAGGCACCATGTCTGAACAAGCACCGACCATCCACACCAACCAAGAACGCACGTGTGCGTATTCGTTACGCAAAGCTACGCCGAGCGACGCGCGGTTTCTGTACGAAGTCTCGACCAAAGCAATGAAGCCGGTGGTCGACGCGCTCAACCCCAACAAGGTTGTGGACGAGGAAAGAGATTTTGCGGAGTACACGGCAAAATTCGACCCGTCGAAAATCGACATCATCCAGGTTGATGGAAAAGATGTGGGCCGTCTGCGTGTCGCGCGAACGCCCGAGTCAATCTACATTGGCGGCATTCAAATTTTACCCGAGTACCAGGGCCGGGGAATCGGCACGGCACTGTTCACCAACCTGATACGCGAGTCTATCGATTCGCGAATTCCTATAATGCTCGAGGTCCACGACGTAAACGTTGACGCACTCACGTTTTACAAAAATCTCGGATTCCAACAAGACGGAAGGGAGGCGAATAAGACGATTATGAGATATTCCCCCGTGCCGTACTCTCGCGTATGAACCAATTCGTCATCGTCTCATTTCTTGAGCAGGATGTTCCTGCGTCATTTCGCAAATCCGAGTGGCCGCTTCACGTGACAATTCTGCGACCGTTCACGACTGAAGCGAGCGCCGACGATATTTTCGGCTCACTAAAAAAAGTGGGTGCTCAGACAAAATCGATTCGCACGGTCGGAAAATCCAAGGAACTGTTTGGCGAACATCTCGACGTTCCCGTCGTCGAACTGACGCTCACTCCCGAGCTGCAAGCACTGCGCCTTCGCATTAAAACCAAACTCGAAACACAAATTGAGTTCTCTGCGCCGAGTTTCGACACTTTTCGCCCGCACGTTACTGACGCTGTTTCGTTGGCGCTCGCCGTCGGCGACGAAGTCTTTATCAAAGCCGTTTCTTTAGTCGAGATACGCAACGACGAACGGCATGTTTTTGGCACAGTGTCTTTTTCTGAACAACCATAAAGCGAAACATCTTTTACATAGGACGGACCTATGTAGTAGGGATTTTCAATTTCGAAATCTTGTATACTGGCACCATGGACGTCAAAATCGAGGAGACGTGGAAACGGCATTTGTCGGGGGAATTCTCGAAGCCGTATTTTGTGGCGCTTTCGACGTTCGTGCGGGGCGAGTACACGAGTGGGGTGGTGTATCCGCCGCCGGCGCAGGTGTTTCGGGCGTTTGAATTGTGTCCATTTGAAAAGACGCGCGTCGTGATTTTGGGGCAGGATCCGTACCATGGACCCAAGCAGGCGAACGGACTCTGTTTTGCGGTCGACGAGGGGACGACATTGCCGCCGTCGCTTCGCAACATTTTTAAAGAAATCGAAAACGAGTTCGGGCAGCCGATTGCGAACACAAGTGGCGATCTGGAACATTGGGCAACCCAGGGCGTGTTATTGCTCAACGCAACGTTAACGGTCCGAGCACACACGGCGGGTTCGCATCAAAACCAGGGGTGGGAAGCGTTTACCGACGCGGCGATTGCAGCGCTCTCGAAAGAGCGCGTGCACTTGGTGTTTATGCTCTGGGGCAATTACGCCAAGGCGAAAGGTGCGCACATCGATCGCACCAAACATTTGGTCCTCGAATCGCCACACCCGTCGCCCTTTTCGGCGTACAACGGCTTCTTCGGCTGCGGGCATTTCAAACAGGCGAAGGAGTATTTGGTGGCTCATGGTGAGAAACCGATCGATTGGGTATAATGCGAGGACTCATGAAAACGACCCCAACACTCAGTAAAGTGCGTACGGTCTCGGGCGTCACCGAATACAAACTTTCGAACGGGCTTCGCGTCCTGTACCGCCGCGAGAAGGCGGCGCCGGTCGTCGCGGTGTGTGTGACCTTCCACGTCGGCTCGCGCAACGAGGCTCCGGGGCACACGGGCGCGACCCACATCCTCGAGCATCTTTTATTTAAGGACTCAAAAAAGTTTAACAAGAAGAACAAGAAGGCCATCACCGACTACCTCGAGTGGTTTGGTGCCAAAATCAACGCCTCGACGTGGCTCGATTGCACCAACTATCACGAGCTTCTGCCCAGCGAACACGCCGAGGCCGCGATTGAACTCGAAGCAGACCGCATGCGCGGGTCGCTCTTCTCCGATGCTGACTTGGCCTCCGAGATGACAGTCGTGCGAAACGAGTATGAGCGTTCGCGCAACAATCCGTTCGAGCTCCTTGAGGAAGAGATGTGGGGCGCGGCATTCACCGAGCACCCGTACCGCATCCCGACCATTGGCCTCAAAGAAGACATCGAGGGCTCGACCGCCAAGAAACTGCGCGAATTTTACGATCAGTACTACTGGCCTAACAACGCGACGGTCGCCATCTACGGCGATATTTCGGCGAAGGACGCCGAGGCGCTCGTGCTCAAACACTTCGGACCGATTCCATCCTCGCCCGAAGCCATTCCCGAAATGACCATCGTCGAGCCGGTGCAAACCGAAAGCCGCGCGGTGTCGATCGCGAAACCCTTCGGCGTCTCCATCGTCTCACTGGGCTACAAAATCCCTGAGGCCACGCACGAGGATTCTCCGGCCGTCCTGGCGCTTGCCACAATTTTGGCGGACGGGTTCTCGAGCCGTCTGCAAAAGAAACTCGTCGACACGGGACTTGCGACCGACGTGTCGGTCTCGGTACCCGAACTGCGCGACCCGGGATTCATGACTTTCACCGCGCAAATCAACGAAGGAGTCGACCTCGCGAAGGCATTGACCACCATGCGCAAAGAAATTCTGAGCGTCCTCAAAACGCCACCCGACAAGCAGGAGTTGGCACGTGCGGTCGAGCGCATTCTCTCGCACATCGCCTACGATCGAGATGGCGTCTTAACCGAAGTGCGTGCGGTCTCTGAAGCCATCGCGGCGGGGGATTGGATGCTCGTGTATCGTGCAGAGGAGCACATCAAAGCCGTTCGCCCGAGCGACATTCTGCGCGTCGCAAAGCAGTACCTCGTGGCATCGGGCGAGACCTCCGGCATACTCAAAAATATCGCATAATATGTATTCAAAACTCATTACGCAGACGACACTTCCTTGGGGCGCGACCGTTCTTTCGGCGGCATTTCCGGTCCATGGCACCGTCTCGTTCGTGGGCAGCATCGCCGGCGGCTCGCGCATGGCGGGCACCGAGGAGTTGGCAAAGATTCATGCCGCGATGCTCGCCGAAGGGACCGCGAAGCGCACTAAAAAAGATATTCAACTGTTTCTCGATGACATCGGCGCGTCGCTGTCGTTTGGCTCGTCCAACGACCGCCTCGTCTTCGCGGGACGCGTCAGTGAAAAAAATCTCCACAAACTTTTTGCCTTCGTGGCCGAAGCACTGCTCGAACCGAGCTTCCCGGCACGCGAACTCACCGTGCTGAAGCAACGCGAGCAAAGCAACCTGGCACTCGAAGCACAGGATACCCGAACGCAGGCGAGCATCGCACTTTCGCGCGCGCTTTTCTCGCCCGAGCACCCCAACTACGCACACACCACTGACGAGTCGCTCGCCATCCTTTCCAGCATCACGCGCAAAACGCTCGTCGCCTTTCACGAATCGATTCTCAGCCGAAAAACGCTCATCGTCTCGATTGCGGGCGACATCACCCTCGAGCGCGCGGCCAAACTCGTCGACCAAAAGTTTAAGAAGCTGCCCGCACGCGAGGTGACATTGCCCGAGTTCGCCCCGAGCGAAGCAGCTGAGGCGAAACGCGAGATTGTGGCCCTCCCGCACAAGGCGAGCATCGACTACATGACCGGCATCGCGCTTGGCATCACCAGCGACCACGCCGATTACGCGGCACTCATGCTTGGCATGCAAGTCTTGGGTAACCCGCGCGGATTCACGGGCCGCCTCATGAAGACCGTCCGCGAGGAAGAGGGCCTGACCTACGGCGTCTACGCGTCGATGCCCGGCATCTCGGCTAAAACCGACGGCTACGCGATGGTCTGGGGCACCTTCGCACCCGCACTCTTCCCGCAAGGTCGCGCCGCCATCCGTCGCGAGATTGAAAAAATAGTCGACAAGGGTGTCACCGACGCCGAAGTAAAAAAGCACCGCGAACTCTACGACGCCTACACACGCGTCCAACTTGCCGACTCTGCCTCACTTGCCCAGGTGGGGCACAACCTCGCCGCGCAGGGGAGAACCGCAGCCTACCTCGATCGATTCACCAAAACCGTCCTCTCGCTCGACAGCAAACACATCCGCGCTGCACTCAAAACGTATCTCAAGCCAGAGTTGTTTTCCGAGGCTGCCGCTGGCCCTATTGAGAAAAACGCGCTCGCATCGTAGAGTAGAGCCATGACCCCCAACGAGATTCGCTCGAAATATCTGCAATTTTATAAGGACCGCGGGCACGTCGTTGTTCAGTCCTCATCGCTCGTGCCGCAAAACGACCCGACGACGCTCTTTACGGGCTCGGGCATGCAGCCGATGGTGCCCTACCTCTTGGGCGCCACGCACCCCAAGGGCACACGCATCACCGACTCGCAGAAGGCCTTCCGCACCGACGACATCGAGGAGGTGGGGGATAATCGGCACACGACGCTCTTTGAGATGCTCGGCAACTGGTCGTTGGGTGACTATTTTAAAGAAGAACAGTTGCCGTGGGTTTTTGAGTTTTTGACCACAGAAATCGGCCTCGACCCAAAGCGACTCTACGTGACGGTGTTTTTGGGCGACGAAAAAAATAATCTCCCGCGCGACACCGAGTCGGTCGCCATCTGGCAGTGCCTCTTTAAAGAAAAAGGTATCGACGCAGATGCTGCGATTATCGGCTCCGAGGCCGACGGCTACGCACGTGGTATCAAAGAGGGCGAGCGAATCTTTTATTACGAAGCCAAGAAAAACTGGTGGAGCCGCGCAGGCACACCCGACAAGATGCCGGCAGGCGAGCCAGGCGGCCCGGATTCTGAGATTTTCTACGAATTCACCGACGTCCAGCACGATACGCGCTTCGGCGAGCATTGCCACCCCAACTGCGACTGCGGCCGCTTCCTCGAAATCGGCAACTCGGTCTTTATGCAGTACCTCAAAAATGAGGACGGCACCTTCTCGCTCTTGCCCAAACAAAACGTCGACTTCGGCGGCGGGCTCGAGCGCATCACGATGGCAGCCACCAACAGTTCCGACATCATCGCGGTCTGCCATCGCCCCATCCTCGACCAATTGGAGAAACTGTCGGGCAAGACATACGGATCATCACTAGACGAAATCCGTGCCTTTCGCATCGTTGCCGATCACAGCAAGGCGGCCATCTTCCTCATCGCCGACGGCGTGCGCCCATCCAATTCCGACCAAGGGTACTTCGTGCGCCGCCTCATCCGCCGCGCAGTGCGCTACGCCGACAAACTCGGCATCCATCAAAGTGGGCTCGAAACCGTGGTCTCAATCGTGGCTGACGCCTACGGCGACGCGTACCCCGAGATTGCTACGCAGGCAGCCGATATCCAAAAAGTTATATCCGACGAAGAAAATCGCTTCCGCAATACTTTGGCCCGCGGCATGAAGGAGTTCGAGCGATTCATGGAGCCGGGCGCACTTTCTGCACACGACGCCTTTCAACTCGTCACCACCTACGGATTCCCGCTCGAACTCATCATCGAAGAGGCGGGTGCCAAGGGTATCAAACAAATCGACATCGTGGGCTTTACCGAGCTTCTCAAAGAACACCAGGCGCTCTCGCGCGCCGGCTCCGAGCAAAAGTTCAAAGGTGGCTTGGCCGACACGTCGGAGAAAACCACGCGACTCCACACCGCGCACCACCTGTTGCTTCGTGCTTTGCAAACCGTTTTGGGGCCCCACGTGCACCAGCGTGGCAGCAACATCACCGAGGAGCGCCTGCGCATCGACTTTCAACACGACGGCAAGATGACTGACGAGCAGAAAAGGGAAGTCGAGCGCATCGTCAACGAAAAAATCCAAGAAGACCTGCCGGTCGTGCGTCGCGAGATGCCTAAAGAAGAGGCCGAGCAGCTCGGTGCCGAGCACGAGTTTGGCGCCAAGTACCCCGACCGCGTCACCGTCTACTCGGTGGGCTCCGAAGACGCACCCTTCTCGATTGAATTCTGCGGCGGCCCGCACGTCACCCACACCGGCGAACTTGGGGGTACCTTCAAGATCCTCAAAGAGGAAGCAGTCTCCGCCGGCATCCGTCGCATCAAGGCCACCCTTGAGTAAGGGTCACGCCTTGTTTTTTGGCTGCAATCGTTGTATCGTATTGCCACGCACCAACCACGGAGGGCGTAATGTACCCTGTTGCCTTTGAGGACCTGCCTACCGCCGAGTTTCTACATGGCATGTACTGCCGGGGAATGCGCTACGGCTGGGTGTCCGAGGAAAAACCAACGGTTCGACTCCAAGAACACCCGCTCCTGACTGGATGTACCAGCTTCCAGTACGATGAATTCTACGGAGAGGATCGCTTGCCCATTCGCCTTACCGACACCTGGGGCGCTGGGCAAGGATGCACCACCCTCGAACTCCTGTCGCTCGGCGTCCCGCGCACGCTACTCTGGGCCATGCACTGCAGTGGCTCGTATGACAGAGCGGTGTTTCCCTTTCTGAAGAAGATCCTCAGCCAGTCGTGGTCGACGGAAAAGTTCCAGGGCTGTCGCGGACCCGCACTTGTCAGACAAGGTACGACCATCTACAGAAGGACCTTCACCGGCACCTTTAAACACTTCGACGGAACCGAGAATATCTGGAGGAACGGTTGCGAGATGGGCACACATACCTTTTGGGGCGGCACGCTCCTGAATGTGCCGCCAGCAGCCATGAAGAAAAACTCTTGAATCACGACTCATGACTCACCACCCCCCCCGAGTCTTCGCTTGCACCAATGCGCGAGCGGGGAATCGGGGGGGGTTGTTTTTATCCTTTGCCGATTTCTGCGATATACTAAAGAACATGTTTTCGCTCTTCGGGGGACGCGACAAAAAGGGGATTGGCGGCACCAAAACGGTGCTTGTGTTGGATGTTGAAAATGGTAGCGTCGGCGGGGCACTGGTGCGGCTCGACACGACCAATCAGCCGCGCCTGTTTGCCGAATTGCGCACCGAGCTGCCCGTCTTCCCGACGCTTTCAAGCACTGCCATCGCGCAGGCGGTCGTCGAGGCGGCACAAACGACGCTCCAGCACGCCGCCGAGGTCGCCGCGCGCCTACGCCAAAACGAGTCGCTCGCCCCGGTTGGCGTCGTCAGCCAAGCGGTCGTGTTTTTGGCGCCACCCTGGTCTTCGGCTTCGGTAGGCGAGCAGGGCTTCGCCTGGGATCACGAGCCACACCTCACACGCGAGCTTACCGATGCGATCGTGCGTCAGTTTGGCCCAGTGCCTGTCTCGTTTCGGGCAATCGGGGGCGCTGCGGCGCATGCCACCACGAGCGTCTTCGAGCAGCAGAGTGATTTCATTCTGTGCACGGTAACCGGCGAAGTCGCCGAGCTGGTGCTCATTGCCGATGGTCTGCCCACGGGGCGAGCCACCGTGCCGACAGGCTTGCACACGCTCCTGCGCACGCTGCGCCACCACGGCGGCCTATCGCTCCCCGAGGCGCGCTCCGCCGTGCGTTTGGCGGTAAACCACGACGGTCGTGCCATCCCCGAGCTCAGCGAACCTTTCGATGCGGCAGCGCGACACATCGCCACCAACATCGCACAAAGCGCCGCGCCGCTCATCCGCGACAGTGACGCCGCCGGTGTGCTTGTATTGGCGCACGAGCCGGTGGGGCAGTGGGTGGCCCGGGCCCTCTCCGAGAGCGAGCCGTTCGCCGCACTTTTCAAAAACGGCAGCACCGTCCGCGCGCTTCGACCGCAGCACCTCTCACCGCACATCGCCCTGCACGCCCAAAACCCCGATGTTTTCCTCATGGTAGAGGCGATATTTTTGGATACCAAATTTACTACGCTATAATTGACACATATGCAGGACATGACCCCGCCGAAGGGCGACCGCTCCATCCGAAACGCCGTTCCGATTACCCGCCGCGACGCGCCCCCGCATCGCACCGCCGACGACGTCGGGCTCGATTTGCGCCCGCCGCACCGCGGTGGTCGGAGGAACCTTCTCGGCAATATTGCCCGCGCGTTCAGTGTCATCGCAGCCTGCGTCGTCCTGGGGCTCCTCTTGTCGACTCTCTTTGAGGGCGCGACGGTCACGGTGCACCCCAAAAAGCAGACCCTGAGCCTCGACGGGCGGACACTCACCGCATCACCAAACGCCACCGTCGGCAATCTGACCTACCAGACCGTCTCGATCACCCAGTCGGCAACCACCTCGGTGACCACGACGAAGACCGCGCACGTCGCCAAGCAGGCAATCGGCGTCATCACCGTCTACAGCAACGATACGACCTCGCGTCGCCTCATTAAAAACACCCGCTTTGCCGCACCGGACGGCAAAATCTACCGACTGAAAGACTCGGTCGTCGTACCAGCCGCGACCAAGAGCACCGATGGCGCGACCGAGCCAGGCTCCGTCATCGCAACCATCTACGCCGACGCAGCAGGAGATGAGTATAACCGCACCGACGGGACGCAATTCACGATTCCAGACTTCATGGGAACACCGCGCTACAAGCTGTTTTCGGCGCTCTCGCAGGGGCCGATTGCGGGCGGCTTCATCGGCGAGCAGCCGGTCGTGGCACCGGCCGACATGACCGCAGCCGAGACGACTCTCAAGCAAACGCTCGACGCATCATTGTTGACCTCTCTGGCACAGGCAATACCGCAAGGGTCAGTCGAAGTGACAAACTCGACATCTGAAACGTACGCCAACATCGCACAAACGCAGGGGAGCGACATGACCGTCCTCCTCTCGCAGAGCGCGACGGCAACGGTCGCGATCGTGAACGCGTCACAACTGGCATCGGTCATCGCCACCTCGTTTGCGAGCGACTACCACGGTGAGCCGATCGCCCTGGCCGACCCGTCGAGCGCGACACTCAGCGAACCAACGGGCGCAGGGCCCGTCCTCGTGGGGCCGATCGACCTCTCACTCGGCGGTTCTGCGACACTCGTGTGGCAGTTTGACCAAAGCGCCCTCAAAACAGCCTTGCTGGGTAAGGATAAAACCGATTTCGCGACCGTCGTCTCGACGTTCAAACCGGCCGTCGATTCGGCCACGCTATCGCTGCGCCCGTTCTGGAAGAAGACCATTCCAACCAGCGAGAGCAAACTATTCCTTGCGATACAGCCGTAATTCAGGCCCTTCATGTTGACGCCGATACGCGACTCTGATATGATGGACCACGTCACCAACTAATGGAGAAAAACGAAGCAAAAGAAGTACAGGGCATTGTTGAAGAAGCGTTGCCGAACACTTTATTTCGTGTTTCCCTCGAGTCTGGCGAAGTGATTCTGACGTACCTCGCAGGTAAGATGCGGCTGCACCGAATCAAGGTTCTGGTGGGCGATAAAGTAACCGTGCTGCTTGACCCGTACGGGGGCAAGGGGCGGATCACACGACGACTGTAATCATGAAAATCAAAGCATCTATAAAAGTCCGTTGTGCGAATTGCAAGATGCTCCGCCGAAAAGGGCGGGTATATGTTATCTGCGCGAATCCACGTCATAAGCAGCGCCAAGGTTAATTTCAATACGAATCATCATGCGTATCTCAGGTATTACACTTCCCAATAAACGACTCGTCTACGCGCTCACGGCGCTGCACGGCATCGGCCCTTCGCGCGCTGCATTCATCTGCAAGCAGGCAAAGGTCGAGGACACCAAGAAAGCCGACGACCTCACCGCTGAGGAAGAAAACGAACTTCGCCGCGTCATCGAGACCTTCAAGCTTGAGGGTGACTTGAAGCGCGAGGTTGCCACTAACGTCAAACGGCTTAAGGATATCGGCTCGTACCGCGGCTCGCGCCACGCAAAGAGCCTTCCGGTTCGCGGCCAGCGCACGAAGACCAATTCGCGCACCGTCCGTGGCAACGTCCGCAAGACCATGGCTTCGGGTCGCCGTAAGGTTGAAAAAACATAAAATAAGTTGTATAACTACTGACACATACCTATGGGTAAGAAACGAATAGTCAAAAAAGGGGGAGACGATGCAGGCAGCCGCGGTTCTTCGACTCGCGCAAGTAAGCGCAAGCTCGATGCCGGGATGCTCTATGTCGAGGCAACCTACAATAACACCAAGGTTTCGCTCACCGATCAGCGCGGCAATGTCGTCGCTTGGTCATCGTCGGGCAGCCTCGGATTCTCGGGTGCCAAGAAGGGCACGCCATTTGCTGCTGCAAAGGTTGGCGAGCTCCTCGCAGACCGCGCAGGCGTCATGGGCGTCAAAGAGGTCTCGGTGGTAGTCTCGGGCGTCGGTGCCGGTCGCGAATCATCGATCCGCGCCTTCACCAGCAAGGGCATCCACATCACGAGCATCAAGGACACGACCCCGGTGCCGCACAACGGCCCGCGCGCTCCGAAGCCTCGCCGCGTATAACATAACAAATAGCTTTAATTAACATGTTGGTAGGACCAAAATACAAAATCTGCAAACGCCTTGGCGCCTCGGTATTCGAAAAATGCCAGACCCAGAAATTCCAGCTCGCCGAGGCGAACGCGACCCCTCGTCGTAGCCGCCCCAAGCGCGGTGGCGGATCCGACTTCGGTGCCCAGCTGCTCGAGAAGCAGAAGGCGCGATTTACGTATGGTCTTTCCGAAAGCCAATTCTCTCGCTACGTGTTCGAGGCGATGGAGGGCCGCGTCCCGAGCGCAGCACTCGTCACGCGCCTTGAGGCACGCCTCGACAACGCCGTCTTCCGCGCAGGCTTCGTCAAGACGCGCCGCGCCGCACGCCAGCTCGTCTCGCACGGCCACGTTACCGTCAACGGCAAGCGCCTGACCATCCCGTCGCACTTCCTCAAAGAGGGTGACGTCGTCGCTATCCGCACCGAGAGCCGCACGAGCCCGCTCTTCATGAGCCGCACTGAGGAAGCTGCTGCTACCAAGACTCCTGCATGGATGAAACTCGAAGAGGACACCTTTTCCTTTACCCTTACGGCTACTCCGACCGTCGCCGAGACCGAACTCGCATTCAGCCCCGCGGTCATCATTCAATTCTACAGCCGATAGTCGTAGTCATTAGTAATTATTAGGATTTTTGTATTTGCATATGATGGAATATTCGATAACGCTCCCGAGCAAGCCGCGCATCGTCTCGGAAGAAGAACATTCGGGCACGTACGAGATTGATGGCCTGTACCCTGGCTACGGTCACACGCTTGGTAACAGCTTGCGCCGCATCATCCTCTCGTCGCTCCCGGGTGCCGCTATCACCAGCGTCAAGATCGACGCCGTCGATCACGAATTCTCCACCATGAACGGCCTCCGCGAGGATGTCGTTACTATCCTGCTTAACCTCAAGAAGCTGCGCTTCGAGATTCTGACCAGCGAGCCACAGACCGTCACCGTATCGACCAAGGGACCGAAGAAGGTCTCGGGCGCCGATTTGACCCTCCCTGGCCAGATCCGTCTCCTCAACCCGAACTCCTACATCTGCGAGTTGACCGACAAGGAGGCGCACTTCGAGGCAGAGTTCCGCGTCGAGCGCGGCCTCGGCTACGTCCCGCGCGAGGCACTCAAGAAGGATCGCGTCGACATCGGCGAGATCTCCGTCGACGCCATCTTCTCACCGATCCGCCGCGTGAACTACGAGGTAGAGAACATGCGCGTGGGCGACCGAACCGACTTCAATCGTTTGCGCATCTCGATCGAGACCGACGGGACCATCAGCCCGCGCGCGGCGCTTGAACAGTCGATCGAAGTCATGATTACCCAGCTTAAGGCGATCGTAGGCTTCCGTGAGGAAGAACTACAAACAGCGCACGAAGCTCCGGCAACCGCGACCTCGTCGACCGAAACGTCGGCAGCGGCAGACAGCGCAAGCGATGCGATGAAGACGCGTATCGAGGATCTCGATCTCTCGTCTCGCACCGTCTCGGCACTCGAGCGTGCGAACATTCGCACCGTCGGCGGCCTCGCCCGCAAGAAGGAAGACGACCTCCTCGAAGTCGAAGGCCTCGGCCCGAAGGCAATCCAGGAGATCAAGCGCGCACTCGCCAACTTCGGCATCATCCTTAAGTAATTTATAATCAGCTATTCGTATGCGGCACGGCAACCACAACAGAAAATTCGGACGACAGACTGACGAGCGCCGAGCGCTGCTGAAGTCGCTTGCCCGCTCACTCGTCCTTGAAGGACGCATCACCACCACCGAGGCAAAGGCCAAGGAGATCCGCCCGCTCGTCGAGAAACTCGTCACGCGCGGCAAAGTCGACTCGGTCAACAACCGCCGCCTGCTCGTCGCGAGCCTCGGCGATGAGACGACCGCAAGCAAACTTATCAAGACCGCGGAGCTCTACAAAGAGCGCGACGGCGGCTACCTTCGCATCGTGAAGACCGGCCCGCGCAAAGGCGACGCAAGCCCGATGGCAATAATCGAATTCGTATGATAACTATCGACGCAACAAACAAGACACTCGGTCGCGTTGCGAGCGCAGCGGCGAAAGCCCTCCTCGGCAAGCACTCGGCTGCATTCGCCAAGAATGTCGTGGCGGAGGATGGTGTCAAAATCATCAACGCCTCGAAGGTCACCGTCTCGGGCGAGAAGGTCACCGACAAGAAGTACGTCCGTTACTCCGGCTACCCGGGCGGCCAGAAGATCGAGTCCTACCAGATGCTCACGGCGCGCAAAGGCGAGACCGAGGCACTCCGCAAGGCTATCCTTGGCATGCTTCCCAAAAACCGACTCCAGGCAAAGCGCATCAAAATGCTCACCATCGAGAAATAATATGGCTACTACTACCAAAGCAAAAGACACGCAGTACATCGAGACGGTCGGTCGCCGCAAGGAGGCCATCGCACGTGTGCGCCTCACCCCGGCTCCGAAGACCAGCGTCACCATCAACGGCAAGGACATCACCGAGTTCTTCTCGCTTGAGTCGCTGCGCGCTATTGCCGTCGACCCTTTTCTTAAAGTTGCACTGCAGACGCAGTTTGCGGTCACGGTCATCGTCCGCGGCGGCGGCATCGCCGGCCAGGCAGTCGCCATCCGTCACGCTATCTCGCGCGCACTCACCGAGTACGATGCAGAGCTCCGCGGCATCCTCAAGAAGGAGGGCTTCCTCAAGCGCGACCCGCGCGCCAAAGAGCGCCGCAAGTTCGGCTTCGTCAAAGCCCGCAAGCGCAAGCAGTGGTCGAAGCGCTAACCCTCAATCAACGACTTTCGAAACAAGACCCCGGCAGCGGGGTCTTGTTTTTTGATGTATATGTGTTTATATAGATACAGACTTCGTTAACAAACATCATGCGCACAGGAGCTAAATATGGGCAAATTCCCAACTCGCGATGCAATACAGCGTGCCTACTGCCAAGCGATGCTGCAGCTATGTCTCGGAGACGAAGCCGAACCTGCGCATCAAGAAAGTTGCGGGAACCGAAATAAAAGTATTCACTTCAGAACTGGTGGAGGTTGACGGGCATCAGCTCTACGTCGTTGATTGGTGGGGGAATGAAGTAGGGCAGACTACCGTTTACTGGCAAACAGAGTCCGGGTGGATTTCCGTCTTGGCTATTCAGTACGAAGGAAAGTACAAAGAAGCGGCTATCCCTGAACTGATGCGGATATTGCGGGCCGCATGGGAAGCCAACAACTTCTATGCGTGCGGACGAGGACCGCCATCCGTTACGGCCGGACCCTACCGATACGAGTGTCCGCCGCGAATGATGGGGAGCGTTTATATGGCCCGATACACCGAAAAGATATATGACGGATCGGGCATGGTGATTGGCTCCCACACCTTCAAACTCATGTGGCTCATTCCAGAGAATCCGCTCGCCAAGGAAACCTAATCACGCCGAAAAATCCTCCGCATTCTCTGTTCTCGCGCAATCGCGCGAGTCGGGGAATCGGAGGATTCGTCTTTTTAGTGCATGAATAATCATAGGCACGGTGAGCTCGCCTTTCTTTTGACCCACACCCCAGTTTTGGTATACTGCAGGCAATTATGGTTGATTCATTAGACGAAGAGTTTATAGCAGAGGATGAGGACGACCAGGGGCCGGCGGCGCTGAAAAGACTGAGGGAAAAGCTCGCCAAGGCCGTGGCCGAAAAGCAAGAGTACCTCGAAGGGTGGCAGCGGGCACGGGCGGACTTTGCGAACTTCAAGCGCGAAGAGGCGAGCATCCAGAAGGATCGCGAGTCGAGACTCAAGGCGGAGTTCTGCGAGGCGCTCATCCCAGCACTCGACTCGTTCGAGATGGCCTTCGGGACCGACTCGTTTAAGGCAGCCGACGCCAACTGGCGAAAGGGCATCGAGGCGCTGTTCGGCGGGTTACTGAAGTCGCTCGAGCAAGTCGGCGTCGTGCAGTTTGTGCCCACGGGCGAGCGATTCGACCCCTACAAACACGAGGCGCTGCGCGAAGTCGAGACCGAGGACCCGTCGCTTGACCACACCATTGAACGCGTCGAGCGAGCAGGGTATAGTATCGGCGAGAAAATAATCAGACCGGCACAGGTATCGGTCTACACCACCAAATAATATCGTTACCAATTTTATTAACATCATCACACACATATATGGCAAAAATTCTTGGCATCGATCTTGGTACCACTAACTCGGCCGTCGCGGTCATGCGCGCAGGCGAGCCGCAGATCATCGAAAACGCCGAAGGCGCACGCACGACCCCGTCGGTTGTGGCGACCACCAAAACCGGCGAGCGCGTCGTCGGCCTCATCGCACGACGCCAGGCCGTGACCAATCCTAAAAACACCGTCTACCAGATCAAGCGCTTCATCGGCCACAACTACGACGAAGCATCGGCGCAGAAAGACAAGGCAGTCGTCCCGTTCGAGATGCGCAAGTCGGCAAACGGCGGCATCGAAGTCGAGATGGGGGATGCATGGTTTCGCCCCGAGGAAATCTCGGCGATGATTTTGCAGAAGCTCAAAGCCGACGCCGAAAAGCGCTTGGGCGAGACCATCACCGAGGCGGTCATCACCGTGCCGGCATACTTCAATGATGCACAGCGCGCCGCAACCCGCGACGCGGGCAAGATTGCCGGCCTCGACGTCAAGCGCATCATAAACGAGCCGACGGCGGCAGCGCTTGCATACGGTTTCAATAAAAAGAAAGACGAGAAGGTCGTCGTCTTCGACTTCGGCGGCGGCACCTTCGACATCTCGGTCTTGGAGGTCGTTATGGCCGAGGGCAACGAAGGGTCAATCGAGGTCCGCTCGACCGACGGCGACGCACACTTGGGCGGCAAGGACCTCGACCAAAAGATCATCGACTGGCTCGCGACCGAGTTCCAGAAAGAGAGCGGCATCGACGTGCGCAAGGACGCACTTGCTCGCCAGCGCCTCGACGAGGCTGCCGAGAAGGCCAAGATCGAGCTTTCGACCGCGATGGAAACCGAGGTCAACATCCCGTTCATCACCTCGGATTCGTCAGGACCGCGCCACCTCCTCATCAAGATGACCCGCGCCAAGCTCGAAGAGCTCTCGGCCGAGTTCATCGACCGCGCACTCGCCATCACCAAGCGCGCGATGGAAGCATCACCGTTTAAGATCGGCGACATCAACGAAGTCATCTTGGTCGGCGGCCAGACCCGCATGCCAGCAATCCAGGCGGCCGTCGAGAAGTACTTCGGCAAGAAGCCGAACATGTCGGTCAATCCCGACGAAGTCGTCGCAATCGGCGCAGCCATCCAGGGCGGCATCCTCGGCGGCGAGGTGCGCGATATCCTTCTTCTTGACGTCATCCCGCTGTCGCTCGGCATCGAAACCATGGGCGGCGTCGTCTCCAAACTTATTGAACGAAACACCACCATCCCGACCAGCCGCAGCCAGGTCTACTCGACCGCGACCGACAACCAGCCGAGCGTCGAGATCCACATCGTCCAAGGCGAGCGCGCCATGGCGGGGGACAACAAATCACTCGGCCGCTTCGTGCTCGACGGCATCCCACCGGCGCCGCGCGGACTCCCGCAGGTTGAAGTAACCTTCGACGTCGACGCCAACGGCATCCTCTCGGTCAAAGCCAAAGAGAAGGCGACCGGCAAAGAGCAATCGATCCGTATCGAAGCCTCGTCGGGCCTCTCGGACCAGGACATCGAGCGCATGCAGAAGGAGGCCGAGGCCAACGCCGAGGACGACAAGAAAAAAATCGAGCTCGCCGAGACCCGCAACAGTGCCGACCAAGCCGTCTACATGGCGCGCAAAGCACTCGCCGACAACAAGGGCAAAGTCCCGGCCGACCTCGAGATGGCGATTAACGAGAAAATCACCGCCGTCGAGGCAGCCAAGACCGCCGACGACGCAGCCGCGATGAAGAACACCACCGAAGAACTCTCGCGCGAACTCTCGAAGGTCTACGAGGCGATTCAGAAGGCCGCGCCGCAGCAGGAAGCACCGAAAGCAGACGAGCAGACACCGCCAAACGGGGGCGAAGCGACACCTGACGAAACGAAGTAAGTCACTCTTGACTTCGTGACGTATTCATGAAATACTACGTGCAGCGAGAAATGAAGCCTCAACAGAGGCTTCATTTTCTGCTCTTTGTAACCACACGTTCAAAAACGACAGAGAGGTGCACGATGAAACGCTTCATGCTTGCTGTGTCGCTGGCAGGGTTGTCCTGCCTCGCGGTAGCCAGCCCTTCGAGGGCTGACTGGATGCCCCAGGCGAACTCCTGGAACAGCACCTGGGGTCCAACCTCGGGTCCAAACCCCTATATGATGAACCAGGCAGCTCTGGAACTGCAGTTGCGCCGCAATAGCGGGGCAACCGGCACGTCGGGAGGCAGCAGCAGCGCGGTCACGAATACCGGCCCGGTGACGTACTACAGCGTCAACAATGGTTCACAGAGCAGTGTCAGCAACACCAACATCGGTGATCTGACATCGGTCGACGTCTCCGGCCAAAGTGCGGCAAGCGTCACTGCAAGCCAAAACTCCGCAGGCTTGAGTCAGTTGGGGACGCCGACTTCGGCAGCCTCGGCCGCGCCCAAGCAGTAAGAAAGGAATGCGTATCATGAAGAGACTTCTTCGTCTCAGTACGGCCATTCCGGCAATTGCTTTCTTGCTCGCCGGCTGCGGCATGCCGCCGAGCGATCCGATCGCGGTCCCTGTTGGCCCGACTCCGCAGATCATCCACGCGCTGGAGGCTCCGCTGCAATGCGTCGCCTCACAACTGACACCCGAGGCCAAGCGCGTCTCGTTCACGGTTCTGGAAATCCCGGACCGCACGGGCACGTTCAACTTCTCGGGTGGCAACGACGCGTCCGGCTTCGCCAACACGCAGGGCGCGGCGGACATCGCGGCAACCATCCTGCAACGCGCAGGGCTGACGCAAACCGAGCTGGGGCCGAGCTACCGAAACCTGGTCGATTGGATCACCCAACACGCCGCTCAGAAACTGATCGGCAACGGGCGACTCAACACGTTCAGGGGTCCCGACGGCAAGTCGGTCGAGCTCGCGTACATCCCGCTCTTCAATGGGACGATTTTCCCAGCGAAGTACGCGATTACGGGCGCGATCACAACCACTGACGCACTCCCCGGTGGGGAGATTGGCGGGGGAGCCTACGGCGCGAACCTGAGCGTCTACAAGAACGCGATGCTGATTCGCGTCGATCTTCGGGTTGTCGAGTTGCCCATCGCGGGCGAAGTCGGCGGCAAGGTGATCGCGGCGACCAGCATCCAGACCGAAGCCACCCAGGGCGGCGTGCAACTCGCACTCTCCCGCTACGCCGGACCGATGAGCGGCCCGACACTGGTCAACTTCAATCTGGGCGCGTCCTACCGTACGCCGGTCAAGCTGGCCACGGGCCGGATGCTCGACGTCGGCATCGCCGACCTGCTGAGCCAGGTATTCGGCATCACCAATTGCGGTCTCACGGACACCCCGAAGACGGGCTCCTGATCCCACATCGAATCTCCGGCATAGTGCCGGGGTACAGTCTTGGCGGATGAGTCGCACCCGCCAAGACACTTCCATCGCGACACAAGAGAAGGTACGCCACCATGAAGCTTACTTCCGTTCTCAGCATCTGCGCTGTCGCTGCCGTGGCCGCGTTCGCACAACCTGCTCGGGCTGACGAGTTCAACGTTCTTGCCAACGTCAATCAGAGCGTTTACGACAGCGCCCAACGGATCAACGGCAAGGTGGCCGGTGCCACGTTCAGCGCGATCAACCTCGGCAACGACGCCGTCGTCAACGCGACAGCTACAGGCCCGGTGTCGAATCCGTACTACTACTCGACGTTCCAGGTTCCCACCTGGACATCGGCAAACGCCAACGTGAACCAGACGATTACTGGTCTCGACCAGGTCGCCAAGGTGACCGGCAACAGCTTCGGCGCCGTATCCGTCACGATCGCCAATGTCGCCAACCTGGCCGCCGTCAACCTGGGCGCAGCGCCCGGCGCAAGCACCCCGGTCATCGTTCCGCCGCCGGTGCCGACCGCTCCCTGATCCACGTCCGGCCACAACATGGGCCCTGCAGCAATGCAGGGCCCTATTTTTTATCCCGACAGCACTTTCGGGAAGACTGTTTGTGTGTTATTATGAACATTCATACCGTCTTCAGTCTTGTTTCTGAAACGCATTTTCACTCATTTATGAGCACACATACCCCAAAGAAATTGGCCTCCGTCGGTTCGGTCCGACGCATCTACTGGCACTACACGCGCAAGCACCTTCTTGCGTTCGTGCTCGTGGTTGCGGGCAGCTTTGGCGTGCAAATGGCCGACTTGGCGACGCCATGGTTCCTCAAACAATTTCTGAACTTGCTCGCAACACACAAGCCAAGCACCGTGCTCGCGGGGGCAGTGCTTACCATCGTCGTACTCGTCGGCCTGTCCCGATTGTGCGGATGGGTGTTTCGACGAGTGCAATCGCGCGGCATCATGCGGCTCGAGCTTGCTGTGATGGCCGAACTCTACGACCATTCGTTCGGGTATCTCCTGAAGCATTCGCACTCCTTTTTCGGCACGAACTTTACCGGCAGCCTCACGTCGAAGGTCGGCAAGTTTTCAGGTGCGTATGAATCGATTGCCGACAGCGTCCTGCTCGAATTTTTCCCCACGGCCGTATTCGTCATCGGTGCCGTCATCATTTTAGGATTGCAGCATTGGACCCTGGGCGCGGTCCTTGCCGTGTGGTCGATACTCTTCCTCGGGTTTCAAATCGTCATGGCACGCCGACTCGTGCCGCTGCGAGTCGCACGTGCCGCTGCGTCAACGGCAGCAACCGGCGCACTTGCCGACGCGATCTCCAATCAGCACACCGTCACGCTGTTCTCGGGCTTCGCGTTTGAAACGGCGCGGTTTAAGGATGCGATAACGAAATGGAAGAACGCCACCTCGTCCGTGTGGTTTACCGACGACAACACCTGGGCGATGATGGGCCTTATGGTCATCGGCATCAACGTCGCCATGCTCTACATGGGCGGCGTGCTGTGGACACGCGGGGTTCTTACCGTGGGCGACATCATGCTTCTGCAAACGTACCTGTTGGGAACCTTCGACCGACTCTTCAGCATCAACCGCGTCTTGCGCCGCTTCTACGACACGCTCGCAGACGCGCAAGAGATGGTCGCCATTCTTGAAACCCCACACGAGGTGCAAGACGCACCGAAGGCATCCGCGCTGGTCGTCGACCATGGCGAAGTATCGTTTCGCGACGTGTCGTTTTCGTTCGACCAGGAGCGACCGATTTTATCGCACCTCAACCTCACCATCGAACCGGGGCAGCGCGTCGCGTTTGTGGGCCCCTCGGGCGCAGGGAAGTCGACCATCACGAAACTATTGTTGCGCCTCTTTGACGTCAAAGCAGGTAGCATCGAGGTAGACGGACAGAACATCGCAACCGTGACGCAAGACAGTTTGCGCGACGCGATTTCGTTCGTGCCGCAGGAGCCGATTCTCTTTCACCGCTCGCTGCGCGAGAATATCCGCTACGGCAAGCGCGATGCGACGGAAGACGAAATAATCGAGGCCGCCAAGCAGGCCAACTGCCACGACTTTATTTTGTCACTCCCCGAAGGCTACGATACCTTCGTCGGCGAGCGTGGCGTCAAACTCTCGGGAGGCGAACGGCAACGTGTGGCAATCGCTCGTGCCATCCTCAAAAACGCGCCCATCTTGGTCCTCGACGAAGCGACGTCAAGTCTTGACTCCGAGTCAGAGCAACTGATCCAGCAAGCGCTCGAAGTACTGATGCGTGGCAAAACCGTGCTCGTCGTCGCGCACCGTCTTTCGACCATTATGAAAATGGACCGCATCGTCGTCATCCAAAACGGGGCAGTCGTGGCCGACGGCACGCACGATGAACTGCTCCAAGAAGAGGGCCTCTACCAAAAATTGTGGAGCATCCAAGCGGGCGGATTCATCGCCGACGAAGACGAGACGTTAGTTGCCGCATAGTATTCATCCTGCGTCAAGCGTTTTCTTGCGCAAGGTGCTTTTTCTGTTAGAATACCTGTAATGAGTATGTCTAAAAAAGATTATTACGAGGTACTGGGGATTCAGAAAACCGCCTCGAAAGAGGAGGTCAAGAAGGCGTTCCACAAACTCGCGCACAAATTTCATCCCGACAAAGCGACCGGCGACGTCGAGAAATTCAAAGAGGTGAGCGAGGCGTACAGCATCCTCTCCGACGACAAGAAGCGCGCCGAGTACGACTCGTATGGGCGTGTCTTTAGCGACGGCGCGGGGCCGGGCGGATTCCAGGGGTGGAGCCAACGGTGCCAACTTCGACTTTTCGCAATTTCAGGATGCGTTCCAAAACGGCAGCTTCGGATTCGACTTCGGTGACGTCTTCACCGACTTCTTCGGCCAACAGACGGGCCGTGCCACACGCCGTGGTCGCGACATCTCGATCGACCTCGAAATCTCATTTAAAGAGTCGGTCTTCGGCACCAAGCGCAATGTGCTGCTCGCCAAAATCGCCAAGTGCGATACCTGCGACGGCTCGGGTGCCACACCGGGGAGCGAACTTGAAACCTGCAAACACTGCAATGGCACCGGCAAAGTCCACGAGACGAGCAACTCCTTCTTCGGCCAAATCACGATGCAGAGCCCCTGCCGCCACTGCCACGCAACGGGCAAAATCGCCAAAGACAAGTGCCGCACCTGCCGCGGCGAGGGTGTCTACCGCAAGCAAGAGGAAGTCGAGATCATCGTGCCCGCAGGCATCGACGGCGGCGAGATGATCCGCCTCACGGGTGCGGGCGAAGCGATTGCCGGTGGTAGCGCAGGCGACCTCTACGTCAAAGTCCACGTGCGCCACGACCAGCGCTTTAAGAAAGAAGGCGTCAACTTGGTGACCGACCTCTCGGTCAAACTCTCGGATGCGCTCCTGGGCGCCGAGTACACCATCGCGACGCTCGACGGCGACGAGCCGCTTTCAATCCCGCAAGGCGTGACCCACGGCGAGATGCTCACCATCAAAGGCCGAGGCGTCCCCAACAACCGCGGCCGCCGAGGCGACCTGCTTGTACGCGTCAAAATCCAACTCCCGCAAAAACTTTCCAAGACCGCAAAAAATCTCATCGAGAAGCTGAAGGAGGAGGGGATATAATACGACTATGACGGACGCAAAGAAGCGGATTTTTACGGGGCTGCAGTCGAGCGGGCAGTTGCATATTGGCAACTACTTTGGCGCGCTCAAACCGTTTCTTGATTCGTACCAAAACTTCGACAGCTTCCTCATGGTTGCCGACTATCATGCGCTGACGTCGCTCAAAGACCCGGTGGCTGTGCGCGAGAGTATCTATAACGTCGTGCGCGACTACCTGGCCATTGGCGTCGACCCATCGAAGGCAGTCATCTTTCAGCAATCGCGCGTCTCCGAGCACACCGAGCTCGCGTGGATTCTTGAGTGCCTCGTCTCGGTCTCGATGCTCGAACTCGGTCACGCCTATAAAGACAAAGTTGCTAAGGGGCTTGAGGCGAATGCGGGGCTCTTTAATTACCCCATGCTCATGGCGGCCGACATCATCCTCTATGACACCGACATCGTGCCGGTGGGCGCCGACCAGCGCCAGCACGTCGAGTACGCCCGCGAGGCAGCGGCGAAGTTTAATATCGCCTACGGCAAAACGTTCGTTGAACCCAAAGAACTGATTGCCGATTCAGTAGCCATCGTCCCCGGGACCGACGGCAAGAAGATGAGCAAGAGCTACGGCAACACCATCCCGCTCTTTGGTACGCGCGAGGAGATTTCGAAGGCGGTCATGAGCATTGTTACCGACTCCAGCGGCGAGCGCCCCGAGCACGTGTACGCCATTCACAAACTCTTTCGCGCCGAGGAAGAACTCGCACCAATCTACGAGGCGAACAAGGGCAAGTACAAGGCACTCAAAGAAGCGCTCATCGAAGACATCGACGCGTTCGTGGCACCTATGCGCGAGCGACGGGCGGCGATTACCGACGAGGAAATTAAGCACATCATCGCCGAGGGGAGCGAGAAGGCCAAGGCGATTGCGTCGGCGAAGATGGCAGACGTGCGAGGGAAGGTAGGCGTCACATTACTTTAAATATATTTTATGGAACGAACTCTCATTGGCGAATTACACGCGAGGGTAGGGCAGGCGGCACTCATCAAAGGATGGGTCACCGTGCGTCGCGACCAGGGCAAAATGGTCTTCTTCGACTTTCGTGATATGAGCGGTTCGGTCCAGGGCGTCGTGCTGCCGAAGTCCGAGGCAATGGACGTTGCCAAAGAGCTGCGCGCCCAGTACGTCGTCGCCGTCGAGGGTAACGTCAATCAGCGACCCGAGAAGAACGCTAACCCCGAGGTTCAAAACGGCGACATCGAGCTGGAGATTTTGAAGATCGAAATACTGTCGGAGGCGCGCGATTTGCCATTTGATTTGGAGGCCGACATCAACATCGACACCTATCTCGACTACCTGCCGTACACGCTGCGCCGCGAGAAATCGCGCGCGACGTTTAAGGTACAAGCCGAAATCCTCAAAGCCTACCGCGCATTTTTAAACAGCGAAGGATTCACCGAGTTTCAGGCACCGCGCCTCATTGGCGACGACGCCGAGGGCAGCGGGGAAGTCTTCGAGGTCAAATACCTATACGGCAAGACCGCGCACCTGGCCACCTCGCCGCAGCTCTACAAGCAGATTATGGTCGGCGTCTTCGAGCGTGTCTTTACGACCGGCAACGTCTTCCGCGCCGAGAAGCACTCGACCACACGCCACCTCAATGAGTACACCTCGATCGACATCGAGATGGGTTTCATCAAAGACCACACCGACATCATGGCGATGGAGACCAACCTCATGCGCCACATCTGCGAGCACCTCACCAAGACCTGCGAGAAAGAATTTGCTCTTTTTGGCGCAAGC
>CAISEE010000044.1 GCA_903884345.1 Candidatus Adlerbacteria bacterium | reverse complement strand
CGCCCGAATATGCATGCCTACCGCCAGTAACTTTTCGATTGTGAACCGTTCCTGCGTTTGTAACTGTGTGTACGTTTTCATACAAAATGGTTTTGCCGCTAATGCATCCATTCTGTCCTACTTCAAAGGTATCCGGGGGCCATCCCGGCGCACGGATCTTCCACAAAGGTGCGAAATGACCAAAATTAAACCGTCGCTTGCGTTGACTCCCGACATCGTGATGCATGCGTTTGACTGCAGTATCATCCCGTTCAGCCAATTCCTGCTCGGCTACGAGCTCGATGGCTCGGTCGTGTTCGTCGTCACGCAAGCCGAGACTCCTGATGTGACTGGGGCGCGTCGGGACATCATGAGGCCCGAGAGTCTGCTCGTCGCTGCGCTGGGCCCGGATGGTCTCGATGAAGATCCTCCCGAGGCTCTCGTCGAAAAGGCGCTTTCACAGGCTCAGGCGGCGGCGCTCGACCGCAGTAACCCCTGCGCGTTGGCGTTTTTGCCCTCCTGTGCGGGCGTCTCGGTGTCCCCGCATGCCGTTGTGTTGAATACGATCGTCGTCGCTGTCGAATATGATGGCACCGTCGACTATGTTCACGAGACGCTGGCACTCATGCTGGCGAATCGGATTTGGCATGAATGGCAAAAAGTGCGCAGGCTGTAACAGGTCGCGTAGTGTCGCCTCTATGAGAGCCCTGCCGTGTCGCGGCCGGGCTCTTTTTTTTGTGCCGAGCGTTGCAAATCCGGGCCCTTCGGCGTAGATTGCCTGGTAGCAACAGTTCGTTGTGACATTGAAAGATTAGGAGAGGTTCATGACTGACAGAAAGCGGCTGATTCCGCATGAGCGGAGTCTCGTTGTCTCAATCGACTTCCCGGGGCTCGGCGCCATTCGCGAGTTGGTACGGGCGATGCGCGAGGTCCAAGGACCGATCGGGGCATTTAAAATCGGAAAAATCCCCACGATGCGCGATGGTCTTCCAGCGGTGGTCGATGTCGTCCGGTCCGAATTCGGCGAACCGGTTCCGATCATCTACGACGACCAAAAGGCGGGGAACGATATCCCCGATTTGGCCGTCCCGTTCGCGACCGAGGTGCATTATGCGCAGTGCGATGCGGTCATCATCTACCCGTTCGCGGGGCTGAAGACCCAAAAGGCCTGGACGGAGGCGTGCCGTGACGTCGGGCTTACCGTCCTCGTCGGCGCCGAGATGACCCATGAGGATCATCTGCTAAAAGATGGTGGCTACCTGTGCAACGACCTGATGCGCAGGGTTCTTAATTCGGCAATCAGTTCGGGTGTCACGAACTTCGTCCTCCCGGGCACGAAGCTTGAGTCAATTGAGCTGGGGATGCATATCCTCAACAGTCGGCTCGGTAGAGGCAACTTCGACGTCTACTCGCCGGGCATCATTACGCAAGGCGGCGTACTCGAGTTCGGTGCATTGCATGTCGGGCGGTACTACCACCCGATTGTCGGTCGAGCCCTCGCCAACCTTAGGTTGTCGAGTGAACGGACGGCGAAGGCGACGGCACTGCTCGCGTTGTTTGCCGCCACACCTCCAAAAGCAGCGTAACCGATTCGCTAAAACGAGCGCGGGCGCACGTAGGATTATCCTTGCGTGCGCCCTTTCTTTGTGGTGCCGGAGAAGGGACTCGAACCCTTATCCCTTGCGAGACGCGATTTTGAGTCGCGCGCGTATACCATTCCGCCACTCCGGCTCCTGCTTCGCCAAGGCTACGCAGGATAAGCCTGCTGACGAAGTTTGGTGTGCAGGACAACATTTGTGCTGCTGTGTTAGTATATCTATATGTCAGAGTTTTACAATAACGCCATCTTTTGGGTCGAGGTCGACAAGATTGAGCCCAACCCCTATCAGCCGCGAAAAGAGTTCGACGAGGCACGCCTCAACGACCTTGCGCGTTCGATTCGCCAGTACGGCGTCATCCAGCCGCTGACCGTCACTCGCAAGGAGTTCGAGAAGCCCGACGGCGGGATCGGCACCAAGTACGAGCTCATCGCCGGTGAGCGTCGTTTGCGTGCCTCGCGCATCGCGGGCGTCACGACGGTGCCGGTCATCATCCGCGCCGACTACGAAGACGACAAGACCAAGCTCGAGGTCGCCATCATCGAAAACCTCCAACGCGAAGACCTCAATCCGATTGACCGCGCACAGGCATTCGCGCGTCTCGTCAACGAGTTTGGCTTCAAGCACACGCAGGTCGCCGAGAAGGTCGGCAAGAGCCGCGAGTACGTCTCCAACACCATCCGCCTCCTTAGCCTCCCGCAAGACATCCAAACGGCACTCGGCGAGGGGAAGATTACCGAAGGTCACACCCGCCCGCTCATGATGTTGGCCGACCGTCCCGACGAGCAGCAGACGCTCTTCCGCGAGATCATGCTCAAGCGCCTCACCGTGCGCGACACCGAGTCAATCGCACGCCGCATCGCCTACGACAAGGTGCGCAAGAAAGAGTACATTTACGCACCCGAGATTTTGGAGATGGAGCGCGAACTGACCGAAGCTCTCGGCACCCGCGTGGCCATCGAACCCAAAGAACACGGCGGCAAACTCTCAATCGACTTCTTCAACGAAGACGATCTGCGCGTCATTTTCGTGGCGCTCCAAGCGCGTCTTGCGGCAAGTGCCAAAGGTGAGGTTGCCGAGCCGACCCAGGCGGTCACGACCGACGCTTCGACTTTTGGGGTCATCCCCAACGCGCCGAAGTTGGCACCCGTGCCAGAGCTCGCCGAAATCGCTGCCGCGCCTGCGGTGCAAGAAATCGCCGCTGCACCGACGCTCCACGAGATTCCCGCAGAGCAAACTTTGGGCGAGGTAGCTGCACCCGCGCCGCTTGCCGAAATCGCGCCGGCTGCCGAGGAGTCACTCGACGATCGCACCCGCGACGAGCGCGAGAAAGATGAAAACACCTTCGACCCCAACAGTTTCTGCCTCTAACGCACCCATTCCTATGAAAAGAATCTACTTCGTCCGGCACGGCCAAAGCGAGGGGAACGCGAATGAACTTCGCGGTCATGTGTCGCACCAGCTGACGAAGCGAGGTCGCGAACAGGCTGCGTTCATCGCCGAGCGCTGCGCGAATCTGCCGATCGACTGCATCATCTCGAGCACCGTCCTGCGCGCCAAAGAAACGGCGGGGTTCATCGCCGAGAAGCTCAACATGGTGCCCGAGTATTCGGACCTATTCGTCGAGGCGCGTTCGTCGTCGAATGTGACGGGGAAGCCGCGAACCGACGAAGGAGCTATCGCGGCGCAAGCGGCAATCGACGCCAATTTTCATGTGCCGGGATTTCGGTACGAGGATGCCGAAAACTTCGAGGATCTTAACGAACGCGCGCGACAAGCGCTCGACTTGCTCGCGCATCGCGAAGAAGACTCGGTGCTCGTTGTGACGCACGGCTTCTTTATGCGCATCATCATGGCACGTGTGGTCCACGGCGACGACCTTACGGCCGAGCTGTGTCGCGATTTCATACGAAGCTTCCATTTAGAAAATACCGGCCTCACCGTCCTTGGCTACGACGAGACGAAACTCAAGCCGTGGTGGGTCTGGATCTGGAACGACCACGCGCACTTGGGCTAGTTCGTATTTTTTTGTTGCCGCTCGAGGAAGTTGCGGATGTGTCGGCGCGCGAGCGTCGTCTTTGCGATGTCGAGCCACTTGGCCTTCGGGGTCGCCGTTTTCTTCGTTTGCACTTCGACGATGTCGCCGTTGTGGAGCGTGGTATCGAGCGGCACCAATTTGCCGTTGACTTTGACGCCCGCGATGTGGTCGCCGATGTCGGAGTGGATGGCGTAAGCAAAATCGATCGGGCTCGAATTACCCGGCAGGTCGACGACGTCGCCAAGCGGCGTGAAGGCAAACACGCGGTGTGAGAAAATGTCGGTCTTGAGCGTCGTCTCGAAATCGGGATTGTCTTTCTCGCTCTCGAGGTCGCTCAGCCAGTCGGGGATGTCTTGGGCGCTGTAGCGCGTGCGCTTGGTCTCGGCCGGGGGTGGCAGTGCGTCGCTCGGCAGGGGTTTTTGGGGGTGCGAGAGCCCCGGCACGAGCGAGCGAATCCAGTCAAAGCTCGACTGGCGGCTCGTGCCTTGCATGTGCTCGTGTCGGCTCGCCGCCTCTTTATAGACGACGTGCGCCGCGATCCCGTACTGCGCCTCCTGGTGCATCGCCTCGGTGCGGATCTGCATCTCGACGATGCCACCGTCGCCCGAGAAGATGGTCGTGTGGAGTCCCTGGTAGCCGTTGGGTTTGGGGAAGGCGATGTAGTCTTTGATTTTGTTCGGCAGCGGCTGCCAGAGGTTGTGCACGATGCCGAGCACTCGGTAGCAGTCGGCAACATCGTGCGTGATGATGCGGATGGCCGCGACGTCGTAGACGCGGCTAATGTCGCCGCCCTTGCGCTTGAGCTTTTGCCAGAGGCTCCAGAGGCCTTTGACGCGGTAGTCGATATGAAAATTGGTGACGCCGTTGAGCGCGAGTTCTTTCTTGAGCGTGCGCGTCATCTTCTCGAGCCGCTCGTCGGTGTCCTGCGTGCGCTCGGTCAGGAGTGTGCGCGCCTCGGCGTACTCCTCGGGGTAGGCATATTCAAAGGCGAGGTCTTCGAGCTCGCGACGCACCAAACCCATACCCAGGCGGTGGGCGATCGCGGCATAAATCTCTAAGGTCTCGAGTGCGATGCGTTTGCGCTTCTCCTCGGGCACGTGTTGCAGCGTGCGCATGTTGTGCAGCCGATCCATCAGCTTGATGATGAGGACACGCGTGTCTTGGCCGGTTGCCACCAAAAGTTTACGCAGACTTTCGCGATGCCGCTCGGCGCCGCGGTACTTCAGGTGCCCGAGTTTGGTGACACCTTCGATGAGGAAGCGAATCTCTTTGCCGAACTCTTTCTCGACAGTCTCGGCCTTGGTGCCGGCGTCCTCCATCGTGTCGTGCAACAGTCCCGCCGCGATGGTCTTGGCGCCCATGCCGATTTTGGCCAAGCCTTTGGCCGTCTCGACCAGGTGAATGAGGTAGGGCTCGCCCGAGAATCGTTTAAAGTCTTTGTGTGCCTCGGCGGCGAAGAGGTACGCCTTTTCAATCAGCGTCCGATCCTCGGGTGAGTGGCTACTCATGAGGTCGAGAATCTCTTTGACGTCAGGATGTGGGTCTGGCATGTATATCAGTATATACTTTTGCTTCAATAGTGACACATCGATATAAAAAAGACCGCTGGCGACATGCGCCAGCGGGGAAGTGTTGTGATTGTCACCTGTCCTGGCCGAGCCAGTAGGCCCAGACGGCTGTCCCGCCGAGCACCCAGAAACCAATCTTGGCTACAGGCGGGATGCCGGTGCCGTGCAGTGACGTTAGCATGAGCAACAGCGCTGCCACAATGGCAGCAACGAGAATCGTTTTGGCCGTGGTAGACATATGTACCTCCTCAAGAACCTAAATATAATTATACACAGATACGTTAATCTGTCAAGTGCTTCAATGCGCCAGCGTCTTATAGCCTTATATTACGCCGTTTTCTTCTTCGCGAAGCCGCGTTTCTTTTTTTCTTCCTTCAAAATTTCGAGTGCGCGCTCGAGCGTGATGGTGTAGACGTTGTCGGTTTTAAGCGAGCGAAAATCTTTTTCGTGGACGATGTAGGGGCCAAAGCGACCAATTGAGGCCGAGATGGGTTCGCCCGAGATGGGGTGATTGCCAAGGACGCGCGGGAGCGAGAGGTACACGAGCGCTTCTTCCAACGTGAGGCTCGCCGGATCTTTCTCTTTGGGGATCGAGGCGCGGCGTGGCTTCTCTTTTTTCGATTTACCTTTGCCCTCGGGCATCTCGCCGAGTTGCACGTACGGCCCGAAGCGGCCCGAGAGGACGTAGACCGAGAGGCCCGACACGGGGTCGGTGCCAATAGGTGCCGCCGGGTCGTTCGAGATGACTTCGCCGATTTCAGTGCGCGCGCCGGTGCAGTCGGGGAAGCGGTTGCAGCTCATGAACTTGCCCTGGCGCGAGAGTTTAAAGACCATCGGCGCATCACACAGCGGGCAGCGAAATTCCTCGGGGGTAGGCCCCAAGTCGGTGATTTTGCCGGCCTCTTTGTCTTTCTTTTTTACCTCTTTGAGGAATGGCGTATAAAAATCTTTGAGCGTCTTTGCGTACTCGCGCTTGCCCTCGGCGATGTCGTCGAGTTCGTCCTCCATCTCGGCGGTGAAAGTGTCGCTGATGTAGGTGGGGAAGTTTTCCTCGAGGAACGACGAGACCACGTCGCCGGTGTCGGTGGGTTTGAGCGACCGACCTTCTTTCTCGACGTAGCCACGGTCGCCGAGCGTCTTCATGATTGACGCGTAGGTCGACGGGCGGCCGATACCGCGCTTCTCGAGTTCTTTAATGAGGCCGGCTTCGGTGTAGCGCGGTGGAGGCGTCGTTTGCTTTTCTTCGGCCGAGATGTCGGTGACGTCGAGTTTTTCGCCCGGCGTGACTTTGGGCAATTCGACATCCTCGCCGCGTGCATCCGGGTCGGCACGCAGCCATCCGTCAAAGAGGACGCGCGAACCGTTGGCCGAAAACTGCGGGATGCCACCCTCGAGCGGGTTGTCTTTGGGCTCTGCAATAATCTTGGTCTTGAGCAGTTTCGCGTCCGCCATTTGCGAGGCGATGGTGCGACGCCAGATGAGCTCGTAGAGCTTCTTTTGCTCGGGGGTCGAGCCCAATGACTCCTTCTCGATGTGGGTCGGGCGAATGGCCTCGTGCGCCTCCTGCGCATTTTTGGATTTGGTCGCAAAGACGTGCTGCTCGTCGTACTCTTTGCCGAACTTTTTGATGACCGCCTTTTGGATGGCCTCTTTGGCCGGGATACCAAGGTTGGTCGAGTCGGTTCGCATGTAGGTGATGTGTCCGGCCTCGTACAACTTCTGCGCGATGCGCATGGTGTTTGCTGGTGAGAATCCCAGGCGCGAGCTGGCGGTTTGCTGGAGGGTCGAGGTCGTAAACGGTGCGCGAGTCGTGCGCTTTTGCTCGGACTCGGTCACGTCGGCCACCACGAGCCCGTCTTTTTTAACGACACCGATGATGCACTCGGCTTCGTTTTTCTCGCGCGGCTCGCTGGCACAGGTAAGCGTGAGATTTTCTTTGTTGAGGGTCTTCGTCTCCGCGGTCAACACATAGTAGGTTTCAGGAATGAAGGCGCGGATCTCGCGCTCGCGCTCCATGAGGATGCGCAGCGCGGGCGATTGCACGCGTCCGGCCGAAAGCCCGTAGCGGACTTTCTTCCAAATGAGGCCCGAGAGGTCGTAGCCCACCAGGCGGTCAAGGACGCGGCGCGCCTCTTGCGCGTAGCGCAAGTTCTCGTCGATGAGGCGCGGGTGGGACAGGGCCTCGCCGACGGCCTCTTTGGTGATTTCGTGAAAGACGATGCGGGCGGGTTTTTTAAGCCCCAACTCCTCCTTTATATGCCACGCAATCGCCTCGCCCTCGCGGTCGGGGTCTGTTGCAAGGATGACCGCGCTGGCCTTGTGTGCGAGTGATTTCAAATCGGCAATGACGTGCGCTTTGCCGGGCACCACCTCGTAGTGCGGCACGAATCCGCCCTCGATGTCGATGGCTTTTTTGTTGTTCTTGGGCAAGTCGCGCACGTGACCAACCGAGGCACGCACGACGAACGAGTCGGACTTGTCGATGTCCGACAGATACTTCTCGATGGTCTTGGCCTTTGCAGGCGACTCGACGATGACGAGTTTCATTGGTTTACCATTGATACAACGAAACTAGTAATTATGCAAAGCACAGCCACTGTGATGCGCGCACCAATTGCTCGATTCGTCATTTGTTTTCATCGGTCGAGTGGTAGACGAGCGGGACCATGTTTTTCTTCCACGCGGTCGCGATGGGGTCGATGAAGCGCCACAGCGCTTCGGCCTCGTCGGCCGAGACGAAGAGTCGCTGGTCACCGCGAATGCAGTCGGCGATGAGTCGCTCATATTCGGTCTCGTCTTGCTTTGCATCAAGCGAAAAGCGGGTCATCGCGCCGTCGGCTCGCGTCAACACGATCTCTTTGATGGGCGATGGTTGCCGTTTGCCGCTCTCGATCGTCGCGCCGATATTGCCCGCGTGCGGTGTCGAAAGCATGGTATGAACCTCAAAATACGTCTCGGTCTGCGAGTCGGGGTCAACCCCGGGGATGTCGCGGTAGCCCACGTGCTGCGCGCGGGTGGTCGAGGTCGAAACTTCGTCTTGCGAGAGTTGGGGCAGGCGACGCAGTGCGGCAACACGGTTTTCACGCAGTCGGTCGACGTCGCTGCTCTCGTCCTCGTCCATGGTGAGGAGCGCTAAAATCTCGAGCGCGTGATTTTGCCCCACATCTTTGAGCGCCCCCGTCGCATCATAAAATTGCGCGCGTTTCTCGACGCCGACCGACTCGAGCAGTCGCACGTGCACGTGTTTGATTTCGTTTTCGAGGATGTACGCGCGCAGGGTCTTCAGCGTCTCGCGCGGAATCTTGGCCAGGTAGTGGTCGACGCGGTAGATCTGCGACTCCGCGAAACTCTCCCACAGGATGCCGTTTAGTTTTTGTGCCGACAGCAGGTCGTAGCCGAAGGGTTTCTCGATCATGATGCGCGCCCAGGGTGTCTCACCCGGGTTTTGAAACGCGGCAAGATTCTCGAACACGCGGTCATAGAGCTCGGGCGCGATGGCCAGATGCATGAGGACGTTCGGCCGGCGATCCGAGTCGTTCTGCAGGATGTCAATACTTGACACCAGTGTCTCAAAACACGCCGGGTCCTCGATGTCGCATTGCTGAAAGCAAAACAGTTCGAGGAATGAGTGCAGCGCCTCGCTCGCGGCCGCCGCGCCGAGCACCTTGGCGACGTGCGCGCGCAACTCGGCATTGCTCCACGAACGTCGCGATATTCCCATGATGCGAAACGGGGTGGGTAAGAGATTTTTTTCGTGTAGCGCAAAGAGCGCGGGCAGAATCTTCAGCCGCATCAGGTCGCCGGTGACGCCAAACGCCATGAAAACCGTCGGATTTTGTTCGGGCATACCTTATATACGTTCAATCTTTCCTAATCGTTCAGTAATAATCCCGCGAATGAGCAATGACGACAGTGCGATGTTTGCCTGCTGTGCCGAAAGTCCCGCGCCGTCGATAATTTCGTCGCGGGTGTACGCCTCGGTTAAGACCTCGATGATGGCCAATTCTTCATGAGTAAGGTCAAGCGGCAGTGCCACCTGCTCGAGTTTCTCGCGGCGCGGCAAGTGGAGTGCCTCGAGCAAGTCGTCGCTTGAGCGAATGAGTGTGGCACCATCGCGAAGCAGTCGGTTGGCACCCGCGCCGCTCTCACGACCCACCTCGTGCGGTACCGCCAGCACATCCCGATTATAATCGAGTGCCAATTTAGCCGTGATGAGGGTGCCAGACTTCTCGCCAGCTTCAACAACGAGGGTCGCGTGTGACATCCCCGCCATGATGCGATTGCGCTGCGGGAAGGAGTACAGTTGCGCTTTGAAGTCGGGCTCGTTTTCAGAGAGTAACCCGCCGCCTAATTTGAGAATGCGCTCGGCGAGGGGTCGATTCATGCGCGGGTAGATGACCGAGTCGTTCACACCCGAGGGGAGTACCGCCAGGGTAGGGAGGCCGACGTCGAGCGCGGTCTTGTGCGCCTCGGCATCGACACCCATGGCAAGCCCCGAGACAATGGCGACCGGCGCGCCTGCGAGCCCCGCAATCAACGATGAGCACATGCGGCTCCCGTAGGGCGACATGCGCCGCGTGCCGACGACACAGAGGTACTTGTACCCCAAAGGCGGCAATTCGCCGCGCAGGTAGAGTGTTTGCGGCGCGTGCGGCACCTCGCCTAAAAGTGCCGGAAAGTCGCGTGCGTCAAGTTGTCGCAGAGCCCCGAGCATTGTATGATTATCGCACAATTTAATACCAATTATATGATAGATCTCACATTCCTTAGGGAAAACCCCGACATCGTTCGCGCCGCGATTACCAACAAGAATCGCGACGGCATCGACCTCGATCGCATCATCGAGCTGGCCGACGGCCGCAAGAAGCTCTCGGGCGACATCAGCGAGATCAATCGCAAGCGCAACGCCGCACAAGAGGCGCGCGATTTCGAGGCAGGGAAGACCCTCAAGGATGAACTCAAAGAAGCCGAGGAGCGCTACCAGGCCGCCGAGAAAGAGCTCGTCTCGCTCCTTATTAAAATCCCGAACATCCCGTCGGCCGACACGCCTGTGGGCCCCGACGAGTCGGGCAACAAGGTCATCCGCCAGTGGGGCGATAAGCCGACCTTTTCGTTTACCCCCAAGGCACACTGGGACTTGGGTCGCGAGCTGGGCATCATCGACAGCGAGAAGGCGGCCGAAGTCTCGGGTGCGCGCTTTACGTACCTCAAAGGCGACCTTGCACTCCTTCAAAACGCGCTCGTGCAGCTCGTCATCAATACGCTGACGTCTGAAAACGAAATGGCAAAGATTGTGCAGGCGTTTGGCCTGACGGTTTCGCCGAAGCCTTTCACCCTCGTCAATCCGCCGATCATGATGCGATCCCAAGTCATGAACCGCATGGCGCGATTGGACCCCATCGATGAGCGTTACTACTTCGAGAAAGACGACATGGTCTTCATCGGCTCGGCCGAGCACACCCTGGGCCCCATTCATATGGACGAGGTGCTTGCCGAGGAGTCGCTCCCGATTCGCTACGTCGCCTATACGCCGGCATTTCGTCGCGAGGCGGGTGCGGCAGGCAAAGACACGCGCGGCATCTTGCGCCAGCACCAGTTTGACAAGGCCGAGATGGAATCGTTCTCGAAGCCCGAGGATGGTCGTGCCGAGCAAGACCTGCTTGTCGCCGTTCAGGAATATTTGATGCAAAAAATCGGCCTCCCGTACCAGGTGGTGCTCATTTGCACCGGTGACATGGGCTTCCCCGACCAGCGCCAGATCGACATCGAGACTTGGATGCCGGGCCAAGACACGTACCGCGAGACGCACAGCTCCGACTACGTCGGCGGCTTCCAGGCACGTCGCCTCAACACGCGGCTGAAGCGCGCCAGCGGCGAAATCGAGCCCGTCCACATGAACGACGCGACCGCCTTCGCCATGGGCCGCACGCTCATCGGCCTGATTGAAAACTACCAAAACGAGGACGGCACCATCACCATCCCCGAGGCTCTGCGCCCCTACATGGCTGGCAAGACCAAAATCGAGAAGCAGGCGTAAACGCTCCACGTCATGGCTCACCCTTTTGCGCAGATGTTCGACAAGGCGCTTCGTAAATCGACCGAGGATGATAACCTTGTGCTCGAGGAGGCCGAGGCGCTGCGCAAGAAAGGGTACCCCGTCCAAGAGATTTACGACGTCTTGAAAAAATTGCATCAAAGTTTGATTGCCGAGCGCGACGAAGCAATCGTTGGCGAAGCACTCGAGGAGTTTGAGCGGTATCTGTAAAAACGGTACGGCTTGCACACTGGATATTGGCGCCAGCCCTTACCCCGCGGCTTGCCGCGGGTTCCCTGTAGGAAAGTCTGAAAACCCTCGGTTTTCAGATATGATAGGCACATGGGCGTCACCCGAAGCAACCACTGCGTCTATGACACGCACTACCACGTCGT
>CAISEE010000043.1 GCA_903884345.1 Candidatus Adlerbacteria bacterium | reverse complement strand
CGCCCGAATATGCATGCCTACCGCCAGTAACTTTTCGATTGTGAACCGTTCCTGCGTTTGTAACTGTGTGTACGTTTTCATACAAAATGGTTTTGCCGCTAATGCATCCATTCTGTCCTACTTCAAAGGTATCCGGGGGCCGCCGGGCACCCGCCCGGCCACAAGGAGGTCTTTATGGATTTCATCGACTACGACCCGGCGAACTTCAGCGTTATCGCGATGCTTGTCTCGTGCCTTGTCGCCCAAACATTCGACAATCTCTATGACGGCGGGGTACTGCTTTGCCAGTACATCCGGCAGTGGCGCGCCTAACCACAGGAGAAACGTCATGGACGAAATCGGGCATGCCGCTGGAGGAATCATGTTCCTCTTCATTATCATCGGCGGCGTCATTCTGGGACTCGCTAAACTCGGAAATATCTATTACGACCGGTTGGAGCGAAAGGAAAAGTCCGGTCGGTAACACGGCGGCAACCTAACGAATCCCCGAACGCGAATCGGCGCGGGGGATCCCTCCCCGCGCCGAGCGCTCACTCCTCCCCTCACTCGGGAGGTTTCTTTTTTTAATTAGTGGTGATTCTTCATTTCCTCGCGCGTGTGCTCGAGAAAGCGCTTCGCCTCGTCTTGGCCGCCCAGACCGAAGGCCAAACCGAAGGCGATCGAGATCGCCACGACGAAGCCGGTGAAGAGGGTCTGCAAAATGGTCTGCGCGATATTGAGCTGCTCGAGTGCGGCGAGGATCGCAAAGATCCAAATCGCCCAGCGCGCGATGGTGCCGGCGACACCCGCGCCCGCGATGCCCGCGGCGCGTGCCGAACCCGTCACGACGCCACCCGCAACCTGCGCCACGACCGCGGCGACGAGGATGATGAAGACCGCGACGATGACCTGCGGCAGGAAGCCCACGATGACCTGCTGGAGGAAGAACGTCACCTGGCCGAGCCCCATGACCTGCAGCGACGTGAGGAGGAAGACGAGGATGACGAACCATTTGACCAAGGCGCCGACGAAGACGCCCGCGTTGAGGTTAAATCCCGCGCGCGAGACGACCTCGCCGAAGCCCGCCGCGCGCAGTGCGCGGTCAACCTGGATGACGCGTGCGATCTCGGCGACGACCCAACCCAGCCACACGCCGGCGATCCACCCCAAGACACAGATAATGACCGCGAACAGGAGGTTCGGCAAAAAGCTCACCGTGCCCAGCAACATGTTGTAGAACGACTGCTCGAGCACACTCATCCACATCTGAAGAATCATGACAATTAATAGATAACTAAATAATAGAGACACGTTTATTGTACCAAGCAAGAGGCCCGGCGTTTGGGGCCGGGCCGGGTGCGTGTGGATAGCGTGAATACTATTTGATGCCGATGTTGAGGCGATCGAGCACGACGCGGTGCGGGTAGTCGAGCACGTCGCGGATGAGCTTGTCGCTCATGTTGAGGCGGTAGTAGAGGTTCTCGGTCGAGAGCAGCGAGTAGCGCATCTCCTTGCCTATCTCGGCCTCGAGCTGACGGATGCGGTCGCGCACCAATTTCTCTTTCACCTTGTCGCCCACGATCAAAAGGTCGAGGTGCCCTTCCCACTCGCCCATGAAGATGCCCGAGAGGATGATGAGCTTCAGCGGCCCGACCCCGCGCAGCCGCTCGAGGATATCGTCGCCGCGCGCGGGCGCATTCAGCAGCAGATTTTGGAGCGCACGCACGTACTCGAACTTAAGGTTGAGCGCAAAGCGAACGCCCTTGCCTTTGAGATTTTTCTCGCTGATGAGCTTGGCGCGCAGCAAGAGCCCCAACTCGTGCTTGGCCTCGTCGTGCGTAATGCGCGCGCGACTGACGACGTCATCAGCACTAAACGAGAGCTTCGGATTGAACAAAAAGAGACGCATGAGCTTGACCCGTGCCACCGACCCGAAGAGTTTCTGGAGATCATCCGTCATAGCAACAAATATAGAAATACAAGGCCATTCTACGCAATGGCGCGCCGCTGTGCAAAGCCACACAATGGCCGATTAGCAAACCCCTAAACCGTGGCCGAGCGGCGGACAAAAAACAAGGCCGCAGACAAAAAGTCAGCGGCCGAGGAATGTGGAGTGAGTGGGAGCGAGGGAGGGCAAAACGATTAAACGTCAGCCCGCACCAGCTACACCTACTAGTCTCCGCTGTCCGATCTTCCACGTATTGCAACCAACGATTTGAAGAAAGGTTTCAGCAAAAAAACAAAACCCCGGCAAGATGCCGGGGTTTTGTGATGAGCGAGACGGGGTTGAGATTATTTCAACTCGACCTTGCCGCCGGCTGCCTCGACGGCTGCCTTGAGCTTGTCTGCATCCTCCTTCTTCATCCCCTCCTTGAGGACTGACGGAGCTGCATCGACGAGGTCCTTTGCCTCCTTGAGACCAAGACCAAGCGCCTCTTTGATCGCCTTGATGACCTGCACCTTCTGGGCGCCTGCGTCAGTAAGGTGAACGTTAAACGAGGTCTTCTCCTCTGCTGCCTCTGCTGCTGCCGGGCCAGCTACCGCGACTGCGGCTGCCGACACGCCCCAGTGCGACTCGAGGGTCTTGACGAGCTCGTGGAGCTCGAGGACCGACATCTTCTCGACTGCTGCAACGATGTCCTTAAACTTTGCCGGAATCTCTACAACGTCTGCTGTAGGAGCCGCAACTACTGTTTCGTCTGCCATATAGTGTTGATTTATTCTCCCTTCTCAGCTTTCGCGTTGAGTACAACCGCAAAGCGCTGGCGTGGGCTGTTAATGAGTTGAACGAACTGCGCACGGAGTGCCTGCATACCAGGGATCGCGGCGATTGCCTTGATCTCGGTCGCGTTCACATACTTGCCGCCGAAGACACCGCCTGCGAAGACGAGGTGCTCGGGGAACTTCTTGACGAAGATCGCGATCTCGCGAGCCGGTGCCAACTCGTCCTTGCTGTACGCAAGTGCAATCTCGCCTTCAAGCTCGGGAGCGGTGCCGCCGACCTTGGCTGCGTCGAGCGCTCGGCGAACGAGCGTCTTCTTGGCGACCGAGTAGCCGACGTCCTGTGCGCGCAGTGCGCGGCGCATCTCGCTTTGTTCGGCGACCGTGAGGCCTTTGAACTTCGCGAAGACGATGGTCGAGGAATCCCCGACGATGCCGCCCACCTTGCTGACGATCTCTTCCTTCTTCTGTTTTGTAATGGCCATGTTTGGGCAAAAAAATAACCCTCTAGTATGAAGGCCATCGACACTCTGCCCTGCGACGAATCGCAAAACTGGGAGTTTCGACCTCGGCAGGCGCCCCTTTCGGAACATTACCTCCCCCTACGAGGAGACCCGCTGTCTATGGCCTAGACCCACAGATTAGCGTGCGGTGGCCGTATTGTCAACCGACCGTGCCTCGAGCGCGAAACTGCCCGCGACCAGAAGGCCGAAGGCGATCGCGATGATGATCATGAAGGCAAACAGGAATCGCTGAAAGGTTTTGGTGAAGTAGCGGTTCATGTTAGAGCGCCTTCTGTGCGTTCAGAAGGTCGGAGTTTTGCGGATTAGCCTTGAGCCCCTTCTCGATCGTCGCCTTGGCGGCGGCGGCGTCGTGCATGGTGATGCTGTAGAGCGTCGAGAGATTAACGTAGGCCATGATGTTGGTCGGCTCCACGGCGATGAGTTTGTTCCAGTACACGACGGCCTTCGCGTTGTCGTGGAGGAAGTTTTCGTACAGGTCGGCGAGGTCATTGTAGGCGGTCGGATCCTTCGGCCAGCGCTCGATGGCGTAGAGCCAGATCGACTCGGCACCCGCGTAGTCGCCCGCACCTTTGCGGTAGACCGCCAACTGCATCCAGTAGGCCAGGTGGTTGGGGTCGAGTTTCAGCTGCGCGATCGCGTCGGCGACCGCTTTGGTGTCGGCATCCTTGACCGACTGCGGCAAGGTCGAGAGCGGCACGTACGTGCGCGTGAGGCTGGGCATCGGCACGGTCATCGTAATGCCGGCATCCGACGAGCTGGCGACGTTCGAGACGACCGCGACCGGCTTTTGTGCGTCCCCGGCATCGGTGAGCGATGTCTGATTCGTCGAACCTGAAGCGCTCGTGTCGCTCTGATCGGTGGTGCCCCGTTTGGTGATAAAGATGATTGCGACGATAACGACAAGAAGGATAAGCCCCATGCCGAGTGCGTAGCGCGTCTGGGTGGTGGTAGTCATACCCAGCCATTCTACTATGGGACGTACGTGAAGGGAATCACCCGATAATTGTCGTGCGGCGGCGACGCGGCTCCCCCGCCGTCGGTGCATACCCCATTATCGTGGCACGTTTGCTGCGATCCCGTTTGCCAGTAGGAGTTAAAGTTTTCGATACTTCGTGGCGGGTTGTAGTACGGCTCCACCTGCACCTCCCAAATGGCCACGAAAAATGGCGTTCCCGCGGGAGTGTCGGCGGGGATAGTTTGGTTTTGGGCAATGTGCACCGGGCCGCGCAGCTGCGAATAATCGAACGCCATATTAATAAGCGTCGAGCTGCCCACCACCCCTTCATACAGCGCGCCCATGCGCCGTTCGTCTTGCATGACGAATCGCGAGAGGTACGTGCACATAGACGATTGCGGATGATAGGCACTCCCGGGAACGATAGGTGCCGTGTCTGGGTAGCAATAGAATCCCGCGTCAGCCGCGATCGTGTCGTTCTCGGCGTTCGGCGTGCCGATGATGCGATACCGATTGTCGCGGTCGGTGAATGGAGTGACAGTTGGATATGCGCCGTCGTTTACCCAATTGCTGGCGAGCGTCCCCGAGGCGACTGCGTCGATGCGCGACATCGAGATGGTGTTCAACTCAACGCGCCCCGTTGTCGCAAAACCGATCGGCGTCGACTGCGACCCTGCGCACCACTTCCCGCACGTCGCGATGGGTGGCGTTTGGTCGAGCGTCGTCGTGGCAGCGCCGTCAAAATACTGAAGGGACAACTGCTCGCCAGTGGTCGAGAGCGGCTCGAAGTAGATGATGTGCCCGTGCTCATACAGGTCGGTAATCACCTTCTGGGCGCGCTCGATGACGTAAAATCCATTGTCAGGCAAGGGCCAAATGACACCCGAGAGCGGGATGTACTGCGAGCCGCCTTCGGTCGCGACCACCGCCATGTGTGAGAGGTCTATCGCGTATGGCGTGCGATTCTTCAATTCGAGCCACTGATCATCGGGATAGTTTTCGGTTCCCGCCCACGCGATTTCATTGATGACGACCGGGTGCGCAAACACGTACACCGTCTGCGGCGCACTCGCAAGCGACGTGCCGGCCACATCCACTGCAGCAACCGCGATCGAGCTCGACGCCTGGTCGGCAAGGGTGACACTGCTCGAGGTGCCGGCCACTGTCTGCGCAAGGACGCCATTGACGAAGATGTTGTAGCTGACCGCACCCGCACTCCCCGACCATGACAGCGCGATTGTGGTTCTCGGAGCGAAGCAAAAGTCGGGGCTGAGCGATTGCGCACATGCCGCGATCGAAAGCACGGGCGCGGTCGAACTCGCATCAAACGGCGCGGCTGGCGCGGGCGTCGAGTCGGCACCCTGCGACGGTAATGAACCTGAGTCAGGCGGCGACGTCGAACTTGCCCCGGCGGGCGAAGCGATCGCAGACCCACTCCCCTCACCCAAGGGCAGCGGTCCGGTGCGTGGTATCGTTGGCGGCGGCGCAACACGCACGCTGGTCGTAGCGACGGTCGAGGTAGGTGCCGGCACCGGCGCCGGAGTTGGCGTCGGCAGCACAGCAGCCGCCACCGCAGCACCCTGATGTACGGTCCCGTTTAATTCTTCATACGTCTCCTCGTCCAAACTCGAGCCATACAGTTTCTTAATGACTGCGAGATTTTTTACTTGATTTTGTGGCGCCGCCGGATTATCGGGCGAGTTGGCAACGGTATGAGCAGCACTAGAAAGACCCGACGTCGCCGCGGCGTACGTGTGCGTCAAAAACGAGATAGCTCCGCCGATTGCGAACGATGCCGCCGCGTATGTCGCACCAGCCGTCACACCAATCACATGCGCCGTGGGGTCAGCGACCGCAAAACCAACTCCCTCGGCAATGTAGTTCGCATCGGGGTCGGGCTCGGTAAAGCATTCGCCCTTGTCGGAGGCAAGGTCGGGAGTGAGTTTAGCAAGCCCGCTCGAAATGTCCGCGACGATGCGCCCTGCCCCACCCGCCAAGTAGGATGCTATAAAAGAATGCCCAGGAAATTGCGCCTGAGCATCATCGGGAGAACTTATGAGACGTGTGTTCGCAGGGAGCGGCGCCTCGTCGGCCGGGACGTTCCCTGTTAGGTCGTTGAGCAGCATATCACCCGAGGAGTTGAGGTATGCACCGCCTCCTGCGACGTAGTGCGTGGGCGCACCGACCTCATACACCCCGACCGCCTGCCGTGGCTCGCCATGCGAAAGCAAATAGTCATACATCGCGTTTGCGTAAAACGCACCCTGCGAGTACCCCACAAGTAGGAGTCGCCGCGTCGTCACCTCGGGGTAGATCTGCATGAGCATCGTCTTGAAGTCAAACGCACTGACCGGCTTTCCCATAAATTGCGAGGTCGCCTCAATCAAGTCCCCAAGCCCATCAAGATGCGACGGGTTGTAAGCGTTGATGAAAGTGACGTCGTTTGAAGGATACTGGTCGTTGTAGTCTTTTTCTAAAGCGCGTCTCTGATTCTTTGCGTCGATTTCGCTAGTTAAGATGCCATTTATATATGCAACAGTCTCCCCTTTTGCGCTGCACGCTGCAAAAACATTGATTGGTGCGAGCAACAATATTCCGCTTATAGCAAGAATTACATGCTTCATACATTAATAATTTATTGCGTTTTAATGTCGCAGTTAGAAACATTTTTCAAATCTGCAAACGATGTCATGTACTTCTGATATATCTCCTGATACTTCTTTTTGCGGGTGTCTGTATTTAAAACTAAGGCCTCAACATTTTTTATTTCAGCATCCAGAAGTTTATCTTGACCTATTTTGTACATATCCCCGACGCAAAAATAGGCTCTGTTTTCTTCTTGAATCGCAGCAACTAGCGTCTGACTATCGAACACATTCGTCAACTCATTCTGCAGCGCCATTGCGTACTGCAACTCGGCGGCGCGGATGCGGGCGGAGTCGGGGTGGAGTTTGAAAATTGCGAGCTCGACGTCGTCGCGGATGCCGTTGTTGTTTGAGTCGATGCCGGCCAAGGTCGAGTCGTTGTCGGCCTGGTTTGGCGGGGGCGGCAAATGGTCGCCCGTCACGTCGGCCACAGTGATCTTTTGCGCATGAATCGCCGCAACCGCCTTGTCGCTCCTATCCTTCTCGCGCACCGCCGGGATGCGATACGCCACGAGCCCCATGTACAACACAAAAAGGCCGAGGAGCGGCCAGCGAATAACGCGCCACACCCGATGCATAAAAATCTTCATGAAGTCAGTATAAACCCACGATTCCCCCATTTTGTACACTATCCACAGTTCGCCAATCTCGCGGAGGACCGACCTCCGTCAACTCACTCTATCTGGTTTGCGGAGGTCGGTCCTCCGTAATGTCTTGCGAGACACAGTGAAAGAGCTGCTCGAAATCGTTTTGTGTCATGAGGAATTCGGGGATATCGTCGTGAGCAAGTAGCGCCCGCTCTGCTCGGTTACCCACAGAGTAGTCGACGTAGCTGGAGTACGAATACTCGCCAAGGAAAAGCCGTGCCGCACCGCTGTCGGCAAACCCTTTCGTTTCCCAATCTGGCTGCAAGATAGAAAGCGGATTGAGATGCACATACGCAAAAATGTATCTAAAATACGCCTCGTTATCGATATGTCTGCTTTTGAAACGCCCTTGAAACAGCACGCCACTGTGCTCGTATTTCGTATTGAAGTACATCGAGTACGCCGTAAATACCTTCTTTAGATATACAGAAATCCCATTTTCAACCTTTTGCCGCAACACGAGGTGGAAATGGTTCGGCATGAGGCAGTATGCAAGCACATCTACCAGTGGCTGTTCGGGAACCTCTTCTTCGAAGATAGCTGCGGAGGACCGACCTCCGTATTTTCGGAAAACGTTGCGCATCTCGATCGGCGACGTGCCGTTCATAAGGTGAAGTAAGAGCTGGAAGCGTTGATAGTCTCGCTCGGACGTAAAGACGTCGCGCTTGTGTGCACCGCGATTATAGATGTGATACGTCTCACCTATTGCAAGCGGTACCATTCGCTGCATACCGCTATCGTACCAGGTTGCGGAGGTCGGTCCTCCGTTTATGCACAGTCGCGCGGAGGACTGTCCTCCGTAAGACGTAAGAGGCAGGATGATGGCGCTATGGGGGGGTTGCGGAGGACCGACCTCCGTAAGGTGGGCGCGAAGGGGTTGTGGGGTTGCGGAGGTCGGTCCTCCGTACGAGTTTCGGGACGGGATTGGGTACGCAAAAGCCCCTCCTTTGTGGGGAGGGGCTGTTTGCGTGACGTGAATGTCAGGCTAACGCTAGGCGAATATTACTTCGCGATGACGTTTGCCAAACCATCCTGTCCGAGGCCTGCGCTCTGGAAGATGCCACCGAGACCATAGCCGTTCGTCCAGTCATTCATACCTGTCGATCCGACTACCGAAGTAGTGGTCGATTCAGGAGACCAAATGATGTACGAAGTGCTAAGTGCTGCCTGCGTCTTTGTTCCGTTCACAGATACAGTGTCACCCTTGAGGGATGTTGCGACCGAGCCGCTCAAGCCACCATTTCCGAGAACAACGTTACCGCGGAGGGTGTAGACCTTCGAGGTACCAGCACCAATAACTGCATCCGCAGTGTTCGAGCCGTTGAAGAGCACTGTCACGAAGTTGTTCGCATCCGGACCAGTAACCGTGCCGACGTTACCGTTCGGACCAGTGAAGGTCACGCCGGTAAGAGTTGCCGATGAGGTTGCGGTGAGGAAGGTGAGCTTGTTGAGGGTCACGTCACCCTTGGAGTCTGCCGCTACCGTGAGCGAGAGAAGGGTGTTCGAGCCTGCGGTTGCCGTAGCGCCCGCAGTGCTGTACGTGAATGTTGGGAACGACTTGTACATCTGGACTCCGGCCGGAGTAACCAAACCAGTCGTACCAAGAGTGATAGTCTGACCCGAGCTTACGCCAACACCATAGTTACCATTGATGCCAACATTGTTGCCATCGTATGCAACCTGGATAAGAGCACCCGACATAGTTGCCGGACCGCTGACGCTGACGCCTGCGATGTCACCCTTAAGAACGAGGGTGCGGCTGCCGTTTGACGGGATGCGGAATGCTCCCGATGCGATAGCAGACGAGGTTGCGAAGCGACCAGACGAGAACACTGCGGTACCAACCTGCGTATTGGTCGTCGCGTCGTAGAGCGCAACCGAGTTGTTTACGAGATTGTAGTTGTTACCAGAAGCGAGAACAAGTGCGACTTGACGAAGGTCAACTGCTTCGTTCGAAGCGCTGAACTTGATGTGACCGAGGTCAACACCAGTTGCACCTGCCGATGCGACCGAGTACGAAGGGCTGCTTGGATCGACTGCGACGGTGACACCACCGCCGTTAGCTGAAGCCGCCATGGTCGGACCAACATAGGTACCGAGGGTTGCAACAACAGTGTTACCACTAGTCACACCAGTTGCTCCTGTCCATGCGCTGAGCGAAGACGGGAGACCGAATGCGTAGGTACCAGCCGAGCCACTGCGGAGGTCACAAGCGACGCCAAGAGTTACCGATGTTCCCTTCGGAACGACGATACCACCGTTGTCGAGCGTGAAGTTGATTGATTGTGCCGAAGTCGTCGCACCGTTCGGGTTGTAGACGTGCGTGCTCGAGATTGAGGTTGCGCCGTTGTAGACCTGGCAGTTGACGAGACTATTCGCAGCCGAGAGGCCACCAAAGGTAAGCGTCGTCGGGAGCGTTGTTACGCGCACATCTTCGCCAGACGCTGTTGCGTCAACCACGAAGTTAGCAAACGCAAACTGATTGATTCCCGAGATGACATTCTGCGAAATCGGCGTTGCCGATACCGAGAGAGTAAGAGCCTGGGTTTTAACAGTTTGACCTGCGCTGATCAGCATGCCGCTCGAAAGCGAGAGGTTGCGACCAGTGGTCATACCAGTGATGGTAGACCAGTCCGAACCCGGGTTGGTCGAGATGTACACGGAACCATTCGACGGGAAGCTTGTTCCAATCTTACCTTTGAGGTAAAGCTGGGTCGTGCCGACCGGGAAGGTGACAGTACCACTGAAGACCAACTGACCGAGTGAGTTGAGATCAACCGGGCCGCCCAGAACGTTGCCGTTCTGGTCAACCAAAGAGACGCTCGTTATGAGCGGCGTACCACTGTTGTAGAGGGTTGCGTCTGCAGTACCGTTGTTGGTCTTGCTGACCTCGAACACCATCTTACCAACCGAGACCTGCTCACCCTGCGTGAGAAGCTGGAAGCCGCCGAGAACCTGGTTCTGCGTATTGACTGCGATGTTCGAAGCCGAGACGCTGTTCGAGGTCGAAACAGTTACAGTACCCGAGTTGATCGTAGCTGAGAAGCCCTCGTAGTAAGGATCGTCAGATGCACACACTTTACCACGGTTCGTGATGTCAGACTGCCAATTGCAGGTGTTAGACGAAGTGTATGCCGGGAGGATGCCGTAACCATAGAGTGCGCCGACAACATTGATGTCATTGCGCTTCTGGATGTCGAACTCAACGTTCGTGTTTGAACCGTTGAGAAGGTCGCCCTGGATAGCCACATCGACACTGTTACCCTTCTGAACCAGGACTCCCTGACCCGGGAAGGTTGCAGTGTAGTAGTTATCTGACGAGACGGTCGTCGGGTATGACGTACCGTTCGCAAGTACTACGACATTCTGGAGGTAGCTCTGCGAAGCAGAACCAACTTGGTGCCAGCGAATTGACTTGAGGTACGTATCCTCAGCTGAACCCGCTGTAAGGCGGACCGACGAGAAGATGTACGAAGTCTGACCGACGTTCTCGTTGTTTGAAGAACCCGGGTCGTTCGAGCCGCGCTGTGCTGTAATCGAACCAATCTGTACAGTGCTGTTGAAGGTGTTCGAAGCGCCGACAATCGGGAGCGAACCATTAATGGTTGCCGACGAGTTGACTGCAACAACGGCGAGAGACGCGACATCACCCGAACCAAGTATACCAACTGCGGCGGTGTCACCCGCGACCGTGAAGGTCTGCGAGGTGCCTGCCGGGACAACAACCGCAGCGCCGATGACGGCCTGGTGGGTGCTGTCGAGAGTACGGCTGATGCCGACCTGATTGCCGTTCTGGTCGAGGAGCTCGACGCCAGCGAGGTCAGTGTCGACTGCGATACCTTGGCGCTGGACGGTCACGCTGTTGATCGTAACTGCGCCGGTAGCCGGAGCGGTGACGGTGAACTTGGTGAACGGTGCGCGTGCGACGCCTGCCGGAACGATCTGGTTAGCAGGCTGAACTGCTGCCGAGACCGTGAGGCTCGAAGCGGTCGAGGTGCCGACAGTCGTGGTGGTTCCGGTGCCAGTAGTGGTCGTACCTGCTGCAAGCATATTGAGCTGTGCGCGGGTGAGCGGACCGACGGTACCAGTCTGGCTGATGCCGTACTTCTTCTGGAACTTCATAACCGCTGCCTTGGTACCAGGACCAAAGGTCGAGGTCTCCATGCCAGCTGAACCTGCGCCGGTTGCCGCAACCTGGGTTGCTGCGTCGGTGTTGAGGAACTGCTGGAGAGCCTTCACATCAGCACCGGTCGAACCGAGCTGAAGGTTCTTCGTCCAGTTGTAGCCGGTCGAAGTGGTAGTAGTGGTCGTGGTGGTGTTGCCAGTGGTCGGGAGACCATTGAGCGACGCCTGAACATTGTTGATAGTCGTCTGATCTGCGCCAAATGACGAGAGGAGCGAAAGGATCGACTGGATTTGAGACGCGCTCAAACCAGCAGCCTGTGCCGGAACGTTGTATGCACCGAAGACGAGTCCGAGTGCAAGCAAGCTACCAGCCGCGACGGCTGCAAGCCGTGTTGAACTCTGAGTGATACTCATGATATTTGCTAAGTGGAACTATTAATAATTACTGATAATCCCAATAAAGTAGAACCAAACTATTTTCTACCCGCTCCACGAATCGTCCGGGCGGCTGACATCTATTAAAGAGGCGGCCGCTCCTCGACGTACGTAGAGAGCGTTGGTAGCAGGAAGGAAGTGGGACACGCAGACAGTAGCAACCGTGAAGGGAGAAGGAATGTCGGTACAACGAAGTTGAAACCAATTTTGAGTATTCAATTGTCAATGAACGGGATGTATCAGCCGTGCGGTTATGTAGCCTGAAATGCCGACAATGCGTCGCTCTACCAAGTATAGAGTGTCAGGACCATGAACCGCAACGAAATACTGTGGACAACATCGCAAAACAAGCCCCAAAATCGAGCTTGCCTTTGTGTTGCCACATACCCCGTAATCTACACCAAACCGGGGGTGCGGTCAACGACACTCTATATATACATGGACTCTGAAAAGACTATACGTTTGGGACGTACAAAAGGTTCACTCGGGGCTCACGATCTAGCCCCGGGCGACGGGCAGGTACTGGCTCCAGCGACGCTCGCCCGTCTTGCGGACAAGACCCTGTCGTATAAGAAATGCCAGCTCGCGCTGGATGGTCTTTTCGCTGCAGCCGCGCACGGTAGAGGAAATGTCCTTGATGGAAACGCTGCGCTTCTCCTGCACGAATTTGAGGATCTGGGACGCGCGCTCGTTGGGGGCCTCGGCAGCCGCGGTCTGTCCTTTTGGCGGCACTGAGTGTCCTTTAGAAGCAGTGTCCTTGAGCGGTTGGTTAAGGTCGGCGAGGCGCGTGGCGATGAGTGAGGGCGCGCGCTCCTCGCGCACCTCGGGGACCGAGAAGTCGGCCGTGTGCATGAAGGGAGACGGGTGCGTGCTGGCCGCGAAACGCTCGACGAGCGCTTGGTACTCCTGGAGGAGAATCTGCGTATTCTCTTTACTGATGAGCCCGCGCGTCGCCGCGAGTCGCACGCCCGAGAGAAGCGAGAAGAGGGTCGCCAACACCGCCTCGGCCTCGGCCTCGCCAGCGGCAAACCGGCAGATCGTCTTGGGGAGCGACGCGGCATCCACATACAGCTGTGCAAATTCGGCCTGACCGAAAGAGGGGATACTCTCGGCGAGGACGGCCAGGACGTGCGCGATGCGCTCGGACTTCAGAAAGCAGAAATACCAATCATGCTGTCCTTTAAAAAGGGATGATTTCAAGGCGAAGTTGTGAAAGTTGTGCGGTGTATCGGACATGGTGTGTGTCGCTTATTTTGTCTCTGAGTTGTCCTAGAGATTATCTCGGACAACCGACATCCGTGTAGGTGTCCTTGAGTATACTGGACCTTCGCCAGAAAGCAAAAATACCTATGCGTGGTATCATGGTACGTGTATGGCGCGAAAAAAAACGAAGCAAACTAACAGCATTCTTAAGAGCCCCATGGGCGGTGTGCCCGCCCACACCAAGCGTGCAATCGCGGTGGTCGTCTTGTGCATCGTCGGCATCCTCCTTTCCCTTGCAGCGTTTGGTGCCGCAGGCCCGGCCGGCGGCGACGCGTACCGACTCTTTGACTACCTGTTGGGCTTCGGGTACTTCCTCGTTCCCTTACTATTCTTCATTCTTGCGGGCTCGGCGCTGACCCAAGAGGAGACGGCATTCTCGGGGCTTAAAATTGCGGCAAGCTTCATCTTCATCCTCACGGGCCTGAGCTTCATCGACGTCGTCGGCAGTGGCACCGGCGGCGGCATGGTCGGGCACCTTGTAGCCTACCCTGCCGTACATTTTTTTGACGTGTACGCGTCGATTTTGATACTGGGCGGCCTCTCGCTCATTTCGCTCTTGGTCATCCTCGAGGGCAAGATTTCGGGGGCGCCGTTTGCCGCTGCCGCACGCTCGGTATGGGCCGGCGTGGTGGCACTCTTCAGAATGCTCACGGCCAAAAAAGAGGCGTCGCTTGAGGACGACGAAAACGAGGAGTTGGCCCCTGCCCTGACCCCCGCCAAGCTCGCCAAAGTGGCCCCGGTGGCGACCCAAGACGAGGAGGACGAAGACGAGGACATCGCACTCCCCCGCGCCCCGCGCCTGGCACCCGAGCGCGTCGAGTCGGCCAAGGACGTTCAGGCTAAGAAGTCGGCCGCGATGCTCAAGGGCCTGTTGGGCCAGTACACCCCGCCGCCGCTCCCGCTCCTTGAGCGCGACAAGGGTCGCCCGGGCGTGGGCGACATCAAGGCCAATGCCAACATCATCAAGCGCACCCTGGCCAACTTCGGGATCGTGGTCGAGCTCGACGAGATCTCGATCGGCCCGTCGGTCACTCGCTACGCGATTAAGCCCGCCGAGGGCGTGCGTTTGCAGAAAATCGTCTCGCTCCAGACCAACCTCGAATTGGCCCTGGCGGCGCATCCGGTGCGCATCGAAGCCCCCATCCCGGGCAAATCGCTCGTGGGTATCGAGGTGCCAAACTCGACCAAGGTCACCGTGGGCCTCGGGACCCTGCTTGAGGCACCCGAGTTTACCGACTCGCCCAAGCCCCTGTTGGTTGCCTTGGGTCGCGATATTAGCGGCGGCTCGCTCTTTGCCAACTTGGCCAAGGCGCCGCACATCCTGATTGCAGGCGCCACCGGCTCGGGCAAATCGGTCACCATCCACGCCATCATCAATTCCCTGCTCTACCGCTGTGGGCCGCAGCAGCTGCGCTTCCTCATGATCGACCCCAAGCGCGTCGAGCTCACCCTCTACAACCGCATCCCGCATCAGCTGTGCCCGGTGATTACCGACCCCAAGAAAGCCATCATGGCCCTGCGCTGGGCGGGTCGTGAAATGGAGCGCCGCTACAATATCCTCGAGCAAGAGCGTGTGCGCGACATCGACTCCTACCACCAAAACGTGCTGACCCCGGCTTTGGAGAAACTCCGCAAAAAGGGTGCCCCCGAGGAGGGTGAGGTCGTCCCCGAGGCGATGCCCTACATCATGATCATCATCGACGAGTTGGCCGACATCATGCAGACCTACCCGCGCGAGCTTGAGGCTGCCATCGTGCGCCTGGCACAGCTGAGTCGCGCCGTCGGTATCCACCTGCTGCTCTCGACTCAGCGCCCCTCGGTCAACGTCATTACCGGCCTCATTAAAGCCAACGTCCCCTCGCGCATCGCGCTCCAGGTGGCCTCGCAAATCGACTCGCGCACCATCCTCGACCAGGGCGGCGCCGAAAAGCTCTTGGGCGCCGGCGACATGCTCTACATGGGCGGCGATATGGGCAAGCCGGTGCGCCTCCAGAGCGCCTTCATCGGCGAGGGCGAGGTCAAGAAGGTCACCGATTTCATCACCAAAAACAACGACATGGAGATCCCCGTCGACATGTTCGCACCCGCACCCGGCACCACGAGCATCTCGCTTGAGGACGGACCCGGTGGTGGTGGCGGACTGGATGGCGACGATGACAATGACGACATGTACGAGGCAGCACGCGACGCGGTCATCGAAGCGGGCAAAGCCTCGACCTCGTACCTGCAGCGCAAACTGCGCGTTGGCTACGCCCGCGCGGCACGACTCATCGACCTCTTGGAGGAGCGCGGCGTCATCGGCCCGGGCGAAGGTGCCAAACCACGCGAGATACTTCTTAAAGACGGCGCACACGGCGGCGGCGAGCAGCAGCACACCGAAGACGACCTATGAGCCCCGCACGACCCGCACCGAAGCTGTTTGGATTCTTCCTCCTCTGCCTTATCTTCGTGTCGGTCCTCTGCTACGGGCTCTTTGAGGCGCGCAAATTGCTGAGCGGCCCGCAGGTCTCGATTGAGACACCACAGGACGGGAGTGCCACCTCGACCAGTGCCGTGCTCGTGACCGGGACCGCCGAGAACATCTCCTTCCTTACCATCAACGACAAGCCGGCCTACACCGATGCCGCCGGCCACTTTAGCGTCACACTCTCGCCACCTGCGGGATATACTGTATTTACCGTGGCTGCCACCGACCGCTTCGGCCGCAGCACCAGAAAGAGCGTCGCACTGACCGTCCTCAACTACTGCCCCGCCCCAAAACACGCGTAATCGTTATCAATAACAAAAATTTTATGGCAAAGGAAAAAGTGAAGAAGATCCCGGGAGCTGCCAAAGAGCCGACGCGCGACACCAGCGCCATTGACGCGGCCATCCGCGAAATTAAGTCGAAGTTCGGTGACGAAGCGATTATGAAGCTGGGCGAGCAACCAAAAGTCGACATCGACGCCATCCCCTCGGGATCGATCGGGCTCGACTGGGCGCTGGGCATTGGCGGCTACCCGCGCGGGCGCATTTTGGAGGTCTATGGGCCTGAGTCCTCGGGTAAAACCACCCTGTCGCTCCACGCGATTGCCGAGGCACAAAAGAAGGGCGGCGTCTGCGCCTTTATCGACGCCGAGCACGCGCTCGACCCCGAGTACGCCCGCAAGATTGGGGTGCGCCTCGATGAACTCCTCATCTCGCAACCCGACACCGGCGAGCAGGCACTCGAGATCGTCGAGAGCTTGGTGCGCTCGGGCAAGATTGACATTATCGTCATCGACTCGGTCGCAGCGCTGACGCCTAAAGACGAGATTGAGGGCGATATGGGTGCCGTCCACGTCGGCAAGCAGGCACGATTGATGAGCCAGGCCCTGCGCAAATTGACCGCCATCACCGCGAAGTCCAAAACCATCGTCATCTTCATCAACCAAATCCGCATGCAGATCGGCATGATGTTCGGCAACCCCGAGACCACGCCGGGCGGCAAGGCGCTGAAGTTCTACACCTCGATTCGCCTCGACATTCGCCGCATCGCGCAGATTAAAAAGGGCGAAGAGGTCGTCGGCGGCCGCCATCGCGTCAAAGTCGTCAAAAACAAAGTCGCGGCGCCGTTTCGCAAGACCGAGTTTGACCTCCTCTACAACGAGGGCATTAGCCGAGAGGGCGAGCTCTTGGCGCTCGGCGAGAGCCTGGGCTTCGTGAAGAAGTCGGGGAGCTCGTACGCCTACGGCAACGAGAAATTGGGCCGCGGCTACGACGCCTCGCGCACGTTCTTGCGCGAGAATGCCGAAGTCGCCACCAAACTTCTCAACGACATCCAGGGCAAACTCGCGACCGTCGCAACCGGCGAGCGCGTGGCCCCCAGCCAAGATGAGGGCGAGGAACCGGAGGAGTAGTAACTCATAAAAAAAAGAAACCGCCCGACCCACAAGGAGCCGTTTGGTTCCTTTTTGGGTTGGGCGGCTATGCCAGATATCGTTTGGCGGCCGCTTTCAACTCCTCGTCCGGTACGAGCGAGTAAAGCTCGCCGAGCAAGTACTCGAGTTCACCTGGCTTAGTAGGCTTAGGTTCTTCGTAAAACCCATTGCCCGCCTCGACGAGGTGGGCAATCTTCGCCACCCACAGTATCGTCAAAGGGTCGAGAATCGGCGCCGGTATCCGCAGCATCGGCACCTCGTTTGGCGTATTCAGCGTGATGCTGAACAGATCGAAGTAGGCCTGGTCGGCCCCCAACGCGCCGTGTTCGTCCTGGGTCTCCCAGAGGAGCATAATCTCCCCTTCTTCCATCTCGCCGTCCTGAGTCTTTTGGAAGTCTGCCGCCTGGAGAAACCAGGCAAAAATCCGGTTGACTACTGTGTAGTCCTCATTGACCCTGATCTGCTTCAGGCGCGCCGCTATCTGCAGAAGCCTGACCATCTGCTCGAACGATAACTCCGTGTACATGGAAACCTCCGCGAAAATGAACTGAACTCTATCATATCATATTACGAGACCTCTGTCAACCTCACTGCACCAGCAGGACCTATTACGCCGCCACGCTCTGAGCATGCCCACGCGGACCGCGCGGATGAGAAACCGAACGCACGACGTCGGACAGAAGTGAAACAATTGCGAAGATGCCGATGCCGAGCGCTAGTTGGACGACGATGGTGGTGCGTAACACCGCGGTAAGTGCGAAACCCTCGATGCTGCCAACACCACCGCGGGCGACGTTCATAAAATTGGCGGCCACGTGCGGGAGCGATACGAAGACAACGAGGCCCACGACCGAGAGTGCGAGCGCGTAGAGTTTGATGGCAAGCGGGCTCGAAAGGCGGCGCGCGGTGTAGACCACCCCCACCCCGGCCATGACCTGCTGCTCGATCTTGCTGTGCTGGTTCATATACGAATGGTTATCGCTTCATAGACCTTTTTAAATTCGCGCTTGGCGCGGTGCACCCGAGTTTTGATTGCCCCCACACTCACCCCTTCGTCCTCGGCAATCTCCTCCTGCGTCTTGCCGTCGATGAAGAAGGCATTGAGTGCGCGCGCGAAAGGAGCCGGCAGGCGCGAGAGGACGGACGCCACCTCATCCATGAACTCGGCCTTCTCGAACTGGCGCAGATTCTTGTCGGGCAGGAGCTCGAAGATCTCGGGGTCGATCTCGGTGCGCACGGCGCTCTCGCGGCGGCGTTTAGCGTAGTGGGTCAGCGCGGTGTTAATGAGGATGCGATAGCCCCACGAGGAGAACTGCGCGCCATCCTGCTTTTTGAACTTGCCCGCGTTAACATAAATCTTCACGAACGCCTCTTGGACGACGTCTTCGGCCTCCTCGGGGCTCTTGACGATGCCCAGTGCCTTGCGCAAGAAGGGCGCCTCGTACTTGCGTACCAGGGCCGCAAAAAGTGACGGCGTCTCGATTGAGGCAGCCAAAATCTCCTCGTCGCTCATATGTTCGACGATGTCATCAACCGAACGGTAGTCCTCTGCCATAGCAATACTGTACAACATAGCTGGGTCGTTATCTAGAACCCCACTTCGCTGCCAAAGGTTTCGCCATGGACAATATGTGTTTTTTGGCTACAATGCGACCATGCTTGAATATAACGAAATCCTTCCCAAGAAGGTGATTTTAGTCGACGGCGAGCCGTACGAGGTCTTGGACGCGCACGTCTTTCGCAAACAAATGCGCAAGCCGGTCAACCAGACCAAGCTGCGCCACCTCATCACCGGCAAGGTGACCGAGCAGGCCTTCCATCAGTCCGAGAAAGCCGAAGAAGCCGACCTCTCGGTTAAGGAGGTCAAATATTTGTACATGAACAAGGGCGCGTACTGGTTTTGCTCGCCCCAGAACCCGGCCGACCGCTTTGAGTTGAGCGACGACCTCGTGGGCCCTTCGGGCCGCTTCCTCAAGCCCAACGCCGTCGTCGAGGCACGCCTCTTTAACGATGAGATCATCGCCATCAAAGTGCCGATCAAAGTCGAGCTCGTCGTCAAAGACGCACCGCCCGCGGTGCGCGGCAACACCTCGCAGGGCGGCTCGAAGCAAATCACGCTCGAGACCGGCGCCACAGTGAACGCTCCCCTGTTCGTCAACGAAGGCGACGTCGTGCGCATCAACACCGAACTCGGCGAGTACGTCGAGCGCGTCGACAAAAAATAAAACTACAACCCCACCACAGTCTCGAGTTTGGTGACGCGGGTTTCGAGGGTGCTTTGGCGCTCGTAGGCACCGTCGACCGAGCGTTGTACGCCGTCGATTTTGGCGACTAATTCTTCACGTACGTCCTCGATTTTGCTGCCCAATTCTTCGCGGAGACTGCCTAATTCCTCCCCCAATCTCTCGTCTAACTCCTGCTTTGTAACGAGATTCGTCTCCATGTATCCTTTCATAGCAACGACAATCTCAGTCAGGTCAGAAACGCTGCCAACAAGAGCGTTGACGTTCTTTCCTAGCTCCCCAATGTTGCGGGTATTCGTTTCAACCGCGGTTACAATAGCTTCGATCTTTGCATCGATATCCATATGCCACCAGTATACACCTGCCCTTGGGCATCAAAAAATCCCGCCACTGGAGCGGGATTTTTTGATGCCTGTGTGCCCGTGATTAGCGGACGATGTAGGGCAAAAGTGCCATGAAGCGAGCGCGTTTGATCGCCTGGGCGAGGGCGCGCTGGTTGGCTGCCGAGAGGCCGGTGCGGCGACGCGACATGATCTTGCCGTGCGGGTTGAGGAATTTGCGCAGCGTCTCGACGTCTTTGTAGTCGATGCGCTGGAATTTCGGGATGTATGAATCGGTTGCCATACGGTTGGTTAATTAGTTCGAATTAGTTTAGAACGGAATGTCATCAGGGTTGATGTCCTCGGTCGGATAGTCGATTGACTCCTCGCTCGGGGCCTTTGCGGCCGGAGCGGCGCCGTAGCTTGAGGACGATGTGGGGGTCGAAGCGCCACTACCGGTGCCTGCTGCGCGCGGCCCAAATTGGACCTGCTCGGCGATGATCTCGGTGCGGTACTGCTTGCCCTTCTCGCTCTCCCAGCTGCGGGTTTGGATGCGACCTTCGATGAAGACCGAGCCACCTTTCTTGAGATACTGTGCGGCGGTTTCTGCCTGGCGGCCAAACACGACGATGTTGTGAAAGTCGGTCACCTCCTGCTTGGTACCATCCGGCTTTTTAAAGACGCGGTTGGTGGCCAAACTGAACGACGTTACCTGACTCCCTCCGGGAAGCGCCTTTAACTCAGGGTCGCGGGTCAAATTCCCGAACAGTATAACTTTGTTGATGTACATAGGTGTTCGTTAGGCGACGATAGCTTCGATGGTCTTATCGAGATCCTCCTCGGAGACCGGCTTGGACTTCTCTTCGACGACCGGCTTCTTGATGGTCTCGCCCTCCAAACGATTGGAGCTAAAGACCGCGCGGCGCGGGGTGCCGACCTCCTCGCGTACCGTCTCGATGAGGAGGTAGCGAAGGACGTCCTGCATACCGCGGAGCTTCTCCGACAGGGCCGGAGTCGCGTCAGGCGACGTCGCGAACTTGATAACGCCGAAATAGCTTTCGGTAAACTTCTCACGCTTTCCAGAGTCTGCGCGCTCGATGGTGTATGCGAGCGTCATTCTCTGCGGGACCTGCTCACTTATAATTTCTGCATCCCCGAGCGCCTGACGGATTTTCTCCACGACCGCTACCACTGCCTCATCGGAGAGGTTAGGTACGACGTGAAAGCCGACTTCATAGACGGCCTGTCCATCAATCGCTTGGGTTAAGGTCTCATTGACCTGCGATTTTTCAACCATGCAGGCACTGTACCATAGTCGGGGGTAAAAGCAACCAACGGCTACAGTGAGAAAAAGGTGCGACTGTTCTTGACAGTCTGAGCCAAAATGGTCTCGAGGGGCTCGTTTCGGATGGCTGCCACCTTCTTTGTAACCTCCTCAACGTAGGCTGGCTCGTTGCGCTGGCCGCGGTGCGGGGTTGGGGCGGCGAAGGGGGCGTCGGTCTCGATTAGGAGACGATCGAGCGGTACGGCTTTGATCGATTCGTCGTACATGTTCGTAAAGGTGACGGGACCTGGGAAGGAGATGTACCAGCCGAGCGTAAGGCAACGTTTTGCCATGTCGGCGGTGTTGGTAAAGAAATGCATGACGCCCATGGGGAGCTGACCTTTGGCCTGGAGTGGCTCCAGGACGGCCAAAAGTGCCTCGTGGGCGTTCTCGGTGTCTTTGGTCGAGCGGCAGTGGATAATGAGGGGTTTGCCGGCGGCTTGCGCCAGCGCCACGTGATGCTCGAAGCGCACCCGCTGCTCGGCCAACACCTCGGGCGTGGGTGCCTGGCGATAGAAATCGAAGCCACACTCCCCGATTGCGACGACCTTCGGGTGCGTGGCGAGCGCCGCGAATGTGTCGACATCGAATGCTTCGGCGGGATTGTCGTTGGGGTGGAGCCCAACGGAGGCCCACAAAAAGTCGTGCTGCTCGGCCAGGGCGATTGCAGCGCGACTGGTTTCAAGATCGGTCCCCACGACGACCGCACCCATCCCCCGCTCCTGCATACGCGCAATGACCGCATCACGATCGAGGTCGAATTGCGGCAGCTGCACGTGGCAATGTGAGTCGAACAGATGCATTAGTTATTCTTTGCGCGGGAAGAGGTTGGCTGGCTTTTTATGTTCGGCGATGGCGGCAAGAATCGCGGCCGAGGTTTCTGGTAGGAAGGGTGCGAGGTCAGATGCGATTGCGTGCAATTCCCGCACGAGTTTTTCTATCAACGCCAACGCCTTCGCCTTTTCTTGTTCATCTGAAGACTTCACACCCGAGAACGGCTTTTCGAGTGCGATTAATGCATCGCAGTGCCCGATGCGCTCCCAAATGGCGTCCATCGCGCGGTTGAGCTCGTAGCTCGCGACGTATTCTGCGACCATCGTATCTGATTTCGTTTCGGCAGCTATCTCCACCGGTGCGGCAAGGTTAGCGGCGGCCATGGTCATGATGCGCGAGGCGAGGTTGCCTAAACCGTTGGCAAGGTTGGCATTGTATAACTCCTTGAAGCGATCCATCGTGAAGTCGGAGTCGTCGAAGGGGTGGATGTGGCGCGCGAGGAAGTAGCGCAGCGCGTCGATGCCGTACTCCTTGGCAATCGAGAGCGGCTCGATGACATTGCCCAAAGACTTCGACATCTTCTGGCCGCCGCTTGTGATGAAGCCGTGATAGACGACGCGGTCGGTGTGTTTGACCTTGCCCGAAATGAGCATCGCCTGCCACATGATGGATTGAAAGCGCACCTGGTCCTTGCCCGCCAGCTGTACCACCTCGCCCTCGTCCCAAAACTTTGTGAAGTGACCGGGCGTGCCCCGCGTAGCCTCGGCGGAGTGGGGCCACCCCAGAGTCGAGATGTAGTTGGTGAGCGCATCAAACCACACGTACATGACCTGTGCCTCGTCACCCGGGACCGGGATGCCCCAGCTCATACGCGCGGTCTCACGCGAGATGCTGAAGTCCTCGAGGCCGCCTTGCACGAACTTCAACGCCTCCTCGCGACGCCAATCGGGCAAGATGACCGACGGGTTCGAGAGATACGCTTCCAGTTCTTTTTGGTAGCGGCTGAGGCGAAAGAAGTAGTTCTCTTCCTCAATCTCGACCGGATCCATGTTGGGGTGGTTGGGGCAGCGACCATTGACGAGGTCGGCCTCTTTGACGAACATCTCGTCGCCCACACAGTAGAGCCCTTTGTACTTTTTCTTGTAGATGTCGGGGCCTTGGGGGCCGATGTTCGCCGCACAGTGCGCCCAGAGTTCTTGCGCCGCCTCGATGTGGCCGGGGTCGGTGGTGCGAATGAAGACGTCGTTGGAGAGATTGAGCCCGTCCTTCAATTTACGAAATTGCGCCGCGTAGTGGTCGACGTAGGCCTGGACGTCCTGCCCCACTTCCTTAGCCTTCTGGAAAATCTTCTGCCCGTGCTCGTCGGTGCCGGTATTGAAAAAGACCTCGCGGCCCCTGCCCCGCCAGTAGCGCGCAATGATGTCGGCCTGCACAATCTCGAGCGCAAACCCCACGTGCGGGTCGGCGTTTACGTACGGCAGGGTCGTCGTCAAATAGAGGGGCTTGGTGTTCATGGGTTCACCCTACTGCGCATCGCCCTCGGGCGTCAAGCCTTGGCGGGCCAGGGCGCGGGTCTTGGCGCGATCGATGTCGGAGACGAACTCCTGCACGGCGCCCGCGATCGGGACCGACAACAGGACGCCAAGAAAGCCAACCAACTTGAATCCGATGAGGAGCGCGAGAATAACGAGAAGCGGCGGGACGCCCACCACCTTCTTCACTACCACCGGGTAAATCAGGTGCGCCTCAAATTGCTGGACGATGATGTAGAGACCGCCGGTGAGGAGCGCCGCCGTGACGCCGCCGTCGATGAAGGCTACCGCGACTGCCGGAATCGCCGCCAAGAATTGCCCGAAAACCGGAATCAGTTCGAAGACCGCGGCCAAAATCGCCAAGAGGAGCGCGTACTTGATGCCGAGGATAAGGAGCCCCAGGTAGAGGAAGATGCCGACGATGCAGGCCAAGATGAGTTGCCCCTGCATCCACTTGCCGATCTTCTCTTGGGAGCGCTTCCAGAGGTTGAGCACGTAGGCCTGGCTCTCGGTCGGGGTGATGATACGCAGAAAGTCATCGACGCCCGTCTCTTGCACCGCGAAGTAAATCGAGAAAACGACGATGAGGATGAACGAGGTGAGGCCGCCGAAGAAGGCCGAGAGTGTCGTAAAGACGCCGCCCGTTGAGTCGGCAATGGTGGTCGAAATACTGTGCAGAAGGTCAGAGGACGAGAGCATCGACGAGGCGTTGCCGAAGGGAAAGAGCCCGTGCGTCACGTCGGAGATGTTGATCGACGAGATGGCCACAGGCAGCTGCTGGAGGAAGGTCGCCGCGTCGTTGAGGATGGGCGGGATGAAGAAGAAGATGACGCCCAAAAACACCGCGAGAATCGCGATGTAGACCGAGATGACCGCCCAAATGCGCGCGAACCCCCGCCGCATGAGCGCCAAGACCCCCGGCTCGATGGCCGAGGCGATGACGACCGCGGTCAGCACGATGAGTGCGATGTCGCGCAAGTACCACAGCAGGGCGAACATACCGATGAGGAGCAGCGTCTTGGCGACACTCCCCGCCGTGATTGAAATATGGATTTCGCGATCCTTCATTACCCCGATTGTAGCACAGAGCTACTGCGCGAGTGAGTCTTGGATTCGTGCCTTGAGGTCACTGATTGCAACACGCTCCTGCTGCCCCGTGTCGCGGTCGCGCAAGGTCACCGTGTCTTTGAGGTCGGGCGTCTCGCCGAGCGTGTCGAAGTCGATAGTGATGCACCACGGCGTGCCGATCTCGTCCTGGCGGCGGTAGCGCTTGCCCACGTTGCCGTTGTCGTCCCACATAATCTGCGGGATGTCTTTTTTGAGTGCCAGGTACACTTCGCGTGCCTTGGCCACGAGTTCGGGTTTGTTCTTCAGCAACGGAAAGACGGCGGCTTTGACGGGGGCAAGACGCGGGTGGAAGCGCAGTACGACGCGCGTACCGCCACCCAACTCGTCCTCGTAGTAGGCGTCTGAGATGACCGCCAAGAACATGCGACTGAGGCCCACGGACGTCTCGAGAATCCACGGGATAAACTTCTCGCCGCTCTCTTGGTCCACATACTGCAGGTCGACACCCGAGAATTTCATGTGCTGCGAGAGGTCGTAGTCGGTGCGATCGTGAATGCCTTCGAGCTCGTCGAAGCCGAGCGACGGGAAGTTGTATTCGATGTCCCACGCATCCTTGGCGTAAAAAACGAGGTTCTCGTGCTGCTTCCAGCGCAGGTTCTCCTCGCGGATACCAATCGAGAGATACCAATTCCACCGATCTTGCTTGATCTTCTCGTACGCCTCTTTGTTCTGGTGTGGTTTGATGAAAAACTGCGTGTCGGCCTGTTCGAGCTCGCGCAGACGGAAGAGGAAGTTGCGCGGGGAAATCTCATTGCGAAACGCCTTGCCGATTTGCACGATGCCGAACGGAATCTTCGGCTGCATCGAGTCGACGATATTTTTGTAATCCAGATAGATGCCCTGGCACGCCTCGCCCGGCAGGTAGACCGGCTCACTCCCCTCGGAGGTGAAGTCGCCGAGGTTTGTCTTAACAAGCAGGTTGAAGGCGCGCACGGGGGTGAAATCTTTTTTGCCACAGTTAGGGCATGCGATCTTCGCGCGATGTGCGTCGAAAAGCTCATTCAGTGCCTGCTCGGACATCTTCTCGTCGGCGGTCACACCGATTTTGCCCAGTTCTTTGTCGACGCGGATGCGCGCGTTGCACTTGCGACACTCCGCAAGGGGGTCAGAGAAGCCGCTCGTGTGCCCGCTCGCCTCCCAGACGCGCGGATTTTTGAACATGCCGGAGTCCAGGCCGAAGTGATTCTCTTTGTCGTACACGTTGGCGCGCCACCATGCGGCTTTGAGATTGTTGAGCAGTTCAACACCGCGCGGCCCGAAGTCGTAAATGCCCGCCAGCCCCCCGTAGATCTCGGAGCCCGGGTACACGAAACCGCGGCGCTTGCACAGCGAGACGATTTTTTCCATCAATGTGTTGTCTGATTCGGCCATACGTGTGTCGATTATTTTTTAGGAGCGACCAAGCCCATGCCGTTTTGGAAGCCCGCGTCATTGGTGAGGTCGGTCGTGGGCGCCTGCGCCGTGGCGCTCACGCTCACCTGCGCGAAGCGGTCGATGCCGGTAAACGAGGCGTCGCCGGTGAGCCGCGGCGCGCTCCCGACCTGCGAGACACTGGGGAGCATCTGGACTTGGAAGGCCGCGCTGCGCGCAGCTTGGCTGAATCCGGCGCCCGCTTTGACGTCGCCCAGGGCCCACGTAACGGTGCGGTTTGAGGCGCTGTAGGTAATGCCCGAGCCCGGTGCTGCGGCGATGAAGGTCATGTACGACGGCAGCGTGGCGCTCACCGTACCGTTGGCAATACTATTCGAAGAGTTGGTAACCGTCCAGACGATGGTGTAGGCGGTCGATGACTCGACGACCGGCGGCATGGGCCCCGGGTTGTTAAACGGTCCCGAGAAGTGGAGCGCGCCTTCGGTGAGCGCGACGGCCGACGAGAGCAACACCTGCGTCGTGGCGGCCGACGAGACCTGCTGCGGCACGTTGCCCTGCCCTTGACGCACGCCGGCCACCGAGAGGTCGAGGTTGATGACGGGGTTGGAGTAGATCGCACCGCTTGCGCCCGGTGCCAGAGTCGAGAAGCTGAAGTTGAGCGTGCCCGAGGCACCCGGGGCGATGTTAGTCAGTTCGGGAGCGTCATCTTTGGTCCACGTGATGGTTGAATTGGCCGACTGGTAGAAGCCCGACGGCGCCATGACCGAGGCCTTGTCGAGCATCGGCCCGTCGAGTGTGAGGACGAGCTCGGCATCCGCCACGGCGTCTTTGAGGTTGTTTTGCCACGTGATCGTGCCGTTGAGGACCTTGCTGCCCGGGACCGAGATGCTCTTGCCCGTCTGCCCGTTGATGGCAAGCGAGGCACTGACGAAGGGTCGGCGCACGGTGACCGTCTGCGGCATCGTGAGGAATGGCACTTTGATGGTCGTGTCGGTCTGGTTGTCGTTGACACCCGTGAGGAAGCGGAAGACGCGCTCGTCGCCGTCCTGCCCGTCGACCGTCCCGTCGATGTGGATAGTCTGCTGGGCGCCCGGTTTGAGCGTCCCCAAGTGCCAGATATTGTCGCCGACGCTGGCCTTGGGCGTCGCCGCACTGACCGAGAAGCCGAACGGGTAGATACTCTGCAGCACGAGGTTGTCGATCGGTGTCGCCGAGTTACTTGCGACGGTGACATCCATGCCAAAGGGCTGCCCGGCAATCGCCTCGGTGGGTGACGCGACCGTGACGGTGACCGGCGAGGAGCCGACGACAAAGTTGGTGTCGACTTCCTTCTGGTAGATGGCGTTGCTGCCCGGCTCTGTGTACTCGAGCGTGACGGCGAGCTTCTGCTGCACTCCCTCCTGGCCATAGAAGACGGCGTCGGCGACGCGCTTGACCTGCTGCCCCGCGGCGATGGTGCCGATCGACTGGCGCGCTTGCGGCAGCGCCTTGGTCTGGTCTTGCGCGTCACGCGTGCCTTGGGGGTAGTCGATGATGAGGTCGACCAACTGGAGCGGCGTCACGTTGCGGTTGGTGACGAGCACGTCAAACGAGGTGGTCTTGCCGCTGTCGATCAACGACGGCGAGACGACCTGGATGTCGATGTTGTTTTGCGAGATGCTGCCCCCCGCGAAGAAGAACATGTACCCCGCCACGGCGATGGCGCCGACGAAAAAGACGACCGAGCCCAAAAAGAATTTCGTCGAAAGTCGCATGCGTTGTGTCTCTGCCTCGAGATTATAGTACGACAAATCGGGTGCGGGCTTCTTGTGCTGAGTCTCTTTTTCTTTGATGTCGGTCCAGGTCTTGGGCGGCGTATCGTCCGAGGGCGAGAGCGGCGTGCGCTCCTCGGCATCCACCACAGGCGCGTCGACCCGCGAGTAGAGGCGATCCTTCATGTCGTCGACGGCGTCCTTGGGTTTGCGCGGGATCATAATATCGAAAGTATACCACTCCCCTTAGAGGCCTGTGGCACCCAAAGACTCGTTGATGGTCCGAATGAGGAGCGCTCGCGTGGCTGCGGCAGCAGCCACAAGCTCGGGCCCGTACTGGTCATCGTCGACAAACGGCTGAAGCGCCGCATGGTGCGGCACGTAACCCAAGTGCGCGAGGATGCGCAGCACGAGCACGCACTCGATGTGCTCAACCAGCGACTCGCTCGATGCCTCGGCCAGCGCCGCAAAGCCCGCACGCACGCAGTGGTAGAGGGCAGGCACGGGTTCCTCGCCATGGATGAGACGCAGGAGGAGTCGCGCGACGCGACCGAAGGCACGCCGCGATGCGGCCGATTGCGCGAGCCCCTCGCGCGAGAGACGCTCGACGCCGACGACCTTCCACTCATAGCGACCTTTGACCAACGAAAAGCGACCCTCGGTCATGGTCTCGAGCCCGTAGCGAAGCTTCGATTTGGCCAGGCGCGCCGAGCGGGCCGAGGCACGCACGAGCCCCAGCTCCAGCGAGAGGATGGCGACCAGGGTGTTGGCCTCGCCGACCCCTCGCTTGCGCAAGACCACCCCTTCGGTTGCGACGATCCGGTGCATCAGCGCTCGAGGTGAAACCGCATCGGGAAGAGCGACTCGCTCGAGGCGACCTCATCTTGCGCGAGTGAAACGGTGAGCGAGGCAAGGTTGGTCTCGCGACACACGACGTCGGTGTGCTTGTGCAGGAAATCCTGTCCCGTGGGAGAGGTCACCACATGCAGCTTCGGTCGATCGCCGATCGAGAGCTTCTCTTGCTTGCGAAACTCCTGCACGGCACGCACCACCTCGCGCAAGGTGCCCGCCTCGCGCAACTCGGGCGTGAGCGTCACATCAAGTTTGATTGCGTCAGACAGTTCGGCATTTTCGCGCACCTCACGCACGTTGACCTCGTCGGCGATGAGCGGGAAGAATTCGACGTTGGTGGGCGCGGCTTTGAGTTCAAGAAGCCCCAGCGGCTGGCGGATTTTAATGCCCGACGCTTCGCGCGCCTCAAGCGCCAGAGAGACGATCGAGCGGGTTGTTGCCATTTGTGTGTGCAAATCCTCGTCGATAAAGAGCGCCTCGGGCCAGTCGCACAGGTGCACGCTTTCCTTGTCCCCCACTTCTTTGACGCGCAGGTAGAGGTCATCGGCAAAGAACGGCAGGACCGGCGCCATGACCTGAGAGGCCGTAAAGAGCACGTAGCGCAGGGTGGCCAACGCAGCCGTTTTACCTGCCCCGAGCGTAGTCGAGGGGTCCTCGCCGTCTTGCTTAAAGCGATCGCGCGAGCGGCGCAGGTACCAGGTCGAGAGGTCGTCGATGAACGCGGCCAAAGGGCGCGTCGCGACATCAAGCTCGTAGCGCTCGAAGCCGGCGGTCGTGTCGCGCACAAGCTCGCTGAGGCGCGAGAGAATCCAGCGGTCGAGCACATGCGTGCTGGTGTTGGCGCGCGGCGTCCCATTGGCGTAGAGGTCGTAGAACGAGCGCACGTTGTCCAGGCGCATAAGGAGCTTCTTTGATACTTCCTCGACCCCGCGGGCCGAGAAGCGCAGGTCTTCACCACGAATGACGGTGGACGAGAGGATGTAGTAGCGTAGCGAATCCGCGCCATACTTCTCGACCAATTCCATCGGATCGGGATAGTTCTTGAGCTTCTTGCTCATCTTGCGCCCGTCCTCGGCTAAGACCATACCGTTGGTCACCACCGCCTCATACGACGCCTTGCCAAAAAGCCCCACACCCAAGACGATCATCGAGTAGAACCACCCACGCGTCTGGTCGATACCCTCGGCGATGAAGCTTGCCGGAAATCCTTTGGGTTTGAAACCAAGCAGATGTTTGGGATCGAAGGTCTCCTTCTTAAACGGGTAGTGCGCCGAGGCGAAGGGCATCGAGCCCGACTCAAACCAGCAGTCAAAGACGTCCGAGACGCGCTCCCACTGCCCCGAAAGCGAGTCGCCGAGCGCAAGCTGGTCGATGTAGGGGCGGTGCAAATCGAGGTCGCCCTCTTTGTTGTGCGGGTACGGCGTAAAATCAATTTCCGACCACTGTGCCGTCTGGTGCAAGGTGCCGCGATGCGCGCGGGCATGCATGTCGGCATGGGTCGATCGTTGTGCGAACTCCGACAGGAGCCACGCGGGTGCCGCATGGGTCACGATCAAGATGCGCTTGCCGCTGTAGCGGCGCTCGATGTCGGAGAGGAAGTCGGCCACGCGAGCGCGCACCTGGGCGTACGTCTCGCCGCCCACGAAGGTTTTGTTGAATCGGTCCGAAAGTGTCGCAAAGAGCCCTTCCCACTCCTCGATCGGCGCACCATCCTTCTCGCCGAAGTGAATCTCCGAGAGGCGCACATCGGTCATGATGGCCGACGCGGGGACGCCCAGTTCTTCTGCCACGAGGCGCGCGGTTTCTTGCGTGCGCGTTATCGGCGAGGCAACGATGAGGTCGATCCCGAGCCCCCGCATCTCGGCGGCGCTCTTTAGCACCTCTTCCTTCCCTGCTGCGGTGAGGTGGTTCTCGATTTCGTTGGTCGAGTTGACGAAGCCTTCGACGTTGCTGCGCGCCTGCCCATGGCGCATCACGACGTAGTGGTTACCCGAGCGACGCGCGAGCGCCAAGAGCTCCTCGACCGAGCCGATGACTTTGAGTTCTTTGGTCTGACTATGGCGCCACACCGGAATCGGCGCGCCCCAGTAGCGGCTGCGTGAGATCGCCCAATCGGGTGCCGACTCGATGAGGTTATTGAACCGCCCCTGCCCCACGTGCGAGGGCACCCACGACACTTTTTTATTTTCGGCCAGGAGTTTGGATTTCAGCGCCGAGACTTTCACGAACCATGAGTTGGACGCCCAGTTAAGCAGCGGCGTGTCGCAGCGCCAGCAGTGCGGGTAGGAGTGCGTGATTTTCTCGCTGGCAAACAGGCGACCATTCTCCTTCAGGAGCTCGATAACTTTGGCATCTGTCTCCATGTGGCGCCCTTTCGGTTTGACGGGGAGCCCCACCAAATCGGTCACGGCCGCGACGAATTTGCCCTCGTCATTCACGTGGTGGATGAGCGGAATCTTCTCGGCCTCGGCCAACTTAAGGTCGTCCTCACCGAAGGCGGGTGCGATGTGGACGATGCCGGTACCATCCGAGAGCGTCACAAAGTCCCCCGCGTAGACCTTCCACGCGTGGGTCTTGTGCTTGTGGAGCATGTCTTTGAAGTACGCAAATGGCGGCTCGTAGCGGCGGCCCACCAGCGCCTTGCCCAGCATCTCTTCGTGGATGCGCGGATTCTCGCCCAAGACTTTCTCGGCGAGTTCTTTTGCCACGATGACGAAGCCCGCCTCGGTGCGTGCTTTGACGTAGGTCGCCTCGGGATTAACCGCGGCTGCGGCATTGCCGGGAAGCGTCCACGGCGTCGTGGTCCAGGCCAAGAGCGAGGTCTCGGGTTCGTCGACCAAAGGCAGCTTCACCGTGACCGAAAGGTCGGGAATGTCCTGGTAGCCCAGCGCCACCTCGTTGTTGGAAAGTGTGGTGCCGCAGCGCGGGCAAAAATGCATCGCCTTGAAGCCCTCATAGATGAGCCCCTTATCAAACAGCGACTTGAAGGCCCACCAGACCGACTCGGTGTAGGTCGAGTCCATGGTCTTGTAATCGTCCTCCATGTCGACCCAACGGCCGATGCGTGGGACGATGCGCTTCCACTCGTCGGCGTAGCGCAAGACCGTGCTCTTGGCCGCGAGGTTGAACTTCTCGATGCCGTACTCCTCGATGTCGCGCTTGGTCTTGAAACCCAACTCCTTCTCGATTTGATTCTCGAGCGGCAACCCGTGGCAGTCCCAACCCCAGCGGCGCGACACGCGAAAGCCCCGCATGGTGCGGTAGCGCGGGATGGCGTCTTTGATGGTGCTCTGCAACAGGTGCCCGTAGTGCGGGAGCCCGGTCGCAAATGGTGGCCCGTCGTAAAAGACGTACTCACCCTTGGGTGCCGGTCGCTCGAGCGACTTCTCAAAGATGCGCTCCTTGTTCCAAAAATCGAGCACGACCTCCTCGCGCGCCGCCAGCGGCCCCTTCGCTTTGAGTTCGACCCCCGGCTTCTCCTCCCCACCCTGATCCTTGGTGTCCAACATATAAAAAGACTATACCACCACCACCCTTTTTGGGGTAGAAAGGTAGCTTCAACCGACTCGTGCAATTTTTATGCTAACTCCGGTCACTCTAGTGCGTGAAGGGGTACCACAACCCACAAAGCGAAAGTGCATACGGAAAAAGAATGAAACTAAAGTGCAACAACGGGACCTGCATGTACCGCGCAAAAATCGTAAACCCAACAAACGCAAAGACAGGAATAAGCAGCGGGACAAATAGTGCATAATCGGATACTCCCCCACCCGAAAATCCATTTATAAACATAACCCAGCCCGTGAGGTACAGCGCAGCAAATCCCAGCAGTATTCCGAACACGACACATAGCAGTTTTAATATCATGGCAGTTACTTTAGTTCCAGGTGGTGGCTGAGGTGGATAGTACGTTACTTTCTAATGTGTCGCATGAACGCAGTTGTGGCGCTTGCTGATGAAGTAACCATCGGCGAGAACCAACCCCAGATAATCTTGTTTTGATGCACTGTGTCGATGGAGAAAAGCTCAGTGCCTGCTATTGGAATAACCTCGTAATGAACGTCGTTTGCAGCGTAATGGTCAAAATTCACGCGTAACCCGTTACCAATCAACGAAGCCGTCACGTACATCCTGGTAAGCGTCTGAAATCCATCAATCGCCAAGCGACCCGTGTAGTTTGGCCCAGACCCTTCGATGCACAGTACATAGGTTAACGTCTCGTCGCTGCCGGACGTAAGAGGTGACTCCTCAAATTGATACAGACCAATGTTCGCATCACCCGCACTCGAGGCGCAGGTATGCGACAACGAGTCCGTGTCGAACACCACGTTTCTATTGCCGCTTTTTTGGTTTTCTTTCCGAACGACGTCAGACTCCTGTGGAGTTTGCTCCTTTTTTACTTTCTGCGCCACCAACCCCGGCACCCACAAGCGCTCGGTCGCGATTGCGCCGAGACCGAGGATTATGAGCGTGAGCAAAATAATGCGGACTGACTTCATGAAGTCAGTATACCTGATGTTTGCGCCACGCTTTACATCTCCTCGGGGACTGGGATGCCGAGCAGTGCCAGGCCATTTTCAATCGTTTGTGCGGTTGCCTGGGTCAGGGCAAGTTTGTGCGCAGCGGCGCTCGTACCATCCATAATATGGACCTGTGCGTACCAACTATTGAAGGCCGCAGCAAGCTCGAGCAAATATGATGCGATGCGGCTGGGTTCGAGTTCGACGAACGCGAGCGAGACCACCTCGGGGTACTGGCGCAGCACATGCCCCAACGGGACGGCTACGGCCGATGTATCAAGCGATGGGTCTATCCCCTCTGTATGCGCGCGAGCCAACACCGAGCGCGCACGAACACAGGTGTACTGCAGGTACGGCCCCGTGTCGCCGCGCAAATCCACCGCTGCGGCAGCGTCGAATGCGATGTCGGTCGTGCGGCCCGCTTTGAGGATGCCAAATTTAACCGCACCGATCGCGACCTGCTCGGCCACCTGCTCTGGGTCGCGAAGGGAAACCTCGCGCGCGGAAAGAATCGTGCGCACTTCATCTTTGACCGCGTCGAGCACGTCGTCGATGTAGATTACCGTACCCTTGCGCGAGCTCATCTTGCCCTCGCCCTTGAGGCTCATGTACCCGTACGAGATGTGCGTGTAATCGTCAAAGTGGCCGATACCCAACTGCTCGCAGCAGGCGAAGAGTTGCTTCAGGGCCAATGACTGCTCGGGACCAATCACCCAAAAGAGTCGGTCGGGATGAAACTTTTCCCGCTTCAATCGTGTGAGCGCCAAGTCCTGAGTAATGTAGAGCGATGTGCCGTCTGACTTCATGAGCACCGTGTCGGGCAAATTAAACGCGGCCAGGTCAGTGACCGCAACACCGTTGTCGGCCTTTTTGAAAATACCTTTTTGTAGACCAGCTTCGACGAGGTCCTTCCCGTCTTGGTAGTGCTCGTGCTCGTGCCATACATGGTCCCATCGGTTACCCAATCGCTCGAGTGTCATCGCTTGACCCGCGTAGGAGTAGTCGAGCACTGTCTGCCAAAGGGCACGCACGACCGAGTCGCCAGTCTCCCAAGCGACGACCATCGCGCGCACTGTCGAGGCCGACTCGGTGTGATGCTCGTAGTCTTCGGACCCTTGTACGTAGAGTTGGTCGACGAAGCGGTCGGGTCGCATGCCGAGCGTCTGCGGATTGTTCCACTCGTCTTGATGCGCAAACCAGTACGCGACATCTTTGTCTGTTGCGCCGTCGCGTCGGGCAAATTTGAGATAGCCCCACATGAGCTTGGCAATCGCAATGCCGCGATTATTGTCGATGCAGTCGCGAATCACCTCAACACCCGAGACAGCAGCAATGTTCGCAATCGCCATGCCGGTGATGTTGTTGCGCAAGTGCCCAATATGCATCGCCTTGTTGGGGTTAGGCGACGTGTGCTCGATGAGCCAGCGCTCTTTGAGACGCGCTGCACTCCCCCACGCGAGACCCGCAGTAATCGATTCTTCTATGGCCGCGTTGACCGCCTTGTCGGTTAGGTAAAAGTTGATGAACCCCGGGCCAGCAATCTCTACCTTATCGACAAAGCGAAGCGAACCATTCTGAAGAAAAGTCTGGCCTTCCGCAGGAAGGAGATCCGAGGACTTTTCGGAAGAATGGTTCGCGGCGCGCGAGAGTTTTTCACGAATCGCCTCTGCTACCTCTCGCGGATTCTTGCCGAGTTTCTTGGCCGCGACAAGCGCCACGTTGGTCGCATAGTCACCATGCGCCATATCGCCCGGACGCTCCACCGCAAACGACACCTCGGGGGCGCCGAGCTCCTCAAGGGCTGCACGAATGGCTTGTTCGATGGTCTCGCGAATCATATGCCTACACTACAGCTAGAGGTGCGTTAAGGAAAGGGTCGGGGTCGAGGTCGCGACCGTGGTAAACGAGATGCGGCCGACGAGTTGCCCGCGCGCGGTTTCGACATCGCAACGCCAGCGACCCGGGGTGATGGCTACTTTTTCGCTGTAGCCACGGTACCCGTCGGCGCGGCCGCCGTTAATCGGGAAGGTCACATCACTGATGGTATCCCACGCCCCGGTGTCCTCGTCATACTTCTCCCAGCGATGCGTGATTGGCGTCGAGAGTTTGCCCGGCGCGTAGACGGCACTAAAACAGAAGGCGCTCTCACCCGCGGTGTAGTTGTAGGTTGCACTCGTGTCGCGCCAAAACGCCCACCACTCGGGCGCCTCGTAGATCGCCGTGTAGTTACCGTCGTCGGGTGTAATTTGGTGATAGATGCCGATTGCCTTGACCGAGAGCGGCACCGGCGGGATGAAGTTCAGCAAATAGAGCCCCGAGAAAAGACCAAAGACTATCACGACGATTGCCGAAACCTCGACCATCTGCCGGCGACTGCGCAACCGGTACGCCGCAAAAAAGAGGAGCCACAGGTAGAGCGCCGTGTAGACCAAACTCACCGCGCCGCAGATGAAGAACTCTTGCAGCCCGATTGCATGCAGAAAAAAGGTCGGGATGGCGATGGTGCAGTACGTGAGCAGTAGGACGTAGTAGATCGCGATATTGAACTGAAGCTGCGCGTACTTGGTTTTCAAAAATTCGTTCCCCAGCGCAAATGCCGCCAAGAGCATGACAAAGAACCCGCTACCGCCGAGGGTCCCGCTCTTGCCGTACAAAATGAGGAGGTTGCTCGCCAGGCCACCGAAGCAAAATTGGAGCGCCAAAATGAGCAGCAGCCGCTCGGTCGGGTTTTGCTCGCCCACCGCAAAGGTCTTGGAGCGCGCATTGAAGACGATAATGATGGCACCCGTGAGGAGCAAATAGAAGACGAGCAGTATATTGTCGGCGACGCTCGCGGGGCTTTTGGCCAGGTAGATATCGAAGAGGAAGCCAAGCGCCAGCGCACCCATGCTCATGAGCCGCTCATAGCGGCGCCAAAACGAAATGACTACGGGAGGGAGACGAAACGCTACCATCCCTCTACTTTACACGAATGTCTCCGGAATCGGGAATCGTGTGCACAGCTCGGTGATGGTTGCGCGGATGCCAGAGAGGTGCGCCGCGTCATCTTTGTGGAGCAGTGCATCAACCATGTACTCGGCCACCTGTGCACACTCCCCTTCTTTGAAGCCGCGCGTGGTGATGGCTGGCGTGCCGAAGCGAATGCCTGACGGGTCGAGCGCCCCGCGCGTATCATCGGCAATAACATTTTTATTGAGCGTGATGCCCACCGAATCGAGGACCCCCTCGGCCTCTTTGCCCGGGATCCCGAGCGAGCCAAAGACGTCGGCCAAAATAAGGTGGTTGCTGGTGCCACCGCCGAGCATGCGGATGTTGTGGGCGCGAAACACTGCCTCCATGGCTTTGGCGTTGAGAAGAATCTGCTCTGCGTAGGTTTTGAATGACGGGTCGAGCGCCTCGCCGAATGCCACGGCCTTGGCGGCAATGATGTGCATGAGCGGGCCTCCCTGGAGCCCCGGGAAGATGGCCTTGTCGATTTTCTTCGCAATCTCCTCGCTATCGCGCACCAAGATGAGCCCTCCACGCGGGCCGCGCAATGTTTTGTGCGTGGTCGAGGTCATGACAGCGAAGCCATAGTCAAACGGATTCTTGGCGGCACCACCGGCGATGAGCCCGGCGATGTGTGCGATATCAATCACGGCATAGGCCCCCACCTCGCGGGCGATGGCCACGAACTTTGCGTAGTCGAGTTCGCGCGAGTAGGCCGAGAAGCCCGCCAAGACAATTTTCGGCTTCGCCTCTTTTGCCACGCGCAGCATGTCGTCATAGTCAATCTCGCCCGTGTCGGCGTCCTTCATTTTATAGCGCACGAAGTTGAAGAACTTGGTGATGTAGGTCACTGGGTGGCCGTGGGTCAAGTGCCCACCGTGCGAAAGATCCATACCAAGGACCGTGTCGCCAGGTTGCAAAAGCGCGAAGTACATCGCGATGTTGGCATTAGCCCCCGAGTGCGCCTGCACGTTGGCGTATTTTGCATTAAAGAGTTTCTTGGCACGTTCAATCGCCAAGACTTCGACCGCATCGGTAAACTCCTGCCCGCCATAGTAGCGCTTGCCCGGGTAGCCTTCGGCGTACTTGTTGGTCAAAATGGATGCCTGTGCCTCGCGCACCGCGCGCGAGACGTAGTTTTCAGAGGGAATAAGCTCGAGCCCCTGGGCTTCGCGCTCCTCCTCGCCCGCGATCGCCGAAAATACTTCCTCGTCTTGCTTTTTAATTGCGTCGTACTGGTTCATAAAAATGTATTAGTTAGCGCGACTATCAAACCCGCGACTCCCCCGCTCGGTATCGTCGAGCGAGTCAACCTCGACGACCGACACCTGCTCGACTTTCTGAATGAGCATCTGCGCCACCGGCTCGTGTTTGGGGAGTATAACCGACTCCTGCGAAAGATTGATGAGCCCCACTTTAATCTCGCCCCGATAGCCCGCATCCACCACCCCGCCCAAGGTCTTGAGCCCTCGCTTGTTGGCGTGCCCGCTTTTGTCCCACACGAGCCCCGCGTAGCCCTGGGGTATCGCCATCGCAATCCCCGTCCCCACCAATACCCGCTCGCTGGGCGCGATCGTCACTTCCTCGAGCGAGTACAAATCGAGCCCCGCATCGTGTGCATAGTGCACATCCGGCAGTTTGGCGTCGCCCAGGCGAAGCATCTTAATCGGCAACGTCATGCGCCGATTGTACCACTTTCGCCCTGTTTGCATAAAAAGAACGACCCCACCAAAAGGCGGGGCCGGTTTCTGCTTACGGTTGGCGCAGCTCGATTAGAATTTCTGTGACCACTCGCTGCACAACGGCCTCGAGCGGCAGCTGGGCATTCACGACTGCAACCCGCCCGCCGCGCGCTTCAATCGTTTGGAAGAACTGACTGAATCCTTCCGCCACCCGCCGATGGAAGTCGATTTTTTCATCGTCGAAGTGGGTGGTTTTGCCGCCCCGACTCTGGACCCGCGCGAGTCCAATCTCAGGCGGTACATCGAGGTAAATGTAGAGAGGTTCCAACATTCCCCGCTGAAACATCTCGCGTGTTGTCCAGAACAAGGACGCCAAGTCTTGCCCATTTTTTGCAGCAATTTGGTAGGCAAACGTCGACGCATCATAGCGATCGCTCAGGACCACGCAATCAGACCGTAGCGCTGGCCGTATTTGCCATTGCAGATGGCTCGCGCGCGCCGCCCAGAACAAGCAGAACTGTGTGAGCGCGTCTGCAGCCTTTCCCTCATCGGAGAATATCAAATCGCGAATCAACTCCGCACATAGCGACCCCCCGGGCTCCCGCGTTAGCAGATACGGAATGTCCTGCTCGTCCAACTTTTGCCTCACGAGCTTCAGGACGGTAGACTTTCCCGCCCCTTCGCCGCCTTCGAGAACGATTAAACGTCGCATCGTTTTTCCCTTTCAGAACAAAACTGCCCACACCGTACCACGCAAAGTGAAATAAAGAAACGGCCCGCAATCTCTGGGGAGAGATCGCGAGCCGCGAGTTACTGTAGACCGTTTATTTGAAGTGTCGGGACAGCTGCCCCAACCCTTGCTTGGGATAGCTTGGGTTGTTGGAGCCGTACGGTCGGTCGGGAGTTTCGCACATACGCTCGTAGCGAATCCTTGCGACATACCGCAGGTCACCCAAGAAGAAGCGGGTGTCTTCGTACATCACAAACTCGAGTGTAATGACGGACCCCCTCCCTTCGCCCTCGACGCCATAACCCCAACCAGGGTCGATGTACCCCGCCGTGTGCGTCCGATATTCCCCAAACCGAGGGTCGATCGCACGCAACTCGGCCGCAATCCACGGTGGGACACAGATGCGCGGTTCGGTCGAGAGGATGTAGAAGCAGCCTTTGCGCAGCAACACAGACCCGTCGCGCTGAACGAAGACTGGCGAGAAGAAGTCTTCCGGTTCGTATTCGTGCCGTTTCGAGAAATCGAGCGTGTGGCTGGAGCCGCGGCACTCCCATCCGATTTGCGCCCCAATTTCGTTGGGAATCGCAAGCGGGATAAGCAGCGAATCGGCGTGCCGCACATATTCTTCACTGCGATACGGCGTGCCGTCCGCGTGGAAGAACAGACCCGGCGTACGCGCGGCGCACTCGACTTCGAGTGGACTAAGAAACGTCGGGCCGGTGAATAACCGCAACTGCGAAACGGACAGCCCCGGGCTCAGTCGTACCGGAAAACTGTTCGCTTGGAGCAGTACCCAGCACTCCCCCTGCCACCTCGCCGGCGTCAGCGCATCGTACATCGCTACATTATCTGCGACGATGCGAACGAGCAGGTTGAGCCGGCCTGCGGACGACTTTGGATTGCTATACCCGTACACCTCGCGAGGAAGTTCGATTTGCCCCGCGATACGCACCAGATACGTTGCACCAACCTCGAGACGATTTGAGAGATCGAACAGTTCGGCGCCGACGGCGGCGAGGTAGGATCGCACCGTGCGCCCCTGCCCCGGCAAAAAAGCGTAACTGATGCGATACGCCTCGTTACTGAGCGGCAAGTCGAGCGATGCAGCGGACGCACAATTTACATCAATACCCTGGATGAATCCGGCAGAAATGAGCGACGCAAAGGTTTGTCGCGGTAGCACACCTTGTGCACGGTCAGCCATAGCTACTTCCTTTCGCTAATTCGTTGAACCTTCTGCCAGCTACAGTGCCACAAAAGCGGCAAAATTGAAAGGATTGTGAAGATTGCTCGCTGTGGTACTGTTTGAGCGGACTTGTAACCCAGGAGGCACCTTTGACTCTCTCCCCAGAGCAAACCGCTGAGATCATGGACGCGCGCGCCAGTCGGTCGGAGACCATCCGGCCCACCGTCCCCGATCTTGAAACGATGATGCATACACACTTCTCTGTTCTCGACCACGGGTTCGTGCGTGTGATCGATTACATGGGCGACGACGCGGCGATTGTGCAGGCCGCCCGCGTATCCTACGGGCGCGGCACCAAACGGGCACAGGAGGATGCGGCGCTCATCAGATATCTGATGCGGCACCGCCACACGACGCCGTTTGAAATGTGCGAAATCAAATTCCACGTCAAACTGCCGATCTTCGTCGCCAGACAGTGGATTAGACATCGCACCGCCAGCGTCAATGAATACTCGGCGCGCTACTCCATCTTGGACAAGGAGTTCTACATCCCCTCGCCCGAGAATCTCGCGGCTCAAGCGACCATTAATCGCCAAGGTCGCGGCCAGGTGCTCAGTGGCGAGGAAGCGGCCGAGGTCTTGCATTTGCTCCGCTCAGACGCCGACCAATGCTACGCGCACTACGCCCATATGCTTAACGAGGGCGAGCGAGCAGACCCAAACCGGCTAGGCCTCGCACGCGAACTAGCTCGCATGAACCTGACCGTGAACACCTACACCCAGTGGTATTGGAAGGTAAACCTGCACAACCTCTTCCACTTCCTGGGACTTCGTGCCGACTCGCACGCACAGTACGAGATCCGGGTGTACGCCGAGGCTATGCTGCAAATGACCGAAGCGTGGGTACCGATTGCAACCGCGGCATTTCGCGACTACCGCCTGGGTGCTGTGACCCTCTCGGCGCAGATGGTCGCGGTAGTGAAGCGCCAGCTCGCGGGCGAAGTGGTCACGCAAGAGACCAGCGGCCTCTCCAAGCGAGATTGGTCAGAGTTTGCCGCACAGTTCGACCTCGCCTAACAGACGCCCGCCCCAGACTATCGGGGTGGGCGATTCTTTTACCAAATAGATACAACGATCCCCGCCTTGGCCGGAGCCTCAGCGGGGAAATCGTCACGCGGCTTTTGCTGTTTGCTAGTACCTGAAAAACACAAACGCCCCGAAGGGCGCTTTGTGTGAACCGGTTTAAAAATCTTATTTGACGATGTCCACACCCATCGAGCGTGCGGTGCCGGCGATGATGTTCATTGCGGCCTCGACGTCGTTGGCGTTCATGTCGACGATCTTGCGCTCGGCGATCTCGCGCAGCTGTGCCTTGGTGAGGGTGCCGACCTTCTGGGTGTTGGGCTTGCCCGAACCCTTCTCTTTGTTGATCGCCTTCATGATGAGGCCGGATGCCGGCGGGGTCTTGAGGATGAAATCGTACGAGCGGTCCTCGTAGATCGTAATCTCACACGGGATGAGGTTACCGATCATCGACTGGGTCGCATCGTTGAATTTCTTGACGAATTCGCCGATGTTGATGCCGGCCGGGCCCAGCGTGGTACCGAGTGGAGGCGCAGGGGTTGCCTTGCCTGCCGGAGCGATGATCTTGAGTTTCTTAGTGATTTTCTTTGCCATGTGAGGGTATAGTACCTAAAAAGTGATAGTTTGCAAGTGGCCGGGAATCAGATGCGTTTGACCTGGAGGAAGTCGAGCTCGACCGGGGTCTCGCGACCGAACATCGAGACCAAGACCTTGACCTTGCCGCGCGCCTCGTCGACCTCGCCCACCTTGCCGTCGAGCTCCTTGAAGGGGCCGTCGACGATGACCACCGCGTCACCGACACCAAGGTCGATCGCGTGTTTGACCGAGCCCTCCTTCTCGTGCATGCGGCCCAAGAGCTCGTCCATTTCGTGCTTCTGGAGCGGGACGGGGTTAACGCCCGAACCCACGAAGCCGGTCACGCGCGGCGTGTTGCGCACCACAAACCACGACTGGTCGTCGACGGTCATCTCGACCAGGACGTAGCCCGGGTAGACCTTCTCTTCTTCCTCGACGCGGCGACCACCCTTGATTTTGATGGTGCGCTCGGTCGGCACAATGACGTTAAAGATCTTGTCCGAGAGGCCGAGCGATTCGATGCGCTGCTTGAGGTTACGCGCGACGGCGTTCTCGTAGCCCGCGTAGGTGTGGATGGCATACCACGCGCGGCCGACACTGGTGTCTTGTTTTCCCATAGTACTTGTAGCTAATGGTTAGATTATTTTCTGGATGAGCGCCGAAAAAAGGTAATCCCAGCCGCCCAGGTATGCGGCGGTCGCGAGCGACACCCCGATAACGACACCGGTGTAGACCAAGGCCTGGCTTCGGGTCGGCCACGACACGTGCTTCATCTCACCTTTCACTTCTTTAAAATAGTTGGGCATAAATTTTTAGGCATTTTTAAAAGCCCTCGCGGGCCCTTAATGACATATATCATACTCCCCAAGAAAGCCCTTGTCAACACGCCCGGTCGACCCACCACCTCCCCATCGAGTGCGGGAGGTGGTGGCGACACGGGGCTCCATGTTAGCGAATTTCGTAGGTAATGGTAACGTCGTCGTCCACCGTGTTTTGGCCGGCCGCAATTTGGGGCGCGACCGCATCACTCATGCCGGCACCCACCGCCTTGGCGTACATCGGGACGGGGTTGGTGTTCGAACCGGCGAGGTTCTCGTCAAACGAGGTGACGCTGCCCAGGTGCGCACCCAGCGACTGGGCGAGCTTCTCGGCCTTCACTTTGGCATCCGTGACCGCCTTCTCGCGGGCCTGCCCCTGTGCGATGGACGGGTCGTCGAAGGTAAATGAGAGACCGCTGACTTCGGTCGCACCCTTAGTGCCCACACCGGCCAAAAGCTCACCCGCCTTGGCGGTGTCACGAACCTTGACCTTGGTCGACTGGCGCACCTCGTAGCCCTTGAGCACCTGCTTACCCTGGCAGTAGGTACCCGTGGTGCAAGGGGGTTGCACGTAGTCATACTGCGGACTGACCGAGTAGTCGGTGGTCTGCACATCCGCATCAGCCACGGCGGCAGCTTTGAGGTAGCTGGCGATTGTGTTTGCGGTCTGCGACGCCTCTGCTTGCGCGTCGGCAACGGTCGGTTTGTCGGCCACGACCGAGTACGTGAACGTCGCGATATCGGGGACCGAGAGCACTTCACCGTGACCCGTAATGGTGATCGAACCGTGCGTATAGTCTGCGTGCGAGAGATTCACGATGCTTTCAACCGACGAGACGCCGTAGGAGAGCGCAATCATCACGACCGCCGCCAACAAACCTTTGCGCGTGTAGTCACCGAGCTTGCCTTCGAAAAACGTGTTCATAGGCTCGAAAAATTATGATTATTGCACCGACTTCACCAACTGGAGAAGATCGTCGTACTTGAGTGCACCCGGCGCGATGGCCGACTTCTTGGTCTTGGTGTTGATGATGAGGATGTACGGCGTCCCTTGGGCACCCAAGCTTTGTGCCTCGGCCGAATCGGTCGCGATCTTGTCCTTGAATTGATGCGAGGCGGTGCAGGCGGCAAACTTCGCAGGGTCAGCGCCGGCCGCTTTGGCGAGTGCCGCGTAGCGTGTGCTCGAGAGTGCGCTTTGATTGCCGAAGATGTCGTCGGCGAACTTCCAGAAGCCCGCGTTCCCCGCCTCGTCGGCGATGCACTCGGCGGCCTCGGCCGCAGGCTCAGCATCCGCGTGGATTGTTGTGAGCGGCATGTTGCGGTAGATCCAGGCAATCTGGCCATTTGATTCTGCGACGATGCGCTTGAGCGTCGGGTAGACCATCGAGCAGTACGGGCACTCGAAGTCAGAGTACTCGATCATGACGATGGGCGCGCCGACGGTGCCCGACACGTGGTCGGTCGCGGACGGCGGGCGCGCCTTCGAGAGATCGGCGGCAGCGGCCGGCACGTTTTCCCCGCCACCGAGGGCACCCGCTTTTTGCTCACGGACATTGACGAAGATAATCGCACCGGCAACGAGCAGGCCCGCAATCATGATCGCGGTCGATGTCGAGACCTTACATTTTTTCAATTGCATATAGTAAAATGGTAACTTACTTCCCCTCCTTCAGCAAATCACGAATCTCCTCCAAAAGGCGCTCCTGTGCTGGTTTTTCGTGCGCCGGGACCGCCTCCTCACCCTGGCGAAAGAGCTTTTGACGTGCGCTCGAGATCCCCTTGAACACGACGAAGATCGAGAGCGAGATGATGAGGAAATTGATCGAGGTCTGAATGAACGACCCGTAGTGCAAGAGGAGCGGCGGCGTCGACGTACCCATCCCCGCGTGCGCCTCGCGCAGCGTGACCGAGAGTGTTTTGACATCGGTCATGCCGTTGCCCGTCACGAGCCCGAGCGCGGGCGTGATGATGTCGGAGACCAGTGAGTTAATGACCGCCGTGAACGCGTTGCCCACGACGACCGCAATCGCCAAATCCATGGCATTGCCCTTGATCGCGAACGTCTTAAATTCCGAGAAGAACCCGCGCGTCGCTTCGGTGATCTTAGTCTTTGCGGTGTCCGTCATACGCATTGCTTAACCCTACGAATAATCGGTGCACTTGTGGTGAACCCTGCTACTTCTGCATCCTTTCAATCTCGCTGGTGAGCCGCTGGAGCACGGCGTGGATGTCTTGGAGTCGCTTCTCGTGTGCCGCTGCCAGGGCATCCCCCTCTTTATCGTCCTCGGCGATCTCCTCGATATCCTCTTGAAGCTCGTCGACGTCTTCTTGGATTTCATCCACGTCTTCTTGAATCTCGTCGACGTCCTCTTGGATTTCGCCGATGTCCTCTTGAATCTCATCAATGTCCTGCCCCACTTCTTCGAGGTGCGCCGTCGTGTAGTTGATCGTCATCTGAATGAAAATCGAGAGGTAGATCGCTTCGAGCGAAACCACCGTCGTGAGCACCAAAAGCATCCGATCAAACTGCAGCACACCCGTCACCACCGCGCCGAAGCACGCTAAAAACAAAAACGTATGCACCACGATCGACTGGAGCGACCCAACCCATCGGGTGATCGAGAGCGCGGTCTCCCGCAATTTTAATTTCGGTTGTTTGGTCATAAAAGGTTAGTATAACGCGAACGACGAGTTACATGCTCGCATTAATAAACGTCCACAAACCATTCATGTTGATGAAAAAGCGCTGCGCGACGTCTCCACCGCTTTGGTACTGAATGGTCACCATCTTATCGTTGACCACCGTCCAGGCGGTCGTGCTCGACGCGAGCACCGACGTGAGCATGAAGTCGTCGTCCTTTGCCGCGGCCGCCGCGGCCGCTAACCGCATCGCGTCGGTCGGCCCTTTTGCGACGACCGCCGCACTCGCGCTACGTGGCAACCACTGTGATTGCACGGCGGTGATTGCGGCGATATCCCCCGAGAGCATGGTCGCTTTGTGCGCGGTCACTGCGGCGATGATCGCTGCCTTGATACCCGCCAAGGTGCTGGGGGCGACGGTGATTGATCCGAGCGCCGCAAGGTTTGCCCGCGCCATCGCGCGAAGCTCTACCATGGTCGATGTGGCGATCGCGCCCGAGCGCGGGAGCACGATGGTTTTGGTGGTGGTCGAAATCGTAAACGGCGACGTGAGCGTCGTGGCTGTCTGCGTTGCACGCGCGGCCGCAAGAATCTCCGCCGGCGTCTGGGCCTGCGGCTCGGTCGCGGCGACACTGGGCCGCGGTACGATTGCGGTCGATGAGGTCGCGCAGGCATTGGCGATGGTGGCGCGCGTGAGCGGCCCCACGACGCCGTAGTTGGGATCCCCTGCCGACACGACTCCATTTGACGCCTGCCAGGCACCTACCAGCGCCTTGGTTGCAGGGCCAAAGTAGCCCGACACGGTCCCACCAAGAAACTGTTGCAGTTGTGAGACCTCGCCATTGCTCCCCTGGTCGGTCGAGCCCGTGGCAAGGCGGTTGGAAAGCGCCGGGCAGCTGCGTTGCACGGCGCTCCCCGTCGTCGCCACAGTGGTCCCGGCAAGAATCGCCCGCACCTGGGCCACCGTGTCGGCACTGACATCGAAGGATTGCAGGAGCGAGACGATCGCCTCCGTCTGTGCCGCCGTGAGCGACGACGCACGCGCGGCGCTGGGCACGGCAAGAAACACCGAGGCGGTTATGGCGAGGCCAATGAGTAGAGTGGGTATGGTACGCATACTCGTAACTATACCGCACGGTCGCGCACACTCTATGCACACCTGCCAGGCACACTTCATGAAGACGCAGGTTTTTTAATCGTCCACCCACGAACACCCTGCTACCCTTCTACACTAGCTGCACAACTTCTGGGAGATGTACGTAGCAATGGAACATCAACGCGCCACCATCAAAGACTTGCTCGATACGCTGGCCGGCGCACACGCGCGGGCGATTCTTGCAGGTGCCAACAACGGCTTCTCGGTGACGCTCAAACGGCGCACCAAGGCTCTGCGAAGAGCGATTTGCGAGGAACAAAACGTCCCGGCACGAGTGGCAGCGAAACTGCCGATTACCACGCCGCTGGGCGATGATTCAAACCCGCTCTTTCTTGAGTTGCAGGAGTGGTTGGGACCATCCTCGCTCTAACGGCACCCTGTGCGGCACCGTATCAGACAAACGCTCGCGAAACTCCGCCCCCCTCACCAGGGGCGGGTTATTTTATGCCGAAAGTGTAGTGCAAGCGTTTCCAGTCATGTTCATACGCGAGTATAAGGGGTACTATGTGAGAGTGAAGAAACACTTAGCAAATGTCACGCTTATTGGGGTCGATTGCGTCGACATCGACCGCCTCATCCAGGCCGCCGACATCTGTGAACTCGGCTTGTCGTTTGAGGCGGTGAAGTTGCTCTCGTCGATCCCGAGCAGTGACCCGCGAGTCTTTTCTATCCCTGCCATACGGTCGGTCAAGGAGTACTCGGAGTTTTGCATCACCTCGATGGCCGCATATGTCGATACTGAGTTCGCGCTCATTTTTCAGTACGATGGATTCGTCCTCAATCCTAATGCGTGGAGCGACGAGTTTCTTGAGTACGATTACATCGGTGCACCGTGGTATCACCTGCGCGGGTTGCGCGTCGGAAACGGCGGGTTTAGCCTTCGCAGCAAACGACTGCTCGATTCCATGGCTGGCCACTACAAAACAATTGGTGGCACAGTGCACCCGGAGGATGTCTGGATCTGCAAAACAGCACGACCAACACTCGAAGCCGTTGGGATGCGATTCGCACCCGAAACGGTCGCCGCGTGCTTCAGCAAAGAAGGCGACCATCGCTGCGTCAGTTGGAACGGCGAATTCGGCTTTCACGGCATCACCTACACCGATATTTCGAGCTGGCTTGACCTGCACCCCGAATACACGAAGACCCTGACCTACCCGCTCAACGACTACACCAGGCTCATGAAAAAGAATCACCCTGTCTGGGATGGTACCTGCCACACCCTGCGCTACCACGCGATCCACATGAAAGAATATGCGCAGCTCGCCAGCCACGAACGCAACTACGATGCCCGCATGAGCGACGATGTAGACGAGGAGGAGATACTGCCCGGACACACGGTGGTCTGCAAGCGAAGCGGCGTCTCATTCAAACAGGTGCCCATCCCCGCATTCGAGCGCATTGTCGCATCCGTCGAGCACTTCCCTACCAAAGCAGCGCTCCTTGCGGCACATCCAGACATAGAGATTACATACCCAATCCAAGATCAGCCAAAATGGAAACGTCGTCTGTTCTCCATCTTTGGCAACGCAGCATGCCCTCGCGAGAAGCCATACCTGCTATTGCGGTTTGCGCACTAAGAGATGTGGTTCAGGGAGGACGAGTAGCAAAAAAAAGACCTACCGAACCTTCCCAAAAATAAAACGATTCGTGCGGCGCATGTAGTGCGCGTACGGAGCACCGAGGCGCGACAGGAGCATCTCTTCTTCTTTGCCACAGCGTGCGGCGACCGCTGTGAAGTAGAGCAGCATCGAGCCGCCGACCAGCCAGTTGCCGGTCATCAAAAAGAGCCCGAGCGTCATGTAGAGGTAGCTGGCGTAGAGTGGATGGCGCACATAATGGTACGGACCGGTATCTATCACCCGATGATCCGCGCGTGTCTCAAGATCGCCCGACCAAAACCGGCCGAGCGTCACATGTGACCACACGATAAGGAGCCCCGCGCCATTAAACAGCACAAGCCCCACAAGTCGAAGAAGGTGTGGAATGTGCACGAAGACGTAGCCAATCTCGGTGGGGTCGATAAGGTACACACCGAGGAATACGAGTGCCGGGATGCCGGTTAACACCTGCAGGTTTTTGATAAACCCCTCTTTGAATCCCTCCCCGCCCCGCAGGTGCCACTGCAAATAGAGCTGGTAGCAACCCAGCGCCACGAGAACAATCCACATATTCAGCTGTAGCGCATGTCTGCCGAGCATCTGATGCATGCAGTATATACGCCCTTTCAACGCTGCGGTCAACAACTGCAAACAATGGCAACTATCTCGAAAGCTAGTGGAGCATAGGTCAAAACAGTCGAGATGCGCCGTCGCAAAATTGGTTTGGTGTTCGTTGAATCGAAGCACCGAGAACGCCGTTTAGGATTCCGGGGCGATTCGGGCGGCCACACAAAAATATGTAGCTTTGAAGGAGGATTGCGAGTATAACGATGATAAACCCGATTACAATAATGCTCTTCGTCGCGCGAGGCGACACGGTGACATTTTGGCCTGCATTGGTATCCATAGTATTTATGATTGTATTTTTTTGGCAAATATATTTAGCGTTCTATAGATGGATCTACCGAGGTTCCAATCGAGCCTATTGGCTTACAAGTGGCAGTATCCACTGTGGTCACATAATTATTAGACCCATTGTAATGGTACACAATCGCAATAGTTTCAGTAGGTTCAAAAAGGAGAACGCGCGTGACTAAATAGTAGGCAGTGTCACATTGTTTGCCCGTCACCACGTCATGTATTCGTATTCGTGCGTCACCAGGGTCATCTGATGTGTATATTGTAATTTCTTTAGTGCTTGGACCAGTAACCGTCGCAACGACACTGGTTTTATTTTGTGTAGACATACTATCCAATGTGCCGAAATGCAGTTCCACGAAACCGGGACTGAGCTTCGCGCCGATGTTTTTTTCAATCATTCCCGCCACAATTGGTGCACGCTCCATTTCGAGCGCTCCATACTGCTCACCGAGATACAAACACAATGCCGGTACAACTACTAAAAATAGAAAGAGCGCCCCGATACGCGAATACCACGTAACTCTATACCATTCAATCATGCAGCAAGTATAGCACTACATTAACGCCTTGAGTGTTGCTTTGTAGGTGCGGCACACGCTTAGCTAAGTACTAGCGACCAATGCGAGAGCAAAGGTCGCTTCTCTTTTTCATATCGGATACACTCGAACTAAAAATCGCCGTCACCACAACACCGTATCAGTTCAATTCCTATTTTGGGTGCCGTCGTAGAGGACGTTCGAACTGTTTTTGAGCGGTTGGATGATGCAACAATCTACATACCCACCTTTGATTTCACTATATCTCGTCAGCTAGTTCGATAGCCTCGTCCTCGTCCAGACCGTCATCAATAAGCTCTTGGGCTTTTTGTGCCGTGTCCGCGTCAATATCGTGCTCCTGCATCAGACGCCGTATTTCGTCGTCCTCGGGAGCCTCATCAATTTCCATCTCCTCGTCCATTTTACTATTTTACCCCACTCTGCGTGTCACTGTTTTGTTTCTGTTCGTAATTCTCTGGATGCTGCTTTCGGTCCATCTTTAAAAGCAGGTCAAAAAGCCCGACAAGATTACTCGCCGCCTCCCGCGCCTCTTGGTCAGAGTAGTCTACCCCGTACTGCTCCTTAAATGTCTTGCGCCACTGTTCGACGGATTCGGGTGTGATGTGGACCATGGTTATTTTGCAATTGCCCCTCCTTTTTTAATTGGTTCCACTTAATTTCTTCAACATTGCCTATACCGTCCACAAAAAAGAGGTAGAGGTTAAGCTTGTCCATCACGTCAAAAGGCATTTTTCTCATGACCATCTTTCTGAACGAGACGGGAAAAGCTATACCGTATTTATATCGGTACTTATATCCGCGAGCACCTTTGCTGTGCATTCTTGTAAGAATTTGCCCCACGGCGGAGTTGAAACTGCTGCTTTGACTCCCTGATGGACTTTTTACCGTTGCCGACGGGTCGCCTTTCGCTTCGATAAGCCAATACCGAGAAAAACGGTCGTTACGGACCCTAATATCAACGCCTTGCTCCCACAGTTCGGCACTTTGTAGCGATGTGCTCCACCCGTTCACCTTAAGATGTCGTATGACAGAGCTTTGTACAAAATCCTCTGTGATTATTTTCCGCTCTTTCGCCATAGTTAGCGCTTTTTTAGTTCCTCAAAGAGCCGCACCTGCTCGCGCTGGAGTGAGGCGTTGAAAATAAGGCGGTACTCGAAGTTCTTGTTGATGCTCTGGAAATCGTTAAAACCAATTTCCTTTGCCAAAATCTCGTTTGTGACATTTTCGAGCTTGCCTTTGTAGGATTTCTTGTTTGCCTCGTAGTCGGCTTGCTCATTCCCTCCTTTCGCCTCCACGACGATGAAACGCCCTTTTGAGGTCTCAACAAGGAAGTCTGGGAAGTACCGTCCGACTCGCTTTTGCTCTGGACTCCAATACTCGAAGTAAAAATCGGCTTAATGGGAAAATGTGAGGCTGTTTTGCCACACCATGGCCCAACCACAACGCAACAGCTACAATCAAGGTATGACTACAAAAAAAGTGTCCCAGGTGTGCGTCTGTGCGCACCAAAAAGAATGGCAATTTT